>NZ_CP017947.1:0-300000 GCF_003952665.1 Bosea sp. Tri-49
GCCGCGACCGCCGAGCGCCTGCTGCAGCAAGCCGAAATCGGCTCGGCCGGCTCCGTCGAGCACCACCGCCTCGCCATCGAGGATGAAGCTGCCAGCGTCGAGGATGAAGCCGCCTCAGCCGCGATCGAGGGGAAGCGATGCGTCCAGTCATGGCCGCCGCGGGTGATAATCCGCACGCCGCCAGCGTCACGATGGACCGCCAGGCGATAGCCGTCCCACGTAACTTCAAAGGCCCAGTCCGGCCCTGTCGGCGCCTTCGACTGCAGGAGAGCCAAGCAGGGCTCAATCCGTGCCGGCATCGGTTCTGCGAAGAGATCGGGCTTGGCAGCGCCGCGACGCGCTTTGACTGGCGGGCTGCTCACCACCTCGCCGGCAGGCATAGCCCTCAAGACGCGACGCGGCTGCCTCGCCATGCTCAACACCACCGAACGCAACACACTGACGGCGACTCAACGTCATCACGCCTGCCCCGTTCCTAGCGCGGCTAAAAATATCTCTTCTTGGTCAAGGGAATTAGCTCATTTGCAACCTTGCCGAGGTCACATCAGCCACCGCACCAACTCCAGAGAGTAGATCAGATAATGCATCAGCTCATCACCGCGATCCAAAGCGAGGACGATCGCGAGCGCGTGCTGCTGCGTATCCAGGAAATGTCCGGAGCTACCGAGCAATCGCCAGAGGAGGTGGAGCTCATTCTCCTGACCCTGTCGCTGGAACTCTGGGAGCTTCACATGCGAACGGCTGACATGGCCGAGCCGAGCTGCCGCTCGTCCTCAACTCGCGGAACGGTTCTGCGGCCAGACAGTTGAGCCTCCATCAGTTGCGTTGGAGGTTGCGATGCATACTCAGCCGAAACGTTCCGGGCTAAGCGACAAGATCGCGGCCCATCTCAATCCCGCCCATCTGGAGCTCTATCGCGAGATCTGCCATGACGAGGACGGCAAGCGCTATGCCGTCATCGTCTATCGGCCGTTCCCCGATGTGAACGTGACACGTTACGAGCTTGAAGACGGCACCCCAGTGCGCTTCATCGCCGATTGCCTGTTCGAGATTGAGTCGACCGGGCGAACGCTCACGCGCTGCGAGCCGTGACGACCCGCTTTGGCAATCGCCCGATGGACCGTGCCCGCCGCGCGGGCTGCAAAATCCTAACCGCTGCCGAGGGATCAACGAGGCGGCCGGCCGCTACTGCTGCGTCGATAAAGGCAGCCCGTACTTGAGCGGCGGGCATGTGGCCCGTCAACGCTTCCGCGCAGCAGTCCACTGCCCTATGCCATTCCGGGCCGCGAACCGACCATCCAAACAATTGCTCCGCGGCCTTCTCGACCGAGTTCACTATACTGGGTTGGCCGGGATTGGCCGTCTCGACGCGTACGGCCGGGCCGAACCAATGGTGTCGCATGACACACAACTCCCGTTAGGTAACTAGCGACTCAACGCTGATCGCAGCTAGACGTTCCGGTTCAGGAGTTTTGCCGTGACCTATCCGCCAGCCAAGCCGCCAATGGTCTTCTCCCACCTCGCCGGCCGGGAGGTTTCGACCTGGTCGAGCGAATGGGCACCGGCAGTGCGAGGTCGACACCATACTTCGCATGCCGGCGGCTCAGCGGCTGCGCTTCCTGAACGGCTCGGGCAATCCGGAGGATGGGCGGGACGGCCGACCTCTCGTTACCATCCGTGGCCAAGCAGGTGCGGACGCCCTGAAAGCCGACCTTGAGCGGATGGAGGATATCCTGCGGACGCGGCCCAACTGACTTCCGACGGGATCCCGGCAACCCCCCGCGCGACATGCGCGCTCGATGATTAGGCTTTTGCTGACGGCCGATTGTCGATCGAGAGGAAATCCCGCGCCTCACAGAAGTTCTGAGCCGCGAGCCTAAATCGGTGCCAAGCTGGCGTGCCCGCTACCGCAGGCGCTAGCGAGCGATTGAAACGGGGACCGTCCACCGCATCGACCAGCGCATCGGGATCAGTTCGGGCGGCGCGGCAGAGCACTCTGGCGATATGTTCGATGCGGGCCTCGTCCATTCTTGGACTCCTGCCCATCAAGGCAGCTGCAAGGCCTTTGCGCTGATGAGCGCGGCGCAGAATTCCAACAAATCCAAACGTACAAAGTTCCGCTAGGAAACCAAGAACCTTCGCCTCCGCCGGACATTGAGCAAGCATCTGCAATGAGGATGGAGGCGGCCATGCCACGCGAAAAGCCTGGACACGACGACACCGTCGGTCAGCCGCGCCGAGCGTCGGATAGCCGCCCACGGCCGGGCTCGGGAACTCCAACGGCAGAGCCCGCGCCTGCTTCGGCGCCGTCGAAGGTTCGGGAAAGCACCGGCGATCGGAAGCCGTCGGAATTATCGATCCCGGGCGCCCCAGCAAAGGCAGCTGATTCCGAGGCCTTCGGCGAGCTGGCGGCGATCTGGAACGTGTAACGCGATTCTGCGGGCGAAAATCAAGCAATAAAGGACGCACGTCGAGTACCGGCGGGCTAGTGACTGGTCATGTGGCTTTGCCCTTTATCTGCCGCTCGACCACTCAAAAGCGCATCAATCGAGTCGCGAAAATTCAGCCCCTCCACTGGCATCACAAGCCGAGCTCAAACTACCGCTTCGAAACTTAGTTCCGTCGATGGACCGGCCAGCATCTTTTCCGCTACTGGCCGCACGTGCGTAAAGGTCAGGCTCGCGAAATCGCCCGTCCCCGAGTAGTTGAAAGGGCCTGCGACAAACGTCTCGGGAATGTGGTCGGGATCGATGACGGGACTTTCGCTCAAGGCTTCTGCTGCGATTGCGACATTCGGACAAATCTCTGCCTCTCGCCGATGTACGCGGGGGAGCGACTGCACCGGCGAGAGGCATGGCGCTGGTTGGGGAGCGCCGAGATCAAGCTAGCACGCTGCGTCGGAGGGAAAAGGCCCAGGTTCGTCCGCTGGACGAATTCGAGCTACTGGCTCTGAAGGGCTGCCTCTCGCCGACGAGGACCGGGGGAGATGCAAGTCGGCGAGAGGCATGGCGCGAGGATCCCGAGAGCGCCGGGCTATGAACTGGCTAGTCGTCGGCCGGTTCCTCGGGCGCTCCGGTTTTTCTTCGGCCTTCGCCCTTGAAGTCGAGAGAAGCGCGATAGACCTCATTACCGTACCTTGAAGTGGGCTCGCTCGCCGTTCGGAAGAGTTTCCTTCGCCATGTCAACGACCGCTGTGCGTCATCGGTCGCGGCTTGCTCGCTGGGGAAGTCCATTGACTGGCGGGCTGAGCCGCTCGGATCCTTGGTAGTCACCCGGTATTTAGGCATAGCGCTTCTCCTCTTGCGAGGAATGCGCCAGCGCTACTCGGGGTTCCCTAACTCTGCCAGGAACCGGTCAATGGCATGTTCCGCCAAGTTACCGGCGGTCTTATTCCGGAGCAGGCCAGCGACAATATAGGCCAACCGTGTCCGCTCCCCTTCCGGGTCATCGGAACAAAGCCCTCGCTTTCCGATTTCCGCCCAAGCAGCCTCAAGTGCACGTTGTGCTTGCTCGACAGAGGCGGGGTCGTGGAGCGATGACAACGGCATTGCTCCACACCATAGGGCGCCGCGATGCCAATTGGGAGCATAATATGAGCAAGCGGCCGAGGGCTGAGTGGCTTTACCTCGTTGCGCTCGTCGTTGTTGCACTCGCGTGCTGCATCATTCTCGAAGCGCCGACACTGGGGCGATAGCAAGAAAGCCCCGCCTGCGGTGCTGGCGGGGCCGCGGTTATGCTGCACGTCGTCGATACCGCTCGATGGCGCGTTGCGTTAGATCGTCCTCGTCCTCTGCAATAGCCAGCAAGCTGGCGACAATGTAAGCGAGATGCGTTCGTTCGCGCTCGTCGAATGGGTCGGGCAGGGTCAACCGGATTTCGTTCCAAGCTGCATCGAGAGCTGCGCTTGCCCGGGCAAGTTCGACCGGGTCCAATGATCGGGATATCGCGCTCGATCCCCGATACGCGCGTTCGCAGGATGCCGAGCTCTTCCCGGTCGCTCTGCGACCACCCGACATAAGCCCCCGGACGATCACCATTCTGGCGAGGCCTCCTTGGCATGGTCCCCCCGTCGCGGGTTAGCGGGCCGTCACAGAGGGATCATCGACCTTGGCCGCGATCTCCGGCGTAGTCACGATCTGGGTCACCTCCGGCAACGCAGCGGCGGCGGCGACAATTCCGGCCTTGCGGCGAACCCACAGACCATAGGCCGCCGTAGCGATCGTAATGATCGCCCCCACGATGGCCTCAAGCGTGCCGCTATCCAGATAGCCTTTGGCCACGAGGCCGCCGCCGAGGGCCAGGAGGATCTGGCGCAGGAAGCTCCAGAACTGAACGTTGTTGAACATGCTGCTCTCCATGCTGCTGCTGGTGGTGAAGTCGATGCGGGAGCGGCGCTCGAAGGGGCCCGGCCCATGAGCGGCGCGCTACTGGCAGGTGACGAAACTGAATTTCGCCGCTAGCCTCACCCTCGGTGTGGGGTGGGAGTGTTGCGGTGGTTCTGGAAAAGATGATGGCCAACAACCTGAAGGGGATGTGGCTCAGGGTGGCGCTTGTGATTGCGATCGGGACTGCACTCGTACTGCCGATCCTCTGAAGATCAGCTCAGTCGGCCGAGTACATCATTACGAACGTCGAAGCTCGGACAGGCTTTTTCGGCGACCTCGTTGTGGCCGCGGACGCGCGAAATCTTCGGGAACCGCCGCCTCAGCTCACCCGTGAGCTATAGCAAAGCCGAGCGTTGAGCCGGAGTGCGCGTGTCCTTGGCGACCTTCCCGTCGGCACTCACGCCGCCGACATAGGAAATCCCGATCGAGCCCGTGTTGTGGCTCTCAACGTGTGCGCCCACCTGGCCGATAGGGCGGCCAACCATGATTCGGCCGTCGCGATAGATCACGTAGTGGTAGCCGATGTCGGAAAACCCCCGCTGCTTGTGCCAGCTGCGGATGTCGTCGACGGTGTAGTCCTTGCCTTCGGGCGTGGCGGTACAGTGGATGAAAATCGTGTCGATCGGACGGGCGGTGTCGAGCAGCTTGAGGCTCGTCACATTGGGCGGTGCGCCGACGACCCCGCCCGGAATCCTCACGCACGGCACCTCGCCCTGCATCGCCGTCTTGTCGGGCTCCGGCCGAGCGGACTTCGGCGCCGCTAGCGCGCGCTGGAGAGCGGTCTCGGTCTGTGGCCCGGCGATTCCATCGGGGACGAGCCCATTGGCGCGCTGGAAGGCGACGAAGCCCGCCTTGGTCAGCGGTCCGCTCTTCCCGTCGATTGAGCCAGGCTTGAAGCCGAGCGCTATCAGCACCTGCTGAAGTTCAGCGTTCGTCATAATGTGCTCCGGGCACGAAAAAAGCCGCGAAGGCGGCTGGTTGGAGGTCACGCAAACGCCAAAAGCCCGATTTCCCAGTTGTCGTTGTTGCAGAAGCTGCCAGCAGTTGCAGCGCTGACTAGGCGCTTCGAGAATGAGACCGAGTTTTTCTGCTAAGACCGCTATAAAAATACCTTGCGCCGATGAGTAGAATCGTCGATCAGATTGAGATTGATCGTGAATTCAATGTGAGAAAAAGAAATGTCAGAAGATGATCAGGACGTTGTCGCGCTCGCGGCCCATATCGTGTCGGCTTTCGTGGCGAACAACAGTGTGCCGCAAACTGACTTGGCGGCTTTGATTGCTAGCACGCATGCGGCGCTAGCTGGCCTTGGGCAATCTCAGGCTCCGGCACCTGAAGAGAAGGCCGTGCCCGCGGTGTCCATCAAGAAATCCATCACCCCAGATTATTTGATCTGCCTTGAGGACGGCAAAAAGTACAAGTCGCTGAAGCGCCATCTGCGGACTTCTTATGACATGACGCCCGAAGAATATCGGGCCAAGTGGGGATTGCCTATCGACTACCCGATGGTCGCTCCCGCGTATGCTGAGGCGCGCTCGCAGCTCGCCAAGAAGATGGGGCTTGGACAGCAGCGCAGGAAGGCGCCGCCTGCCCGCCCTCGGGCGAAGGCTAAGGCTTAAGCGACATGGCGGCGAGCTAGATGGTCAGCTCGCCGCCCGAAGGCGGCTCGAAGGAACCGGGGCCGAGTCTTACTATGGCCAGCTGATCGCTGGCAGTTCCGCGACTATCTCAGCGACCGTAGGCTGCTCGCGTTCGCCGCCTTCGACTTTTGCCAGTTCGGCATAGGCGTAGACCCAAACTGCGTCGCGCCAGGCGACAAGAGCTGCCGCCTCGGCCGCCCAAGCCGGGTTGGTCGAGTCGAGATAGGACGCGCAGATTAGCCCGCTATCGTAATTGCGGGCCTGCGCCGTCGCATCGACATGTGCTTGGATGGCGCGACGGTAATGCTCGACCGTGAGTTCTGGTTCAGGCGGTGGTGGCTCTAGGCCTAGATCGTCGCCCATCTCTATTGCGCGCTCTACCGCTTCTGACCACAGCGGCTCATCGCCTTCGAGCACGTGATAGGGCATGCCGGAGACTTGGGCGACGAACGAGCCATCGGCCCTACGATAGGTTAGGTCAATCATGTGATCCTCAGAGCCCGGCCCACCAAGCGGTACCGCTGATTCCGCTTGCTACAGTTGTCCCTCCGGCGGAGATGCCGGAGGTTTGAGCAAAGTTCACCGCACCCGACACGACGCTTATGCCCCAGTAGTACCAGAGCCAAGTGCCGCTCGCCGGGAGGGTGAACGGGGTGGCGTCTACGCCAGGCGCTTTGACGAACTGCCCGACACCCGATCCCGTCTGCGGTTGGGGCCCGGCGCCGATCGCGGTTCGGCCCGTGGCGGCGTCGGCCGCCATCAGGACGGCCTCACCTACAGCGGTCGCTCCGATGATCGCGCGCACCTGAGCAGGGGGCAGATCCTCCGGGTCTCCGGTGGACGCCGTGGCGCGACCTTTGATCGTACCCGCCGCCACGTTGGCGAGCTTGGCGTTAGTGGTCCCGTCGTTGGCTAGTTTCGTTGTCGCCATCGCCAGGCGTGACCAGCTCAATGCGCGTCACGGTCTCGATCGGTCCGCCGCTGCCGCCTGTCAGAGCAACCTTGTCGCCGTACTTCTTCGGCTGGAGCTTGCTCGCCATCCACTTGCGGGCGTCGAGCCGTAGCTTCGATCGCTGAATATGTTCGCCGTTGACGAGCCACGCCTCGTTCTCATCATCGGCGCGAGACAGCATCCAGTCGTTCGTGCCGTCGTCTGCGATGTCCAGAATCTCGTCGAATAGAGCATCGGCCTGCGCTTCCTTGGCGCGCGCGTACTGCTCCGAGAACCCTCATGGTCGCGAAGCCATTTGAAAACCGTGCTTGCGGCCGGCATGTCCTCGGCTTTGCAGATCGACCGCAGGCTTACGCCCGAGACAAGCTCGTCGCAGATGCGGTCAGCGATCTCCGGCGTGAACTCTGACGGCCTTCCCATCCCCTGCTCCCAAACGAAAAACCCCGTCTGGAGGACGGGGTCGCATGAAATAAATGCGCATATTTCGCGTATTTTTGTTAACTGATACACAGATTTTGCGCACACGTCGGTCACTCACGGCTGGCCGAAGGAGGTGACCCGCTTGAGACTACGGTATGTGAAGCTTGAGATCAGACTTTGGTTTGCCCGCCTACTTCTGATCTTCAAGTGACGCTAAAGGGGGTCGGGCGAAAGCCCGGCTCCTACCGAAAACAAGCGGGTCACCTGCCTGGTAGGATAGCTCGGAAAGGCGTGTACTTCAATGACTGGCGCTGAATTCGCCGCGATGCGAAAGGTCTGTGGTCTGACGCAGTCGGCTCTCTCTGCTCACTTCGGTTTGAGCCTGCGAGCTGTGCAGGACATCGAGGCGACCGAGGGACATGTGAAGAGCCACTACACCTTGGCGCTTGAGCGGGTCGCCCTCAACTGCGCCTATGTGCAGGCTAACCCGATGATCGCTCCGCCTATCGTTCGGAAAGAGGCTCTTCAGGTCGCAGGGATGATTACTGGTGGAGCGACTGTGCCGCGCGCTTGAATGGCGCTGGGAGAATACGCTCATCACGCGGCCTTTGCCTTGTCGAATTCGCGCTGCGTGGTGAACCCCAGGATGATCGTGAATTCCTGGCCTTTCGTCGCGTCGCGTCGCGTCGTGCTGCTGGAGTTTGGGATACGTCGTCGACTGGAAGACTTGGGAGCCGACGATCTCGTCTCCGTTGCGTGCCGCCTGCTCGTGCAGCGAAGCCTTGGCGCTCACGACCTTGTTGGCGTCGCCGGTGGCGTACTCGTAGCGCATCTCGTCCCCCTTTGAAGGCCGCATTGCATCCGCGCCATAATCTCGCGCGTATATGCTGAATGCCTATGCTTAAACGCCGCACGCGGGACGCGGAGAAGAATCCTAACACGACGGAGAAAGAGCAGATTCCTGTCGGGAAGCCTGGATCCAAGAAGTAGAGCGACCTTGCCGACTCGAGAATGATGACTTTGAATGGCCGAGCAAGCGCGGACGCCTACCAATATGAGGCTTACAGAAGAGGTGCTCGGCCAGCGGTAGTAGCGTGCGCGCGATCCGGGAGGAAATAACATGTCCGACGTAAAAACGACGGCCTACTTCGGCGAGGGCTCGCCCCAAGCCGTGGCCTTCAAGCTGCTGAAGGAAGTTGCATATGCAGAAAGTAAAGAACTCAGCGTGAGTGGCGCGGCTGACAGCAAGCCAGATCGGAAATGGATTCTCGACACCTTTGCCGAGTGTCTCAGCGCAGCACATGGCTTTCGCCAGCTCAAGTGAGCATGTCTACCTAACCGCCACCAGCGCGCGCCGCAGCCCGCTCGCGATCGAGACGGGGCTGCTCTCAAAGCCTAGATGCCGCCGATGCCCAAGCTGACCCGCCCTGCGTTTCTGCCACCGGGCTATCTTGTTGCCACGAGCGCCTGGCTTCGGCTTGTTTCGATCGGGGCTCAGGGCGAGACAATGTCCTGCGCTTTCGATGGAACAGGCGATGCGATGTCGGGTTGGTGTACGCCTGCAATGTGCTGGCAGGAGTAACCGCATGACCACTGAAGCTGCGATGAGCACTCTGCACGCCTACGGCTCGGTTCGAGCTACTGTGCAGATTTGGGGCTCGACCTTTACCTCGCGATCTTTCGATACTCTGCGCGAGGCTCTTCTCTTCCTCGGGGATAAAGGTGGGGATGAGTCGCCGCCTTCGATAGAGATCCATTCCGACGACGGAATCGTTTCGGTAAGCGGACCAGGGCTGCAGACGCTGATCGCGCAGGCCAAGGCCGTCCGCTCTGCGAGCTAACTCAGGCGAAAGTCCGGCCTCAAAGGGCTGGGCTTTCCTCGACGGATCTCAATCCAGGGCACATGGGAAAGCCCGCAGGGCGAACTCAAACGACAACGCCCGCGGGCCTTCGGCTGCGGGCGCAATTCAATCGCTGGAATTTATGATGTGTACGCGCCGTCAACCGAGCGCACGGTCTGGTAGTGGGTCAGTTTGAAAATCTGGCCGCAAGCCGTTCAGCAGAGGGACTGCCAAAGTTGTGCGCCCATGCCTCGGCCTTCGCGATTTCTGGACGGAGTTTTTCCAAGGCATCCGATTGCCAATATTCGCGCACCGATCCAAGCGGCATGGCATCAGTCTCGGAGTCGATCCCAACGAATGCCATCGCATCAGGGTCGGTCTCAAGATCGGCAGGAAAGCGCAGAAGGCAATTCTTCGCGCGCCTTCGATATAGGACATCGCGCCGGACAACATGGCTTGAGCCGTTCTGCTAATCTCAGTCCGGGCTTCCTCTTTCGTCATTTGTCGCGCCTTTAGGCTGCTGATTTTTTGTAGGGCCCGCGCTTGGCAGGTGCTTCCTCGCCAGCCTCAACCAAAGCCACGATATCGGCAACTTCCCAAAGCTTATCCGAAACGCCTGCCGCCATGGCCGGCGACATCAGCAGCTTCGAATGGATGCGGACGAAGTTGAAATACATCATGTGGAGCGCGACGGCGGCGACGGCGAAGGCGTGGTTCTCGACCTTCTTGGAAAAGCCATTGGTGAGCCGTGTGAAGCGGCGCATATGCTTCCGCATCGTGAGGTTCGAACGCTCGACGTAGGACGTGCTGACATGCGCCAGAGCAGGGTTGCCCTCGACCTTGGTCTTCTTGATGCCGGTGCAATCGGCCGGGCTGTAGCGCTATGGTCCAACTCGCCCCAATGCGTCTGTGGCTCCGCGCTTATGAGTTTACGGCCTAATCAACGCGACATGTGCGGTGCGCCCAATTTCATCTCAGCCTAGCCTTCCGTCGCGCCATTATGGCGCATTGGAGAACGGCCATGTTGAAGTCTGGAACGAGCTCATATGAGGTCTAGAAGAAGCGGCTAGAGGAAGGGACTGTCGCCGCGGGACAGCGCCATCGGCGTGAAGGCGATGCGGCCTCCTGGCGCGCATGGCAGGACACTTTAGCGCGCGAGACCGAATTGCGGCGACGCCGATCCGGGTGAAACGAAAAAGCCCCGCCGGCGCGAACCGACGGGGCTTTACATTTTAACTCTGCCTCTCGCCGATGTACGCGGGGGAGCGACTGCACCGACGAGAGGCATGGCGCTGGCAGTGGAAGCGCCATTTCCAAGCTAGCATGCTGCATTTGAAGGAAAAGGTAGAAACGTCCGCCAGACAAACTCATCTGCCGGCCCGGAAGGGCTGCCTCTCGCCGACGAGGACCGGGGGAGATGCAAGTCGGCGAGAGGCATGGCGCGAGGATCCCGAGAGCGCCGGGCTATGAACCGGCTAGTCGTCGGCGGGTTCCTCAGGCGCCCCAGCTTTTCTCCGGCCGCGGCCTTTGAAGTCGAGCGAAGCGCGATAGACCTCATCACCGGCCTGATCTTGAACTCGTACCTTGAAGTGGGCTCGCTCGCCGTTCGGAAGAGTTTCCTTCGCCATGTCAACGAGCGACCGCTGAGCGTCATCAGTCGCGGCTTGCTCGGTGGGGAAGTCCATCGACTGGCGGGCTGAACCGCTCGGATCCTTGGTGGTCACCCGGTATTTAGGCATAGCGCTTCTCCTCTTGCGAAGAATGCGCCAGCGCTACTCGGGGTTCCCTATAGGGCAATAGCAATAAAGCCGCGCCGCGGTGCTGCGATCACGCTGCACGTCGTCGATACCGCTCGATGGCGCGTTGCGTTAAATCGTCCTCGTCCTCCGCGATATCCAGCAAGCTGGCGACAATGTAAGCGAGATGCGTTCGTTCTCGCTCGTCGTATGGGTCGGGTATGGTCAACCGGATTTCGTTCCAAGCTGCATCGAGAGCTGCGCTTGCCCGGGCAAGTTCGACCGGGTCCAATGATCGGAATGGCATGTCCTTTCCCCATGCAAAACCACCAGACGGGCAAAATTTAGGGCGCCTGCGTTCGACGGCAATATCAAAAGACAAAAAGCCCCGCCGGCGGATGCCAGCGGGGCCGAGAGTTGGGCTTTCGGAGGCTGTAAAACGCCGGAAGCCCATGCCGGTTCAAACCGATCCCTGTTCCGAGCGCGTTGTGCCAAGATCTTGGTGCAGCGCATGGTGTCCTCGACCACCACGCTTGAGGTAAGGGGCAGCGCAATGCGAGCCGCGCCGCTCTCTCCTCTCATGCTCGCTTGGTGTGAGGCCACCTCATTACTTGTCCAGACATGACCAGGCGATCGCGACCAGCTTCTTTGGCGAAATACAGCGCGCGATCGGCGGCTTCGACCAATGAGATACAGCCCTTCGAAGCGGCAGGATCGGGCCATGCGCTCGCACCTCCCATGCTTGCCGTCACGAGTTCGGAGGGCGGGTTCAGCGCGTGCGGAATCTGGGCGTCGCGAAGGGCCTCGAGCAGCCTCGCGCCAACTTGCTCGCAGCCTTCGAAATCCGCGGTCGGCAGGAGAAGGGCAAGCTCCTCTCCGCCATATCTGGCAGCCAGATCAGCTGGCCGCCGCGCATGCGCGGCCAGGATGCCCGCCACGGTACGCAAGCAGCTATCTCCCGCCGGATGTCCGTAGCGATCATTGTATTTCTTGAAATGGTCGATATCGATCATCAGCAGGGATAGAGGTGTGCCTTCCCTCGCGGCCCTGGCCCATTCCTGCTCCAGCCGCTCGTCGAAGGAGCGGCGATTGGCGAGGCCCGTCAGTCCGTCCAACGCCGCCAGCGCCGCGAGCTTGTCTTCCAGGTCCTTGTGTTCCGTCATGTCGCGCGAAATCGCCACGACGCCGTCGACCATGCCGGTGACCGGCGTTCTCGTCGCGCGCAGGGCCGTCTCGATCCAGATCTCCGTCTTCTCTCGATGTCGTGTGCGATAGATGATCTTGGTCTCTTCGATATCGCCGCGCTTCAGTGAGGCGACCGTCTGTTCGACGCGGGGCAGATCCTCTTGGTTGACGCCCGCCAGGGCTGGCGTTCCCACGAGTTGCTCGGGATCCCAGCCGAGGACGCGCGTGGTCGATGGCGAGGCGTAAAGAATGCACTCGTCGAAGCCGATCCGCATGACCATGTCGCTAGACTCTTCCGCAAGCAGGCGGAAATCCGCCTCCGTTGCGGCTAAGGCCGCCGCGAGGCGTTGACGCGCAAAGAGCTGGCGCACGAGATACAGGCCGATGGCACCGATGACCGCTGTCAGCGTCAGGACGATGGCCGTCCGTATCAGGGCGCCCTGCCGCCACGGCGCCAGAACATCCTCCTGCGCTTCGGTCGCGAGAAGCAGCAAGGGATAGCGTTCGCTGAACCGGTAGGCGCTCAGGCGCCGCACGCCGTCTAGCGGCGATTTGAAATAGTAGGTGCTGGCGAAGGGACGTGTTGTGCGCTCCTTCAGGAGAGGCGTCCTCGACATGTCGCGCCCGACATACGTGCCATCGTCGGGGCTGCGGGCAAGCAAAATGCCATTGGCACTGAGCAATGTGACAGCGCCGTTCGGTCCGAGATCGAACCGGCTGTAAAACTGCGAAAAATAGGCAGCGTCGATCGTCGCAAGCACAACGCCAGCAAAAGTCCCGTCGGGATGGTTGAGGCGGCGGGACACGGTGATGATCCATTGTCCACCTGACCGGCTCTTAACGGGTTGGCCCAAATGGGGGCGCTGATCATCCGACTGGCGGTGATGCTGGAAATAAGCCCGGTCACTATTGTTGAGACCAGCGAGGGGGACCTTCTCCGTGGTTGCCAGCCAACGACCAGCTTCATCGTAGACGAAAAGGCCCCTGATACGCCCCAAAGTCGGCTTGCGCAGGTCCAGAAAACTCTGGACACGGGCGATCGCGGCAGGATCTGTCCCATTTGTCTCAAGACGGCTGGCCAAACCAATCAATATCGCATCGGCAAGCTCGACAGTGTCCTCCGCATGTTGCGTGAGCGAGCGCGCCAGATTGGCCATATCGACTTCGGCAGTCTTTAGATCGGCGCTTCTGGACGTCCATTCCCGCCACCCGCTCAAGGCGAGCATCGTGGCGCAGGCCAACAGCACAAAAATGGCTGCCCAGAGGGGAAGGCGCGGCAAGGCTTCGGCGCGGTTATCAATGCGAACCGCCATACGGCAGGCTCCCTTCGAATCGAAGATTCGCATCGCCATCTTAACAAAGCGAGTCCGGGGCAGCTCGGATATTAACCTTGGGGGCAGCTGGAGACCGTCCAAAGATTGGCTCACGTTCGAGACGGGGACGGAAAGACGCTGCAGGCATGGCTGACCATTTCGGCGGATCTACACCCGAGCCGGTCACTCAAGCTGGGCAAATGTGCAGCCTGGGTTGCGCCAGAAACCGACCTTGGCACGGTGGCTGGAAGTGGACTTCGCCAATTGTTGGAGTCTCGCCACTATTGCCAAGTAAAAAAAGTATAATCTATCGCCAAAAGGGGATTGACTTAGCGGAAGTTAGCGGTTGAGTTGTGTTTTAATCAGGGGGCGAGATATGAATCGTCATCTGCAACTTAACGGCACCCAGCGCGCTCAGAGATGGAGCAGTGCTCGCCGCTCTACTGGCATAATGCACTTTTCGCTCTCTCCAACAATCCGAGGGGCACGCTATGACCAACCCTTGGAAGCCCGCGCTACCTGAACCGGTCGGCATGTTGCTGAAAGTCGCGACGCCGGCGGCGGCTTCGCGACTAGTGCCAAGGCACTGACACGCGGGGCCGAGCCACTGCTTCGCGTCGACGAGACGGACGATGGGTTGGGATTTGGACCAGCAGCGGCTGCAACTTGGTTCCGCACCGAAGCGAGTGAGAATCCCTGGGACCAAGCGCTTGCGATGATGCGCATGGGGTTTGCAGTGGGCAGTGGTGATCTTCTCGCAGCAGAACCCGAGTTCGAACGACAATGGGTCTCTGGTCCGCTCGCCTCGTCATGCGTTGCCGATTCGCAGGACGGCGGCGGTGGCCGCGCGATAGAACCACATTCGCGTTGGCATCTAGAGGCAGACTTCAATGGACTGGCCGATGCTCGGTCGATGGTTGCCGCTGCCGACCAAACTCAGGTGCTCGTTGCGCATCTGGATACTGGCTATGATCCTCGTCACCGGTTTTGCCCCACTAAAATTGCCTTTGGGCTGCGCAATTAAGGAGAAGGCAAGCCCGACAGTGCAGAGGACGTGACGCCGTCGGGGGCGTCCTTCGCAACCGTGGCCACGGTACAGGTACCATCGGAATTCTCGCTGGCCGCGAGATCGGTGGCGCTCCTGAGGTTTCTGTCCTGCCGATCCGGATCGCGGATTGGGTCGTCAGATACCGCACCGGAACTATGGCGCAGGGCTTCGACTATGCGCTCGGCCGTGGCGCCCACGTACTCTCCATGAGCATGGGCGGATTAGCGTCGGCCGTCCTCGCCGAGGTGGTCAACAAGGCCTATGCGGCCGGAATGGTGAGGGTCACCGCGGCGGGTAACAACTTCTCGGGCCTGCCCGTACGCTCGATAGTCTATCCAGCACGAATGCGGCGCGTGGTTGCTGCATGCGGCGTGATGGCGAACATGCGCTCGTACAGCGGTCTTGACACCATGGAAGGGTGCTACGGCCCCGCAAGCAAGATGCGCACTGCGCTCTCGGCTTCACTCCCAACATCCCGTGGCCGGAGATCGGTCGCGCGACGGTGGTTGATGAAGACGGGCAGGGTACCTCGGCAGCAACCCCACTGCTCGCAGCAGCCGCGGCCCTCTGGATTGCCAAACACTGGAGTGCGTTCAATCGCCTTGCTGGCTGGCGAAAAGGGGAGGCCGTACGGCAGGCGCTGTTTCGGTGGGCCTCTCTAGGTTCCAGAGCAAATCCCGACTCGAAGCTCGGCTGGGGGGCGGTGAGGGCTGCGGCGATGCTCGCCATCCGTCCCGCCGATCTTGGTTCTCATACCGAGTAGCCGCGCGCGACTGCGGCTTGGGCGTGGGTGAAACTGCTGACCGGACGTGGGACCGGCTTAGCTGCCGCCGGCCTCCAGTCCGCTGATGGTCTGCTTGGGCTCGAATTGGTTCAACTCGCACAGCGCGACGTCTCGGTTGCCGACGCGGTCCCAGACCCCGATGCCGACAGGCAGAGGCCAACCTCACGAAATCGGCTGCTGGAAGCGGCGGCAGCCTCTCCACTCGCGTCTCGGGCGGGCGCCCAGCGCGGCGGTCGCGCCGCTGACGGCCCCGAGAAAGCTGCGGCGGTCGAGATCTGTCGGCCTGCGGGTCGTCGTCTCGTCTCCTTCCAGCTCAGAATTGCCAGCCTGCGGGCACCCAGGCGTAGCCGCTGTCCGTCCGCAGCAGATGGCCGAGGCCCGGGAACGGATAGTGAAAGCCGAGAACCGGGATGCGGTCGGCCGCCGCGCGATCGAAGATGCGTCGGCGCGCGCCGAGCGCGGCGTCCCCGTCACGATCCGGGCCTGGCCGCCACGGCCTGTCGATGTTGACGACCGGGTGGTAGGCGAGGTCGGCCGTGAGAAGCAGCTGGTCACGGCCCGAATGGACGAGAAACGAGACCATGCCGGGAGTATGGCCAGCAGCCGCGATGGTCGTCAGTCCCGGAACGATCTCCGCGCCCGCCTCGTAGAGTTCCACGCTCTTGGCGATAGGCTCGACGCTGCGCTTGATCGCAGCGCCGAAGCGCCGCCGAAAGTCCTCGGGGACGGGCATGTAGGACAGGTCGGGCTCACTGCTGACGAAGAAATCCCAGTCCGCCTTGGGGGCGAAGACGGTCGCGCGCGGAAAGGCGGGTCCTCCGTCGGCGGTTCGCAGATTGCCGACATGGTCGGGGTGCGTATGCGAGACGACGACGACATCGATGTCGCGCGCGCTCAGGCCGATCTCGGCCAGGCGGGCGAAGACCCGGCCGCCGTTCGGGCCCATCGTCTGACCCGCGCCCGCCTCCAGCAGGATGCGCCGGGCTCCAACTTCGAGCAGGAGGGTGTTGAGATTCAGCGTCATGTGGTCTGTCGGCAGGAAGGCGCGCTGCAGGACGTCCTTCAGCTCCTGCTCTGGCGCGTCGCTGGCGTAGACGCGCGGCGGACCGCCGATCAGCCCGTCGCTAAGCACCGTCGCGCCGACCTCGCCAATCCGGAAGCGATAGTGACCTGCGTTGCCGCTCGGTGGTTGCAGCGCCTGAGCACGGGCCTCTCCGGCACCGCCTCCGGGAACCAGCCCGGTTGCGCCGAGGAGTGCGGACAAGACGATCTTGCGGCGGTTCATGGTGATGATCGTCATGGTTTCCCTCGCGGCCGGATCGGTCGATCAGGTTCAAGATGACGGTGCAAGATTGATCGGATAAGATATCTTCTCCCGATCAGCTTGATAAGTAAAATGCCGCAATGAGACCGCTCCGCCTCGACAGTCTCGACGTCTTCGCATCGATCGTCAGATGCGGGGGCTTTCGCGCGGCGGCGGCGGAGCGAGGCGTCTCGTCGGCGGCGCTGAGCCAGAGCATCGGCGCGCTGGAGGGAACGCTAGGACTGCGCCTGCTGAATCGAACCACGCGCAGCGTCGCGCCCACGGAAGCCGGAGCGCGGCTTTACGAACGGCTTATTCCGGCCTTGCGCGACATCAGGCTGGCGATCGAGGACCTCGACCGGCTACGCGAGACCCCGACGGGCACGCTGCGGATCAATGCACCCGGCCCGGCAGTCGACCACGTGCTGTGCCCGCTGGTCTTTGACTTCATGCGACGCTTTCCGGAGGTGAAGGTCGATCTGATCAGCGACGCGGCGATCATCGATATTGTGCAGCAGGGCTTCGATGCCGGAGTGCGGTTCGGCAAGCACCTGGAGCAGGACATGATCGCGGTGCCGCTCGGGCCTGCCTTGCGCTACACGATCGTCGCCTCGCCGAACTATCTTCGGGGTCGCGCCGCGCCAGTGACACCGCCCGATCTGATTGGATTCGACTGCATCCGCCGTCGCTTCCCCGGAGGAACGATCGTCAGCTGGCAATTCGAAAAGGGGGGTGAGCGCCTGGCGATCACGCCTGAAGGCCGCCTGACGCTGAGCTCGGCGCATCAGGAGCTGCAGGCGGCGCTGACGGAACAAGGCATCGCGCATGTCTTCGAGGATTATGCGAAGCCGCATCTCAATGAGGGCCGCCTGGTCGAACTGCTACCCGACTGGTCGCCCGAGCTGCCGAGCTGGTTTCTTTACTACCCCAACAGGCGCCACCAGAGCGCGGCCATGTCTGTGTTCCTGCAGCACATCCGCGACTTCAAGTGGAACGCCGAGTCGTAATCGCGTTTCGCAGAACGTCGGCTTACGGGAGGGCAGCCAATGTCGCTGGTAGCGCACAAGGACGGTTGCCTATAGCCTCACGCGGCGAGGCTGCGCATCTCCGCGATAAGGTCGGCTTTGCCCTCGAAGCCAATGCCCGGCAGGTCCGGCATGATGATGTGGCCGGCCTCGACGCGCACGCCGTCTGGGAAGCCTCCATAGGGCTGGAACAGGTCGGGGTAGGATTCGTTTCCGCCGAGGCCGAGGCCCGCCGCGATGTTCAGCGACATCTGGTGGCCGCCATGGGGGATACAGCGGTGCCAGGACCAGCCGTTCTGCTTCAACATCTCCAGCGTGCGCAAATATTCGACGAGGCCGTAGCTCAGCGCGCAGTCGAACTGCAGCCAGTCGCGGTCCGGGCGCATGCCGCCATAGCGGATCAGGTTGCGCGCGTCCTGCATCGAGAACAGGTTTTCACCGGTCGCCATCGGGCCGGGATAATGCTCGGCGAGCCTGGCCTGAAGGTCGTAGTCGAGCGGATCGCCCGCCTCCTCATACCAGAACAGGTCGTACTGGCGCAGCGCCTTGGCGTAGGCGATCGCCGTCTCCAGGTCGAAGCGGCCATTGGCATCGACCGCGAGCTTGCACCTGGCCGGCAGCAGATTCAGCACCGTCTCGATGCGCTTGCAGTCATCAGCGAGCGGCGCGCCGCCGATCTTCATCTTCACGACGGTGTAGCCACGGTCGAGATAGCCCTGCATCTCAGCCGCCAGACCCTCCAGGCCCTTGCCGGGATAGTAGTAGCCGCCCGCAGCATAGACGAAGACCTTCGGATCGGCCTGCGTGCCGTGGCGCTCCGCCAGCAGACGGAAGAGCGGCTTGCCGGCGATCTTCGCGACGGCATCCCAGACCGCCATGTCGATCGTGCCCATGGCGACGGAGCGCTCGCCATGGCCGCCTGGCTTCTCATTGGTGAACATCGCGGCCCAGACCTTGCCGGGGTCGAGATTGCCGCCCTCGGCATCGAGCAGGCTCTCGGGCGCCGTCTGGAGGATACGCGGGGCGAAGCGCTCGCGGATCAGCCCGCCCTGGCCATAGCGCCCGTTCGAGTTGAAGCCGTAGCCGATCACCGGCTTGCCGTCGCGGATGACGTCGGTGACGACGGCAACCAGGCTCAGCGTCATCTTCGAGAAGTCGATGAAGGCATTCGCGATGGGCGAGGCGATCGGAGCGGTGCGCTCCCGGATGTCGACGATACGCATTTAGAAGGCTTCCTGATCGGAGGGAGATCGGCTGGGTTCAGTCGGCGAACTGACCGGCGGCCTGGATCAGCGGACGCCAGCGGCCGATGTCGCCTTTCAGGGTCTGCGCCAGGGAGTGCGGCGTGGCTTTTTCCGGCGTCGGTACTGTGCTGATGTCAATGAAGCGGCTGGCGAGCGTGGGGTCCTGTAGAGCCTTCGCCAACGCTGCCGACAGCGTCCGAACCACGGAATCCGGGGTCTTTGCAGGCACGAAAAGGCCGTGCCACACGCTGATTTCCATGTTGGGAAGGCCGCCTTCGCCTACGGTGGGCACATCGGGAAGCGCGGGGATTCGCTGCGTGCTCGTGACGGCATAGCCCTTGATGCTCTTCGACTGCAGCTGGGGCGCGGCAGTGGTGGCCTGCTCGCAGCCAAGGTCGACCTGGTTCGCCAGCAGCGCCTGCAGGACCGGCCCGCCGCCCCGGAAAGGCACCTGAGTGAGCTTCTTGTCCACGGCCGCCATGAACAGCAATCCGCAGAGTTGCGAGGAAGCGCCCAGGCCCGAATGGGCAAATGTCACATCCTGCCCGCGCGCTTTGACGTCTTTAATCAGATCCGCGAGTGAATCAGGCTGGTATCCCCGCCGGGCGATGATCGCCATGCTGGCATCCGAGACGACGCCGACGGGCCTGAGATCGGCCGTCGGATCGAAAGGCAGCTTGCGATAGAGCGTGACGGCCGTCGCCAGTCCGAGATGGTTGAGCAGGATGGTGTGCCCGTCGGGATCGGAGCGAACGGCTCGATGGCTGCCGGTCGTGCCGCCAGCGCCGGCCACATTCTCGACGATGATGTTCTGGCCGAGAATGCGGCCCATCGTTTCCGCGGTCACACGAGCGACCGTGTCGGACGGCCCCCCGGCGGCAAAGGGAACGATCATCGTGATCGGCCGTGAAGGATAATTCTGCGCCGCAGCTGGCGTCGCGATCGCCGCCGCCAGCAAAATGCCAAAAGCCAGTTTCGCCATCGTTGCCTCCCCCGTAGTTGGTTGACGGGACGATAGAGCGAGCCGAAGGGAATATCAGCCACCGCTGGCGTGGTAATTTTTCATCCAAGCCGTTCCATTTGGAGATGGCTGTAAAGCTCTGCCGGAGGCTTCATGCGCAGTTTCGACCCGGTATCCTTGCGCCTGTTCGTCGCCGTCTGCGAGGAGGGCAACATCGCGGCCGCCGCCCAGAGGGAAGCGATCGTGCCCTCGGCCGTCAGCAAGCGCATCGCCCAGATGGAAAGCGAAGCCGGCGTCAGATTGTTTGAACGTGGTCGTCGAGGCGTGACGGTCACGGCCGCGGGCGAGGCGCTCTGGCGCTATGCGCGCGAGTCGCTGCAGATGCTCGACCGGATCAAATCGGACCTCGGCGCCTTTGCGCAGGGCGTGCAGGGCCAGGTTCGCGTTTTCGGCAGCAAGTCGGCGGTCGCCCAGTTTCTACCCAATGATATCGGTCGCTTCGCCAAGATGTATCGCGACGTCCGAGTGAGCTTGGAAGAGCGGGAAATCTGGGAGGTTGTAAGAGGCGTCGAAGAGGGACGAGCCGATATCGGCGTGTGCTGGGATGCGGTGGACTTTCGAGATCTGACCCTCTTTCCCTATCATAGGGATCACCTCGCCGTCGTCGTACCCGAGGGGCACCCACTTGCCAGCCGCGACTCGGTCGCCTTCATCGAGACTCTCGACTACGAGCACGTCGATATCCTGGCTCGCAGCATCATGCAGCAGAGACAACGGAGTGCTGCAGGAGCAGCCGGAAAGCAGCTCATCCACCGGATCCAGGTGTCGACGGTGGATGCTGCCTACCGGATCGTCGCCGCTGGACTGGCTGTCGCTATCGTCCCCGGCGAGGAAGCGCGCGCCGTTCAGCAGGCGCTGGGTCTGACGGTAGTGCCGCTGAATGACTCTTGGTCCCTCCGCCAATTTGTCATCTCGGTAAGGAACAGGGGATTGTCATTACCTGCCAGTCTTCTGGTCGAAAAGCTCCGACGTGCGGCCGACGTGGGAAACAATGATCAGCGAGCACATCCAACGTCTGCACCGTTGAATGTCCCGTAGTGGCGCTGCGGAGTCTCTAGCTTTTGGCCGCCCGCAGCCGTCTTCGGGCTATCGCAGGAGCATTGACGTCCAAACGCCATCGACTAATAATGAGTGGCTAGCTACATGTGAGACTTCCGTGTCCGAGCGGCCCAAAAAGAGATCGGATCTGAAGCGTGGCGGGCGCTTTGCAGATCATGTTGAGTAAGTCAGAGCTAGCTTTGATCGAGGAGTACCGCTTCCGAAAGCGGATGCGCAGCCGGTCCGATGCTGTACGGACACTGTTGCAGCGAGGCCTTGCTCAGTGCACCAATGTCCACGCCGAAGGTTCTGGCCATACAGGCAGTTAGGACTGGTCGCTGATGCCTGCTCCCAACCCGAGCGCCTGGAGTGCCACAGCCCTGCGCCGCGCAATCGGTGCTGCCGGCGTCGCGCTGTGGTCCTGGAATGTCCAGACGAACGCATTTTCCATGGACGAGCGCGGCTTCGAGCTTTGGGCGGTGCCTCAAAGTGACAACGTCAAGTTCGAGGACTTGTCGGCACGCATCCACCCTGCCGATAGGGACAGGGTTCGGGCAGCGTTCACGGCGACGCGGGCCATCATCGGCGCCTACGAGATCGACTTTCGCATCATCATTGGCGAAGAGATCCGCTGGATATCGGCTCGCGGAATCGGCGATGACTCGGCGCTGCACGAGAACCTTGCCTATGGCATCTTTCTTGACGTGACGGGCCGCAAGCAGGCTGAGGAGGGTCACGAACTACTCGCGGGCGAGATGAGCCACCGGGTGAAGAACCTGCTCGCGATTGCCGCTGGGCTGACTCAGATATCATCCAGATCCGCCACGACGGCCAAGGAGATGGCCGTTGAACTCACTGGACGTTTGGCCGCTCTCGGGAGGGCTCACGACCTGGTGCGGCCGCTTCCTGGCCATCAAGGACGTGCAGCGTTGCTGGGCGACCTGATCTCAATCCTGCTTTCACCCTATGAGGACAAGGGCGCGTTCAGCAGGCGCATTCGCGTCGCCGTGCCCCGGATGGGTGTCGGCGAAGTCGCGGCAACGACCATCGCTCTGATCATCCATGAACTGGCGACCAATTCGCTCAAGTATGGTGCCCTATTTTCCGAGGCGGGCACGCTCGACGTCTCAGGTTCTCTGGACGATGACAACCTAAAGATCGTTTGGATTGAGCGCGGGGGACCGAGTGTCGAACCTCCTAACGGAGCTGAGGGCTACGGCAGCCGCTTGGTCGTGCGGAGCGTGTCCGGGCAACTCGGTGGTTCCATCAACTACGATTGGTCGGCTGAGGGTGTCGTCGTCACGCTGATGATCAAGGCGTCGAAGCTTGCCACTTAGGCGGCTTGCGGACGGCTGGTAGGGCTTTCGTCGCCGGTTTGGCAAGCACCCCGGGCTCTTCATTTCATCGCAGCAATCAGGGCCGCCTCGAGCTGAGACTGCCAGAATGGCTTGGCAAGCATCACTACGCCATCGCGGGAGGGCGCCTCCAATTCCGCATAACCGGAAGCGAGAATGATCCGAATGTCTGGCCAGCGTTCTGAAACCGCGTCAATCAGCTGAGTACCCGTCATATTGGGCATTGCGTGATCCGTGACGAGCACATCGACGGGGTCTCCTGTTTCGAGTTTCGCCAGTGCCTCCCTGCCCGAGTTCGCTTCCATCACCGCGTGACCCAGATCTTCAAGCAGAGCGACGGTATTCATGAGAATCAACGCATCGTCGTCGACGGCGAGAATGCGTAGCGCCCGTGTGTCATGATCCACAGCTGGCTCTGAAGATGTCACTTCAAGCGTGTGTTGCTCGGCCGTAGGCAGCCAAATCGTTGCGGTGGTACCCTCCCCAAGCGTGCTCGCAAGAGTCAGACGGCCGCCCAGTTGTTCGGCGGTTCCGGACACCATCGAAAGGCCGAGCCCAGTGCCTTTCCCGACACCCTTGGTCGTAAAAAACGGCTCAGACGCTTTCGCCAAGGTGTCTGGGTCCATCCCCAATCCCTTGTCGGCGACACTGATTTGAATGAAACCTGGGTGGGGAAGCCCAGCCTTCTTGCTGTCGCTGGCCGTTGCGTTCCTTGCTGAGATTGTGATTGAACCGCCCTCGGGCATCGCATCGCGCGCGTTTACGGCAAGATTGATGATGGCGAGTTCGAGTTGATGCGGGTCCGCCAGTGCATGCTTCAAACCAACACCGAACGAGTATTCGATCTCGATCGAAGGCCCCAATGAGCGGCTCAGCAAGTCCGTCATCCCGCCCATCAAGTGAAAGACATCGACTGGCGCAGTCGCCAGATTCTGTTTGCGAGCAAAAGCTAGCATTCTTTGAGTGAGTGCAACGCCGCGTTCTGCGCCCGCCAAGGCATTCCTGATCAAAATTTCCCTGCGCTCAGGCGGTTGCGGCTTTCTGAGCAACTCAAGGCTCCCGATAATGGCATTGAGCAGATTATTGAAGTCATGCGCCACACCGCCGGTTAGCTGGCCCAGGGACTCCATCTTCTGGGATTGATAAAGGGCTTCCTTTGCCGCCTGCAAGTTCTCTTGGGCGATCTTTCGCTCGGTCAAATCCCGCGTGATCTTGGCGTAAGCGAGCAGTTCGCCCGTGCGGGTATCGAACACCGGGTCTATAATGACGTGCGCCCAAAACGTTGTTCCGTCTTTGCGGACTCGCCAGCCTTCGTTTTCAAATCGCCCCTGAGTTCTGGCCGTTTCCAGCGCCCGAGCGGGAAGGCCGGTCGCTTTGTCGTTTTCTGTATAAAATCGCGAAAAATGCTGTCCTAGAATCTCACTCTCGCGGTATCCCTTAAAGCGTTCGGCACCGGGGTTCCAACTCGTTACGAACCCGCCGCTATCCAGCATGTAGATGGCGTAGTCGGTTATCGCGTCGATAAGGATGCGATACCTGTCATCCGCCAAGTCGTTTTTGAAGGTCATATCCGGTTCCTGCGGTGACCTCCTATAACTGATATGCCGGTGCTCCGTTCCGACCTCAACCAAATGGGTCCCCGTGACGATCGCCGCACTACCACGACAATGACCCGCAGATGGAACCGGGCAAGGTAAGGTTTCGCACGTCTTGAACAGGACTTTGCTCAAGGTCCCGCGCAGTCCATCGTAGCTATGTCCGCTGCGTTATTGGATTGGGTAGCGATACCGACGCAAGGCTAGAAGTCGACCTCGCCGCCGAGATCGAACGGGACATCGCCCTCTAGCAATGCTTAGTGAGCAAGGTTGTTCAGAGTTTCGGGCGCGCCATCGAAAGCGAAAGGATTGAGGAACTGTCGTCGCCAGAACAATTCTCTGTCGACGACGCTCAATGTCGCCTCGTCGCACACCGCCTGCCATTGCTCCTTGATGGTCGAGATCTGCGTTGCCGCGATCGCGGTCGCTTCCTCGCGAGACAAAAGGAAACTCGGCGCGGCATCCAGGCACATCGCGATCTGGCTGAAGCGTCGGTTGCCGTCGATCAACATGGCCTGGCTGGCTTCCCGACCGGTGCGGCCCTGCGGACAGATATCGTAGGCCGGCGTCAGCGACAGCGTGCTGCCATTCCAGAACGCAGCATGATTGCGCGCATGGTCGTCGGTATTGCCGCACAGGATGTTGAACGTGAGGCGCGAGAACAACTCGCGCAATGTCGGCTTGGGATCGGTGAAGCGATGCCGGATGATCGTCGCTAGCTCTTGATAGCTGGCATAGCGCGCCATCATCTCGTCGAGGCCGAGAAGGGTGAGGGCCGAGACCATCGCGAGGCGCTCCCAGCCAGCGTTGATCTTGCGCCGATCGAAGCGCCGGATCAGAAGCACGTCCTTGCCTGCGACATGCGCGAGCCGGACCGGGGCCGTGTCGATGCCGACGAGCGCCGCCAGCCGCATTGCGATGAATTCCGCCTTCACGACGCTGTAGACGTCGGTCTGCGAAGAGAATTTGGCAATGTACTTCTCGTCACCGTCATCGATGAGAGCCTTCGGCCGTGCGCCGCCGATCGAGCTGCCGTGCAGCAGGGCGGCGTCCAGTTCCGGCGGGAGCGGCACACCTTCTTCCACCAGCCGCGCGGCGTTCAGCAATTCCTCCAACGGCGCGGCGGACGCGGAGCGCGGCACATATCTCGAGGCCGATATCTGGAAGTCGAGCCCACCAACCTTGTCGGACCCTGAATCCAGCAGATAGATGAGCTCATCGAGATCGGCTGTGTCGGCTGCGCCCCCCTTTGCTCCCAATCGTCGATTGATGATGACGCGGCGGCCCCAGGCATCCGGCGCAGCATCACGCAGGCAATTGGGCATCGACAGTCCTGCCGGAAGCGGCAGGACGCCTGCGCGCAAGGGAAGCTCTGGTGCGTAGAGCGAGACCGCGTCTTCGCGGGCGAGATAGCTGCGGCCGTAGTTGAACAGGAAGTTGCTGCCCTCGCGGGCGAGGCGACCCGCGACCACAGGCTGCGTCTGTCCTGGCAACCAAGCCCAGACATACGCCTCCGCATAGCGCTGTTCAGAAGTCATCCTTCACCTTTCCCGAGGGGCGTACTGATTTGGGCAGCAAGGCGAGCATGGCATTGTTCGCGGACAGATGAGCTGCCATCGTCGGTTGATCGGCATCGAACAGGCGCACCCCGATAATGGCGGCGATCTCGAATACCGCGCCGATTGCGGAGCCGGGGTCGCCGCGCTCGATTCTCTGAACGAGACCGCGTGAGATCCCCGCGCGGTCAGCGAGCTCCTGGGTGGTCAGCTTCCGCTCGATCCGCGCGCGCCGGATCATCTGGGCCAGCAGCTTCAGTGCGTCGTGGCTGTAGGAGGAATAGGCCCTTGTTACTGGCTTTGCCATTGATCTGGTCCATAAACAGCCCGCGAATTAATTTCACGGCCCGTTAATGGCTCATTAGGCGAGCCGTCGACTGTAAACAACCCATGTTATGCGAATTGGTTCATAAATAGCCCATATATCACTTATATGGTCTAATAATGGATCATCGTTAGGTGCGGGGTGCGAAAAGGTTCACCTCGTACACGGAAGGTCGGGGATACAGCCCCGCCTCCTTGTCTGCCGCGAGGTGGAGCTCATAGACTAGAAGGCCCAAAGGAAGCCACCTGGGCTCGCCAGCGCCGGGCTAACCGCGGCGCGCTGCCGCCGCATCTGCCGCGGATCGAGATGATAGTGGACATCGAGAGCGACACTTGTCCTTGCTGTTCCGGCAAGCTCCATCGCATCGGCGAGGATGTAAGCCGAGCGCAACGACATCGTGCCCGGCCAGTTCCGTGTGCTCGTGCTGCGCCGCCCGAAATATGCCTGCCGGTCCTGCGAGGACGTCGTGTCCGGCCCCGGCGCGGTTGATCGAGGGCGGGATCGCGACCGAGGCGACAGTCGCCCATCTGCTGGTCTCGAAATACGCCGATCATCTGCCGCTGTATCGTCAGGCTCAGATCTATGCGCGCCAGCGCGTCGTACTCGATCGCTCGACGCTGGCCGACTGGGTCGGGCGCGCCGCCTTCCTGTTGCGGCCCGTGCATGAACGGATGCTGGCGGCGCTGAAGAGCTCGTCCAAGCTGTTCGCGGACGAGCCCACAGCGGCCTGCGCTCGATCCCGGCCAGGGCCGGACGAAGGCGGGCCAGCTCTGGGCTCTTGCCCGAGAAACCGGCCCGGGGGCGGCGCCGGATCCACCCGGCGTCGTCTGTGTCTATGCTCCCCACTGCAAGGCGGAACGGCCGATCGCTCAACTCGCCGGCTTCCGCGGCATCCTCCAGGTCGAGGCTACTGCGGCTACAAGGTGTTGGCCGAACGCGGCGAGGTTCGCCTGGCCCTATCTGACCCTGTGCCGGCAGAGTTCATAGCTGGGACCACTCTCCAGCGATTTCGGACGCCCCTGGAGCGGTGGTACGTCCACATGCCCCAACGCGCAATTTTGGCCCGTTGCGGACGTTCGGTATGTCCGCTTCCGGATGGTCCCAGTTTGGCGCGGGCAGGACCAGCGCGCCGGCAATTTTTCACGCTGCGGTTACGCTGCTCCAGTTCGCTCCCAGGTGATGGAACTCAGCGCTCCAGGAACATCCGGCTCGCATGGTCGGTGAACGGCTTGGTCAGGAACGAGAGCGCCTTGCGCTCTTCGGTGGTGATCATCACCTCGACCGGCATTCCCGGCAGGAGCTTGCGGTCGCCGAGCACGGCGATATCCCCTTCGATCTGGACCTCGCACGTATAGTAGTTTTGGCCGGTTGCGGCGTCCTTGGTGGTGGCCGGCGAGACATGGCTGACCCTGCCGGGGATTTCGGGCGTCGTGTTGCGGTTGAAGGCTGAGAAGCGCAGGCGCGCGGCTTGACCGGGTTTGACCTGGTCGATGTCGGCGGGCGCGATACGCACCTCGATCGTCAATTTCGTCCCGGTGGGAACGATGGTGGCGAGCCGCGCCGCCGGGGTGATGACGCCGCCGATGGTGAAGATCGTCATTTCGTTGACCGTCCCTGCGATCGGGGATCGGATCTCGGTGCGCGACAGCCGGTCTTCGCCGGCGACGCGGCGGTCCTGCAACTCCGACAGCTTGGCTTCGACCAGACGCAGTTCGCGCTGCGCCTCCGTCCGCGCGGTGTCGTTGATGGAGATGATCTGCAGCCGGGTTTCGCTGATGCGAAGCTTGGCACGCGCGAGCGTCGCCTCGATCTCGCCGCGCTCGCCGAGCAGCCGCGCCCATTCCCGGTTGATGTTGAAGACCTTGGAGCCGTCGATATAGCCCTTCTGGAAGAGCCCGAGAAATTTCGTACGCTCCATCTCGACGAGCCTGAGCTCCTCGGATTTGGCGACCTGGCGCGCTTGCAGCCCCTTGATCTCCTCTCCTAACTGGACGATGCCGATCTCGAGCTGCTCCTTGCGGCTTTCCCGATTGGTTCGGTTGCCCTCGAACAAACGCGTCTCACCCTTGATGATCTCGGCGGCCTCCTCGGAAAAGGCAGCGAGATCGGAAGGGAAAGCGACCTTGTCGAAACCGTCACGCTCGGCGACCAGCCTGGCGCCGCGGGCAAGATGCTCCGCCAACTGGGAGCGGACAATCGACAGCTCCGCACGGGTCTGGACGTCCTCGAGCTGGAACAGAACCTGGCCCTCGCTAACGTTGTCGCCCTGCCTGACCGCGATCGACCGGATGATGCCGCCGTCGCGATGCTGTACCTCCTTGAGGTTCTGGTCGACCTTGACCATTCCCTGGCCGAGAACCGCGCCATTGAGATTGGCCGAGACGGCCCAACCACCGAATCCGAACACGAGCAGCAATGCCAGCGCCATGCCGGAGGCAATGTGCGCACCGAGGCCGAAATCGGCCCGCCGTTCAGCCGCGCTGGCGCCCTTCTGTGCCTTGGCGAAGAGCTTGGCGTCGAAATTTTGGGCATTCATGACACGAACCCTCCCGGCGCCATAGCGAGCGGCGACCACACCACGCTAGATCAGTAGTAATACAATTTGTGAGCACCATAGATTTCGATCGAGAAGTCCTTTTCGTCCTGCTGCGCGACGAAGACATCGACAAAGGTCCTGTCGTCCTCCCCGACCTTTTCGATGCGGAAGCGGAACGGGCGTCGGTCCTCGTCGGTGCCGTTGTAGGTTTCGTTGAACGGGTCGATCTCGGTTCCGCCGGCCTCGGCGTCGGAATGGACCTGGTATTGCTTGACGATGATGCGGTCGCCCTCCTCGAGATCGAGGATCTGGTGGATCAGGTCGTTGTCGGCGGAGGCGGGCACGTCGAATTCGAACCGGTCCTCGCCCTCGCCACCCGTCACCGTCGCGCCCTTCGCCCCCACGATGAAGTGATCGTTTCCCTTGCCGCCGATCAACGCTTCGAAATCGAGAACCGTGTCCTCCCCGATCTCAATGCCCACGGCCTTGTTCTCCGTCAGGTCGACGGTTACGCCATCGCTCGTCTGGGACAGATCGAGGGTGTCATGCCCCTCATCGCCATCGAGGCAATCGTCGTGCTGATCTGGTGAGGAAATAACGACATCGTCGCCCGATCCAGCCCTTACTGTATCGCAGCCCTCTCCTCCGTCGAGCCTGTCGTTCCCCTTCCCGCCCTCGACGACGTCATCGCCTTTCCCTGCGCGGACAACGTCGTCGCCATCGCCGCCATCGACCTCGTCGTCGCCTTCCCCGGCTTTGACGACATCGTCCCCGTCCCCTGCATCGATCTCGTCGTCGCCTTGCCCAGCATCGATGACATCATCGCCATCGCCGCCCTCGACCTCGTCGTCGCCTTGCCCGGCATCCATGACATCATCACCATCGCCGCCCTCGACCTCGTCGTCGCCTTCCCCGGCATCGATGACATCATCGCCATCGCCGCCTTCGACCTCGTCGTCGCCTTCCCCGGCTTTGACGACATCGTCCCCGTCCCCTGCGTCGATCTCGTCGTCGCCTTGTCCGGCATCGATGATATCATCGCCATCGCCACCCTCGACCTCGTCGTCGCCGGCGCCGGCGAGCAAGGTGTCGTTCCCTTCGCCGCCATCGGCGCGGTCGTCGCCCTCACCGACATCGACGAGGTCGTCGCCTCGGCGACCGACGAGAACGTCGTTACCGGACCCGCCCGAAAGCGTGTCGTCACCGTCGCCCCCGTCCAGACGATCGTCCCCCGCCTCGCCGAAGAGGGTGTCGTCGCCGTCCTCGCCGAACAGAAGGTCGGCTCCTGCTCCCGCCTTCGCGACGTCGTCGCCCCCGCCGAGCCGCACGACATCGCGTCCGGCGCCGAGCTGAACCAGTTCGACGCCGGCGCCGCCGAGTACCGTATTATTGCCACCGGCGGCACTGACGCGGTTCAGGCCGTTCCCGACCGAGATGACGTTATCGCCCGATCCGCCATCGATCTCGCTGTCGCCATCGCTGGTCGCGATGATGTCGTCGCCGGGACCGCCCGAGATGACGTTGTCGCCAGGGCCGCTGCGGATATGGTCGTTGCCCGGACCGCCATGCAGCTCGTTGTCGCCGGCCCCGCCGTCGATCGCATCGTCGCCGGCTTCGCCGAGGATCGTGTCGTCGCCGTCGCCGCCCGAGAGCTCGTCGTTCCCCAGGCCGCCGACGAGAAGATCGTCGCCAGCTTCGCCGAACAGGCGGTCGTCGCCGTCCTCGCCATAGAGGCGGTCATTGCCGGCGCCACCGAAAAGGACGTCCATGCCGGTGCCGCCATAGACGACGTCGTTACCGGTGCCGGCATAGACGATATCGTTGCCGGCACCCACTATGATGTGGTCGTCGCCCGCGCCGCCGTGCAGGATATCGTTGCCGGCCCGCGCATCGACCGTGTCGTTCCCATCGCCGGCCCTGATCAGGTCGGCGCAATCTGTGCCGGTGAGCACGTCGTCGCCGGCGGTGCCGTCCAGCTCCAGGATTTCGACTACCCGGAGCATCGCGACCTGCGAGACGGTCGCGGTGCCATCGGTCACGCCGTAGCTCACGAAGACGGGGCCGTAGTATCCGGCGGCCGGCCTATATTGCCAGCCGCCCTCGGTCAGCTCGATCGTGCCCGACGACACCTGCAGGTTGCGGACCGTCAGCGGATCGGCGTCGGCATCCGACGCGCCCACCAGCAAGCCCGCCGCTGTCAGCAGCAACGTCTGACAGGCACCGATCTCGCCAAGCTGGACCGATCTCGCCAGGCGCGGGGATCGGTTACGCGCCGTCGGATCCTGCGGTCCAACCGGATCGGGATCGGGCCGGTCGGGAGGATCATACGGTTTGGGAACGACGATCACCGGGTTGAAAGGCGCCACGACGACCGGCAGCCGCGCGCCGCCCCCCTCGATCGGGACAAGATGGGGGCTGCTCGACACGCTCGCGCCACCGATCGTCTGCGAGCCCTCCGCGGTAAAACGGTTGTCGTTGCTGACCCGGTCCACGCCGAATTCGATGGTTTCCCGCACGAAGGGCTGCAGGGGTAGCTGCTCATAGTCGATCGGCGGCGAGTCGATGCCAAGGAAATCCGCCAGCCCCGGCACCGGATCGCTCGCCGCGCCCGAGCCGAGTTCGTGGTCGCTCTTGTCGTTGGAAAACGAACCGGTTTCGTCCGGATCGCTCTGGGGCGCCGCCTCGCCGACTGGCAGTGGCGTGGCCGCACTGTCAACCGGGCCTGGTTCCGGTTCGGCCTGCGTCGAGGTCAGCGAGCGCAGATAGGCGGCGACCGCCAGAACGATCACCGCGAGAGCGGCCGGCCAGCGTGACGGCGCGGGCTCTTCCTGCGCCTTCCGGTAGATTTCCTCGGCTGAGGGTGCGGAGTGCTGAGTGGGCTTGAGCGCCTTAACCTCGATCATACTGTCACCCTCCTGAGCGGACCGGCGCCCGCATCGATCCCGCTGGCGGCGGGCAGGCGTGGTTCGACCGGAACATCGGTCCCGGCGGGTGCGGGCTGCTTCTGTACGGGGTTGAGGATGGTGTCCCTGGCACCGAAGCCAGTAAGCTTGCCGCCCTGCACGACGCCGAGCAAATCGACCGCGACAAGTGCGCTCGGCCGGTGGGCGACTATGATCGCGATGCCGCCGCGCGCCTTGATCCCTTCTATCGCCCTCGTCAGGGCCGCCTCGCCCTCACTGTCGAGGTTGGAGTTCGGCTCATCCAGCACGACCAGGAAGGGATTGCCGTAGAGCGCGCGGGCCAGGCCAATGCGCTGGCGCTGGCCGGCCGAAAGCGCGGTGCCCTGCGGGCCGAGCTGCGTCTGATACCCTTCCGGCAGCTTCACGATCATATCGTGGATGCCGGCTGCGGTCGCTGCGGCCACGATGGCCGCCGGGTCGAGATCGGGCGCAAGCCGCGAGATGTTATCGCCGATGCTGGCGTCGAGCAGGCTCACCTCCTGCGGCAGATAGCCGAGATGGCGGCCGATCGCTTCCTCGGGCCATTGCTCCAGATTCGCGCCGTCGAGCCGAACCGAGCCGCGCAGGCACGGCCAGATGCCGGTGAGCGCGCGAACCAGGGTGGTCTTGCCGCCGCCGCTGAGGCCGATGATGCCAAGTGCCTTGCCCGCGGCCAGCTCGAAACTGACCTCGCTCAGCAGTACCTGGCCGGATCCCGGCGCGGCGACCGTGATGCGATCGACCCCGAGGGATCGGTGCGGTGCGGGGAGCTCCATCGGCTCGACCGCCTTGCTCAGCGCCACCACGGTCTCGCGCAGCCGCCCGAAGGCGAGGCGCGCGGCGACGAAGGATTTCCAGTTGCCGATCGCCTGGTCCACTGGCGCGAGCGCCCGCGCAGAAGCGACGGACGCGGCGATGATCGCGCCCGCGGAAAGCTCGCCCTTGATGGTGAGGAAGGCGCCGAGGCCGAGGGTCGCCGATTGCAGGATCATGCGCAGGACGCGCGCGACTGCTCCGAAGGTCCCGCCGAGATCGCTGGAACTGGTCTGCAGCGCCAGATGCTCGCGATTCAAACGGTCGAAGCGGGCCACCGCGCGGCCGGAGAAGCCCATGGCCCGCACGACCTCGGCGTTGCGGGCATGGGTCTCGGCCGTCGCATTGCGGGCGATCGCAGCCTGGCGCGAGCTGTTGCTCAGTTTGCGCGCCAGAATCTCGCTCAGGAGCGTCAGCAGGGTCAGCACCACGGCGCCGGCCAATGTCAACGCGCCCAGCCAAGGGTGCAGGAAATACACAAAGGCCAGATAGAGCGGGATCCAGGGCAGGTCGAACAGGGTCGCAGGCCCCTGGCTTCCGAGAAAGCCGCGTACCGTATCGACATCGCGGCCGCGCTCGAGTGCCTCCGTGCTGGAAAAGCCGAAACGCGGCATGTCGATCGCGACGCGATGGGCCAGCGGCGCGATATCCTGGTCGAGGCGCGCGCCGATCCGGATCAGGACCTGCGATCGGACGATGTCGAAGCCGCCCTGGAACAGATACAGGCCGATCGCGAGCACGGAGAGGGCGGCGAGCGTTTGGACACTGCCGCTGGTCAGCGCGCGGTCATAGACCTGCAGCATATAGAACGAGCCGGTCAGCGCGAGGATGTTGATCAAGCCGGAGATCAGGAACAGGAACAATGCGACCTGGCGGAAATCCCGGGTCAGCACGGCTCCGTCGCGCTTGCGGGCTTCGGTGAGACGGGCAGAGGAGGCCATGGCGGCGCGCCCTTGATCATAGCGGTGAAGGGAAGTGCAGAAGGCGGGCGGACCACGCGGCCCGCCCGCCGGGCTTCGTTCGCATTCACAAGACGAAGTTGCTGGCAGTCAGGTTGTGGCTGCCCTTCAGCTCGATGCGGAACTCCTCCTCGGCGCCGCCGCCGACATTGCCCTTGACGATCGTGTAGGCGACGCCATCCCGCTCCTCATAGGACACCATCAATTGTGCCGCCGCGTTGAAGGCAGGCCCATTTACGAGCGTAAAGCTCTGGTTGCCCGCCGCTGCACCATTGGCGTCGATGCCAGACAGATCGAGGCGGTCTCCAGGCTGGAAGTCGACGATGGTGTCCCCATCCGCGCTCTCGGTATCGGAGAAGCGGAAGACGTCATCGCCGGCGCCGCCCTCCATCACGTTCACCGCGCGACCTGCGGTGATCGTGTCGTTCCCGGAGCCGGTCGCGACGTTCTCGATGTGCCACAGCGTGTCGCTGCCGCTCTGGCTGCTGACGGCGCTGCCGCGCCCCAGCATGCCATTGCCGAGATCCACCGTCAGGTTGGCGCTGATCGCCGACAGGTCCAGCGTGTCGACACCGTTGCCGCCGTCGATCTCGTCGCCGTAATAGGTGTCGTTGCCGTCACCCACCTCACCGACGAACAGGTCGTTCCCGGCCCCGCCGAAGGCAGTGTCATCGCCCGCTCCGGCATTGATGACGTCGTTGCCGCCCTGGCCGAAGAGCCTGTCGGCTCCGGCCTCGCCATTGACCAGATCGGTGCCCGCTCCGGCGAAGACATGGTCGTCGCCCGAGCCGGCATGAACCGTGTCGCGCCCCGCGCCGCCCTCGACGAAATCGGCGCCATCGCCGCCGGAGATCGCATCGTCCCCGGCTTCGCCGACGAGGACATCGTCACCGGCCAGGCCGATGATGCTGTCGCCGCCGCTCGTGCCGAGCAGGACATCGCCCGAGGCCGTCCCGACCCGGACATTGACACCACCCGTCGGCGCCGGAGTGCCCGCCTCATCGTCGTCATCGTTGCAATCATCATCATCGTCGTCGTCGTCGTCGTCCTCGTCCTCGTCCTCGTCGTCGTCATCCTCGTCGTCCTCACCGACCTGCGGACCGTCGCCGACGGCCGTGTAAGTGATGCTGCTCTCGCCGTTGGTCAGCGTGGTGACGCCGTTCGCATCGGTCGTGCTCTCGTAGTCTGCCAGCGTCGCGCCGTTTGGCAGCTCGATCACATCCTCCGGACGCAGCGCGCCGATGATGGTGTCGTTGCCGCCGTTTGAGCGGAACACGATGCGATGGGCCGAAGACAAGGCCGAGATGTCGATCGTGTCGTCGCCCGCATCGCCATCGATGGTGATGGTGTTGAGGCGCAGACTGGTGGTCGAGAAGTCACCCACGATGGTGAAGGTGTCGCCGCCCGCTCCACCGCCGGTTCCCGAAGGATCGACGCCGTTGATGCGGACTTCCTCGATCTCCGCGAGTTCCGCGATTACAGCGGCATTGTTGCTGCCGTTGCGGGTGACGACGATCTCGGTGGCTGCCGCCAGGTTCGCCGCGACATTGCCGGCAACCGCCAGCCACGCCGCCCTGGTGTAGATCGTGAAGGCCTCGACCGAGGCATTGCCGTTGATCACGAAGGTGTCGCCGGCAGCTCCTTCGGTGCCGCCATCGACGATGTCGCGACCATCCGTCGGAGCCGCCGCGTTGGCGTTCCAGATGATCGTGTCGTCGCCGGTGCCGCCGTTGACGGTGTCCACGCCGCTGTTCGGGCCGAGAGCCACAACCAGGTTGTCAATATGGAAGGTTTCTCCGGCCTCGAACCCACCCGTTGCTACAAAGCGGATCGCCGAGTGTGCAGGGTTCAATGGTGAGGAGAAGGTTGTGGTCGTGGTTCCGCCCAACGTACCGAGCGTTTCCCACGTGGCCCCATTCAGCGCCTGGACGACGACAGTCTCGCCCGCATCAAGCGCAACAGCCTGATAGTCGAAGGAGAGCGTCGGCGCGGTGGCCCCTGTCAGGTTGATCGCGCGCTCGATAGTGTCGTTGTTGTCTGTGCCTGCTGCGAATGTCAGCCGACCGCCGGTAATAAGGAGATCGCCATTGGTCGCCGAATCGTTGTCCCCGGTTTCGTCCCAGTTGCCGGCGAAGGCGAAATTGCCGTTGTTGTTCGCGTAGGACACAGCACCGAAATTATCGACCATACTGCCGGTGGTGGCTCCGAAACCTCCGGAGAGCGTGTCGTTGCCGTCCCCGCCGTTGAGGGTATCCGCACCCTCACCGCCGTTGACCACGTCGTTGCCGCCGTTCGCGTTGACGATATCGTTGCCGTCGAGCGCGTTGATCGTCTCGGAGGTGGTCCCCACCCCGTTGAGGGTGTTGGCGGCGTCGGTCCCGGTGATCGTGCTGGTCGGGGCTGCTGCGGCCAGCGTGAAGTCAGTGATGTCGATGGCCGCTGTGCCGCTGCCAGTGATCAGGATCGTACCTTGGATGGGCGAGGCCGCTCCACCCTCCCGGATGGTGATGACGGTGTTGCCGCCGGAGGCGGATTCGAAGACGCGGGTGGCGAAGTTCGCCGCCGTTACCCCGAGCCCGCTGAGGTCGATCTTATCCTGGTTGGTAGCCGCACCACCGGCGTTGTCGAAGCTGTTGATCGTGTCGTTGCCGAAGCCGGGAGCATTGTAGACGATGGTATTGAACCCGCCGCCGACATCGATAATGTCGGTGCCGGCTCCGCCAATGATCGTATCGTTGTCGTCGCCGCCGTTGAGGGTGTCGTCGCCGTCGCCGCCGTCGAGCAGGTCATTGCCGTCATTGCCGGCGAGCGTGTCGTTTCCACCGGCGCCGAACAGCTGGTTGGCCTCATCATTGCCGTTGATGACGTTGGCGAGGGCGTTGCCGGTGCCCCGGATCGCGTCGCTGTTAAGGTCGAGCCTTTCGACATTGGCGCCGAGCGTGTAGTCGACGTCGGACTCGACAACGTCGTTGCCGCCGAGCACGAGATCGGCGTTAGTTTCAGAGACCACGTCGCCGGCGTCGTCGACGAAGTACGTGTCGGTGCCGTCACCGCCGATCATCGTGTCTGCACCGAGCCCGCCTTGCAGCGTGTCGTTGCCGCCGAGGCCGCTAAGCGTGTCGGCGAGGTCGCCGCCAGTGATGACGTTGGCGAGGCTATTGCCGGAGCCGACGAACTGGTCGGCGTCGAGGCCGGTGTAGGTCAGGTTCTCGACGTTGGCCATGGCCTCGATCGAGAGCGCGGCCATGCGCGTTTCGACGGTATCGGTCCCCTGGCCTGCCGCTTCGACTACGACATCCAGCAGGTCGTCGACGCCATAGATGTCGTTGCCGGCGAGGCCGACCATCGTGTCGGCGCCAAGCTGGAAGGGGCCTGGATCGACGGTATCATCGGCTGGGACGTCGAAGACGTCGACGCCGGCGCCACCGACCAGCAGGTCGTCGCCGTTGTTGCCGAGAAGACGATTGTTGCCAGTGCCGCCGAAGATCAGATCGTTCAGCGCGCCGCCGGTGATGATGTCGTTGACGCCGTCTTCGCCGGCCACGAAATTCTGCTGGGCGTTGGTGACGGCGTTGGTCGACATGTTGACGCCGCCGGAGTCGCGAGCGACATCGCCACGGCTGATGAAATAATCATCCGTACCGAGCACGTAGCCCGCATAGTTGGCGCCGTTGAAGTTGATGCGCTCGACGCCGGTCTCCGCGTTGGTGCCCGTGTAGTGACCGGCTACGGTGATCGTCTGGTTGACCGTGGCAGCGCCGTTCGGCAGGCCATAGTTGATCACTAGGCTGCCGGTGTTGTCGGCGGTGTTGTTGTCACTCGCGCTCAGGGAATTGAGCGTCAATATGGGCAGACCGTCGACGTCGTTTCCCGTGCTCGGCGCCAGGATCGAGATTCGATCCGCCGTGCCGCCGCTTGTCGCGTTCACGGCTTCGTTGATGACGTCGTTGCCGTCGCCCAGCGTGAACGAGTAGGTGTCGTTGCCGAGACCACCGTTGAGCGTGTCGACGCCGGTGTTGGTGGTGACCGTTGTGAAGCTGATGACGAGATCGTCTATGTTGACAACCTCCACGGCCTCATTGATCGCACTCGCGACGAAGCGGATCGATGCATTGGTGAACGGACCCGTAGCGCTGTGAGTGTAGGGCTGGTTCCCGCCGTTGCCAGTGATCGTGGCGATGGTGACCCAAGTGGTTCCGTCTGCAGTGAACTCAGCGATGACGGACTCACCGGCATCCAGATTGTCCGGATTCGCCGAGAACGTGATGGTTGCAGTAGCCGCCGCGGTCAGGTTGATGGGACGGGTAATGGTCGCCCCGTCGGAAGCAGCGCCGCCCACGATACGGAGGGTATTGTTGCCGTCGTCGATACGGATCTGACCCGTTGTGACGCCGGTGTCGCCGGTTTCAAACCAATCCGGGTCCCAGGCGGCTGAGCCGGTGGAATTGCCGAAGCTGTTGTTGTTGAAGTTGTCGGCATACGTCGCCGATGTCGTCGTGGTGGCGCCCGCGCCGCCGACCAGAATGTCGTCGCCCGCAAGGCCATTGAGCGTGTCGGCGCCGGCAAGCCCGAGGATCAAATCATCCTGCGCCGTGCCGTTGAGCGGAACATCGTTGCCGGGCGTGCCGACGATGATATTGAGCGGACCGCCCGCCAGGAATTCGACGCGCTCGATGTTGCGCAGGCGGTCGGTTCCGTCGAGCGAATCCTCGACCACGTGCGAGACGATGACCTGCCCGTCTGCGGTGGCCGAGAACGCATACTCGCCCCGGCCGCCCCGGAACTTAGCGGTATCGATGTCGGGTATTGCATCCGCGCCGGTCGTGATGATCTCGCGGACGATGACGAGCTGGCCGGGATTGATCTGGCCCGAGAACATCTTGGCCGCCAGCGTGGTCATGCTGTTGTGCGTCTCGATTTCGGGGCCGGTTCCGTCGATGTTCTCCCGCACGCTGATGCGCACGTTCAGCCACTTGTCGCCGTCGATGATGTCGTCGCCGGCATTGCCCTGGATCACATCGCTGCCGTCGCCGCCGAGAATGATATCTCCGGCGTTGAACGCCACCGCGCCGGCCACCATTGCGTTGACCTGAGCCGGCGTGAGCCCGAGCACCTCAGCCAAGCCTGCGATCAGCTGCAGGCTTTCCTTGGTCAGCTGGCTGCCGCGATAACCTTCCAGTGGGGTCGGGTTGGTGACCGGATGAAACGGAAGCCGCTCGTCGGCGAGGATGTTGGAGCCTTTCAGGATGTCGTTGCCGGCAGACCCGGACAGACCTTCCATCGACTGGTACTCGTCGAGAGCTGCGTTCGCCGGGATAACCGGCGCCTCGTCGAAGATGATCGGGATCGACAGATCGGCGGTCACGCCGGTGGTGCCGACTGCGCTGTCCTTGTAGGTCGCCCAGTCGAAACCGGACATGCCCGCCATCTTGCCGCGGCCGGTGCTGCCGACCATGATATCGTCGCCGCCTTCGCCGATGAACTCGTCGAAGCCGCCATCGCCGAGGAACACGTCGTGTCCGTCGATGCCGTCATGGGCGAAGATCTCGTCGAAATTGTCGCCGGGGGCGCCGTCGAAGGTGCCGGTCTCGATCCAGTCGTTGCCTTCATTGCCGAGGATGCGTTCGGCGTTGCGGTTGCCGTAGATGAAGTCGTTGCCTTCGCCCGCGAACACTTCGGAGCCTTCGTCGGTGCCGAGGAAGACGAAGTCCTGTCCGGCACCACCCATCACCAGATCGAGGCCGGGTCCTGCATGGACAACGTCGTTGCCGTCACCTGCCTTGATATTGTCGTCTCCGCCGGAGTCGACGATTATGTCGTCGCCGGCGCCGCCGTTAAGGATGTCGTTGCCGAAGCCGCCTTCCAGCCGGTCGTTGCCGCCATCGCCGAAGAGCGTGTCGTCGCCGATGCCGGCGATCAGGACGTTGGCGGCCTCGGTGCCGCCGAGAACGACATGCTCGTCGCCATTGTAGCGCAGGTTATTCGGGCTGTTGCGGACAACCAGTTGCGTGAGGAGGCCAGGCCCCACCGGATCCAGGCTGTCGAGGATGCCATCGCCGTTCGTGTCGTTGAACTGCTTGGTCTGGTCGACCTCAAGGATCAGTCCGGGTGTCGAGAACACGTCCGATGGTAGATGCGTCGCGTCGGTATTGCGCATGATCATGGCGGCGAAGGAGTTGTTCTCCATCTCGCCGAATAGGTGCAGACCGTCGAGGCGCTGCAGGTAGTAGAAGCGATCGCCGCTCTGCAGCAGTTCCATCTGCTGCTCGAACACGAAGTTGAAGGTTGCGCCCAGCATGCCGCCGAACGGCATGACCTCCTCGGCCAAGCCACCGATCCACAGATCGACATTCTCCAGGCCACCGAGATTCCCGGCATAAGCGCCGGTGCCGTTGAGGAAGGCCTCAGCATCCGCCGGCACGAGCAAACCGCCCACGGAAACGCCCGTGATGATGGTCAACGCCGCGTCGCGCTTTCCCTCGATCGTCGTCTGGTCGGTGATCAGTTGATGCGTGCCGTAGGCAGCGATGAAGTTGATGATCGAGGCCTCGTGCTTGAGGTGCCCCGCATAGTCGATCCAGCTCTCATAGGGCTTGAGCCGGGCATCCTGGTTGGTCGCCTCGTAGAAGGTGCGCCGCGCCTCGTTCAGCGCCGGCACGCCAGTGTCGCGGCCGCGCGCCAGGTTGATGGTCGCGAGGTCGAGCGGCAGGCCAAGCAAGTTGTTGCGGAGCGCGCCGGTGACGAATTCGTCGATCTCGTTGCCGACCTGGCGCGTCATGCCGCGGACGATGGCGCCGGCGGCGATGCCGTCAGCGATCCCGTTCGCGCTGGTGAACGCGGTGGGGTTCAGGAAGCCCTGGATCAGGCTGATATGATTGGGTTGGAAAGTCGGACCGAACTGGTCGATCGACTCCGTCAACATGGAGTGGCCGAACCGGTACACGACGTGGGCGAACTCGGCGAAGATCGACGGGTCCATCATGGTGTCGAAGCCATCGGGCACCAGGAAGGTGTTGATCGTCGGCTGAACCTTTCGTGCAAACTCCTCGAATACGAGGTGCTGGTACTGCATCTCGGTGCCGAATTTGGCCGCCTGGAACAGGCGTTCGCCGTTCCAGCTTCCATCCGAGTTCTGCCATTCCGCTATGAAGGCCGCATCCCCGGTCGCGAGCACGGTCGCCTTGGTGTGCTCGACCAGACGGTTGTGCTCGGAATGGAACACATGATGAACCGCGGTCAGGCCGATGTTCTCGTTGGCCCGGCCATCGCCGGCAATGAAGTGAGCGTTCAGAAGCTCGTCGTCATAGGTGCCGTCTTCGGGGATATTGCCGCCAATCTCCGTGTCACCGTCGGCGAGCCCTTCCGGAACAGCGGTGTGGGCGATGTCCGCGAGGAATGCCGCGTTGGTACGGATGGCGCTCACGATCGAGATGCCGAGTCCGCCATTGGCGGTCGGATCTCCCTGGATTACCACGTCGTCGGCGGTGTTCGGGATTCCATCGCTACCGACACCGGTAATGACAAGCGGATAGCCGTTGGAGCCGGCGATGAAATTGCCGTACGGGTCGGTGCGAAGCAGCGGCACCCTGCCGACATCCAGGTCCGTCAACTGGATGCCCAGGAGCGTGGCTGCCTGAGCCTTGACCTCGCCCCAGGTCGCCATTCCGCCATTCGCGCCTTCGATCAGGTGACCGGTTGCGACCGGGCCATTGGCGGTCGCCACATACTGACGCAAGAAAACCTGGTGAGACGCGTGGGAACTATAGGTTTGGTTCTGGTCGACAAAGGCTGTGGTGGTGTTCATCGGCCGGACATCGTCGGCCGTGCCCATCACATTATCCGCCCCGGCCGTTACGGTGGCGCGCGTCAGCACCATGAAATTGGGAGCGCCAGGTGTCGGATCCCAGAGCGGATCATCAGGCTGCAACGGAACAAACACCGTGCCGCTGCCACCCTTGTTGACCAGGTCCAGACCATGGTCGAAAAACTGGCCGAACAGCGTGAACCACGAGTTGAACGGCGCCGACAGACCCTCGTCGGGTGCGGTGTTGGGGATGTGAACATTGGCACCGTCCATCGCGATGCCGTGAAGGGCGAGCAGGTCATAAAGACCCGTACCACCGCTCGCGACGGGGCCGGCGCCGGCGTCCACGGCCGACTGCGCTGCGGCGAGGTCGGCCGCAGCGTCGGCAGCAGCTTGCTGCAGGGCAGCGTTGCCGGGGTTCGCCGCGGCTGCCGCGGCCGCTGATGCTTCCGCGCGCTCGGCTTCAGCCAGTGCCTTGAACAGCGGCTTGAGCGGCGCATAGGCGGCGGAGATTTGGCCGGTGATCACCAGTCCCGGGTCCTCGACCCCGGCGTTCTGCAGCCCTGTCAGGATAGCGGCCGGATTGCCGAGCGATTGGTCGACGAGCAGGTTGGAGATCGTGCGCAGGCTCGAGTCGAACACCAATGAGTTGGGGTTGTTGGAAGGGTTGTAGTTCGACGATGTCGGCATCGCCGGCGCCGGGCCCGGACCGTCCGGATCGAAGGGCGTTCCGTCGGCCGGCCGATAGCTCGGGTCCATCAGTTCGACGAACTCGCGATCGGACGCGCCCCATCGTTCCTGCCCCGGGAGCAGGTGATTGAAACTGCCATCGACCGTACGCAGACCCCAGGCGACGTTGTAGCTCGGGATCAGGCCGCCCGGGCCGTAGAGCGGCTGACCGGCGGCATGCGCTTCTGCGATCTTGATCTGCGCGAGGATGAAGTCCAGATCGCTCCTTATGTAGGTTACCATCGTACTTACCCCCAATGTTATGAACACCAAGCGCAACTTCGCGCAAACTGAGTTTTAACGGAGCATCAACGCTGCATTTGCTCGAACTGAGCTCCGATCGACTCGGAACAGGACGAATAGATCGCAATGCCACGCTCATGATCTCAGCGGGGATCATTGTCCGGGGGCGCGTTTGTTCATAGATCGGAAGGTCCAGCCAAAGAGCGAGACTTTGGTCCGTATGCGCTGGCGACCTTTTTCGGCTCGATACGAAAACCGGTACGTTTCGACAACACGTCATGTTGCGCTGCGAAACCGCAATCGCAATAAATCGCGTCCCGAAACATGGTCACGACGCCATGTCAGCACCCTGCCGAGCAAACGGCATCGATGCTGTCGCCCGCATGTCGCCATTTCATTCCGACTTGTTGTAGATTTCGTCCCAGATTCGCTGAGTGGGTGTTTGTTAGGTCTGTGGCCACAAAATGGATCAGGGATGGGCAAGCCTACTGATGGAAATCTCGAAAAAAAAACGGTGACCGTGGAAGGACGCGGGCTGGTGGCTTCAAGTGTCCAAAAGCTTGCGCGCTGGCTGGCGATGCTGGGTCCACTTGTGAGGCCCTGGCGCGCCCTCAGCTTGGAGCGAAAATTCCTGCTCACTGCCACACTCGCCATCGTATTATCGATGATGACGTTAGGTTACTGGATCGAAAAGCGAATCCGCGTGGGCTGGATTCAGGGCATGGCGGAGACGGGCGCTCTCTATCTCGAAGGCTTTCTAGCGCATCATATCCAGACGCTCGAAAATTCGCGGGTGCTGCCCGCCGCGAGCCAAATCGAAATCAAAAACCTGCTGTCCGATACCCGCCTCGGCAATCGAGTCGCAATTATAAAACTCTGGGACCTCGACGGAAATCTTATATATAGTACGAATAACTCAGATTCACATGAAAAACTTCACAGTGGCTACATTGAACGTATCAAAAAAGGGCAAGTTGTTGTCGATGACGACACTGATAATCACGCTTCAGAAATCAAATCAAGCAATATTTCTCCGAGATTGATTGAAATTTATGCGCCAATATACAAAAGGTATTCCAACACAATAATAGCTATCGGTGAATTTTACGAGTACGATAAATTTCTGATAGACGAGATTAAAAGCGTAAAGTATGGAACTTGGTTTCTTATATTTAATGTATCGATAATAATTATCGTATTACTACATATTATTGTAAACAAAACTCGCAAAACTATTGGTGATCAACAGGAATTGCTGGAATCCAATTTTGCCCGCGCAGCCGAATTGGCAAAGCGGAACAACGCCTTGCGGCGCGCAGCAGACCGCGCTCGGCTCAATGCGACGGTCTTGAACGAGACCTATCTCGCCAGCGTTGGCGCGGATATCCATGACGGGCCCATCCAGGTGCTCAGCCTGATGATGCTTAAACTGCCGGATGCCAAGGCGAACGCGACTCAACCTGACGAACTGGGCATGGTGCGGAAGGATCTGGAGCCCCTGATCCAGCAAACGCTTGCAGATCTGCGTAATCTCTCAGCTGGGCTGGTGCTTCCCGAGGTCGAGAACCTGTCCCCGACGGAGACGATCGATCTGGCGATCACCCGGCACGAACACCAGACCGGAACCATGGTCCTGCGCGATCTCGAGGATTTGCCCGAGCGCGTCTCGCGCGCCATCCGGGTCTGCGCTTATCGCGTTGTTCAGGAGGCCCTCATGAATTCCTACAAACATGCAGGAGGCCAGGGCCAGCGGGTGTCGGCGCGTCTCAATGGCAAGATGCTGGAGATCGTGGTGACCGATACTGGCATGGCTCCGACGTCCCAGCGCCACTATCCGGCGCGTAGCGCGAAGCTCGGGCTGCAAGGCATGGACAGCCGCGTCAGGGCACTCCGTGGCAGCCTGACCATCGCGCGGCTGGTCGACGGCGGGACCGAAGTTCGAGCAACTCTGCCGGTGCGTTCCTGATACCGGCTTATATCGACTTCTGCGGCCGCGGCGAAATGCGCATTCCCTCGAAAGCTGCGGGATTGAGCCTCTGTGCTGCGATCACCACTTCCAACCTGTTGCGCGCCTTCAGCTTCTGCATGAGAAGCGTCATATAGCCCTTCACGGTCTTCTCGCTGAGGGACAATGCGCGGGCAATTTCTCGGTTCTGCTTGCCGCATAGAAGCAGCCTGATGATCTGATCCTCCCGAACGCTGAGCTTTGCGCTCTGCGCTGCCTGCCCGTCCAGCGCCTTACCCTGCAAGGCGCTGATCACTTTGGCCGCGAAGCAGGGAGTAATGTAAATCTCGCCTCGACACGTCGCCTCGATTGCCTTGATCAGTTCATCGGCGCTGCTGCCTTTCAATACATAACCCTTGGCGCCCGCCTCGAGAGCTTGAATGGCATGGTCCGTGTTCGTCGAGGCCGTGAATACGACAATTTTCATGTCCGGTGCTGTTTTTGTAGCGTCCTTAATCGCCCGAAATGCGTCTCCCGGCATATTCAGGTCGACTATCATCGCGTCCGGCCTGTGTTTTTCTGTAATCGAATAGATATCGCCCGCATCTGAGCCGGCTGCGCTCAACGAAAAACCGACCTTGCGCTGCATAAGAGCCACAAGACCTTCCATTAGGAGTGGATGATCGTCGACAACAGCGATTGAAATTTTTCTCATCTTCCCCTCATTTTCTTAGCTTTCATTTATGATGCCGCATTTGTGAGCAACTGTAAACACCGTGGTAAATGACTGATTAATTATCCAATTCGGCGGCGATTGCGCCACGAAGTACCTCTTTATTGCCATTCCCTACCTCAGAGTAATGATTATTCAACTTGTGAATCCTGAGGGCTGGCATAGGCTCTTGTTGTTGCGCTATCTTTCCGTTCCGCAACGCCGAGACCAGCGGATTCATGACGGCGAATATTGACCATCGGCCGAGAACAATCGGTTGGCAGCGCGCCCCGCGCGAACCTTCGCTTGTCGAAGCCTTTGCCTCGGTTCCGTTGGCCGCCGGAGCGACATCGTGGCGTAGATTTCTCGCCTTTCTGGGGCCCGGATACCTTGTTGCCGTGGGCTATATGGACCCTGGGAACTGGGCAACAGCCGTCGCTGGAGGATCCCGCTTCGGCTATGCGCTCCTCTGCGTCGCTTTGCTTTCGAATGTCATGGCGATCGTCCTGCAAGCGCTCTGCGCCAGGCTCGCGATTGCGACCGGCCGCGATCTTGCACAAGCCTGCCGGGACGCCTATCCGCCTTGGGTCAGCGTACCTCTTTGGGTGCTGGCGGAGCTCGCGATTTGCGCGACCGACCTCGCCGAGGTACTTGGAACCGCGATCGCACTCAATCTGCTCTTCGGCCTACCGATCGAAATCGGCGTGGTACTGACCGCGCTCGACGTTTTCGTCGTGCTCTGGCTGCAGAACAAGGGCATTCGCTGGATCGAGGCTTTCATCATCACACTGCTCGGCGTGGTTGCCATTTCTTTCGCCATTCAATTGGCGATGGCGAATCCGGACTGGCGCGGAGTGCTGGGTGGCTTTGCCCCGAGCCGCCTGATCTTGACCGACCCCGATATGCTTTATCTGGCGCTCGGCATCATCGGCGCAACCGTCATGCCGCATAACCTTTATCTACATTCGGGCATCGTCCAGACCCGCGCCTATGGCCGTGAGGAGCGCGACCTCCGCGAGGCGCTTCGCTTCGCGACGATCGATTCCAGCGCCGCCTTGCTCTTCGCCTTTCTCGTCAACGCCTCGCTGCTCATCGTCGCCGCGGCGATATTCCACTCCGCCGGCCAGACCCAAGTGGCCGAGTTGGAGCAGGCCTATAAGATCCTTACACCGCTTCTGAACAGCGCAACTGCGCCGACACTCTTTGCGATCGCGCTCCTGTGCTGCGGCATTAACGCCAGCGTAACGGCGACCATGGCCGGGCAGATCGTGATGGAGGGTTTCATCGAAATCCGCTTGCCAACATGGCTGCGGCGCCTGGTAACCCGCCTCGTCGCCATTCTGCCCGCGGTGATCGTGCTGCAGTTTTACGGCAACACCCGCGCCACGGACCTCCTGATCTTGAGCCAGGTCGTATTGGCCCTGCAATTGCCTTTTGCTGTGACGCCGCTGGTATTGCTGACAGCTTCACGCAAGAAGATGGGGGTTCTCGCGCCGCCGCTCTGGCAGACAGGGCTGGCCAGCGCGATAGCGGTGGTGCTTATTGCGCTTAATCTCACGCTCGTCACGGGCATGCTGTTGCGGTGAAACGCACCGCTCGCCGCCGCGACCGGCTCATCTGGCGCGAGCGGACCGACATCGATCGGGTCGGAGATCCTAAGGCACAGCAGGGGAAAGGATATGCCATTTTGATCGTTGGACGCAGTTAAAATTGCTGGCACCCCAGGAGCGCTGGACGCCGCCTGGAACGGATCAAACAGTGCCCAACGGCTTCGACGAGCGCGAACGAGCGCGGCTCGCTTATATCGTCGCAAGTCTTGTAGCGCCTGCGGAAAAAGACGATTTAGCCCGGCGCGCCTTCGAGCTATACCGCCGATCACCCTGAACTCCGGCGACGGAGCGGCCGCAAATTTGAGCGTCCGGTCTTTGATATCGACATTCGGCGGAGAAAGGTGTCTGATGTAGGGGCCGTTGTCTCCATACTGCTTATGGACATGACTGCGTGCGACGCTTGCTGACCCCGTCGAGCGGAGACACGCTATGATTACCGGAAATGGCTATTTGTACCTGCGCAATGGGCGCCGGGCTGAAGTTTCCTACGAGTTCGCGGGCAACTACGACGACCAGCGTGCCGGCCACCTTCTCTTCGACACGACGACATTCGACGACAGCCTGTTTTATTACAGGCTCATCTTGACCTGTGAGGACGGCGAGGCCGTCGCGGTATCGATCATGAACCGCGGTGATAGGCACCTCGCGGTCACAGGTCGCGTGCTCGCCCGGACCCAGCCTGCGTAGGGACACGATTATCGCGCTGGACGATCCGGCCCGTGCCCCGCTTGCGTACGTGGCACGGTCCTGGCGCCCATACCGGAGTAGGGTGGGCGACTTCAACAATGCCCAGATCGTCACCAGCGTTGCTCAGGTCCCAGGCGCAGGCCGACCTGAGACGCCAAGCAGCCACCTCAACGTCGCGTTCTCCCCGGAGACCCAGGCTAACCCGGCTAGGCGGGCATCCTTGCTGCGGGTGCAGAATTGGCAGCGGAAGCGCACGACCACCCACGGAAAGTCGATTAGCGAGTGTCTTCGTTCGGCGGTTCCATGGCCGTCATGCATCAGTGGCGACCTCGCGCGGCGGCCTGGCTCCTTCCGAAAACACACCCTAGCACGGCCTTCAGCGTCTCGTAGGTCACCCTCAAAGCGGCAGGCTCGCTGCCGTGAGCATCGACCAGTTCACCCACTCCAGTTCGTCGCGCTCTGGCAATGGCTCGGCTGACATGTTCCGCGTCCTCAGATATGAGAACATAATGAGAACGAACGAGATGGAGAGTCAACCCTGACGCCAGCCCGAAACTCGCGCCGCGCCTACAACAAGGACGGCAGCAAGCTTCAGCCAGCGACCGTAGGTTCCGCCCGTACGTTCGGACACAGGCGCGCCGAGGTCTGGTGCAACGACTGCCACCATCATGCCGAGGTCAGTATGGACGGGCTGCCCGACGACTTGCCAATTCCGGATATCAGCCTGCGCTACCGCTGCTCGAACTGCACAGCAAGAACCTGATGTCCCGAGGTAGCATCGAAGAGCACTATGAGCTGATCGAGCAGCGATCCGGGAAGGCTATCGGGAATGGGTCAAAACATCGCTCATGATCACATCAGGCTGATTGGTGGAACTCGCTGGCCTTTGTTGCCAGGTACTCCGCGTATCTCGCCGGCCGCCTCTTCGGCCGAATTAATAAGGGCTTGAAGTTTTGTTTCCTAGTCCGTTGCCATAGCTAGCAACGCATGGCTCAGGTCTACGTCGGCGGTGGCGAGGCGGTGACATCTTGCTACCGCGGCACGCAGAAGGGCGATCTGCTTGGCCGCCGTCGCGATACGAGGAAGATCAGGGTCGTTCATGGCGGCGGACTAGGCTCCTTACATTGGCCATCGCCGGACAAAAACGTGCGTTCCTCACCCACCGAGAACTATTGATTCGACACAACAACCCCAGCGTGCTTGGCTCCCGATGGGGACGGGAGGGGCTGATGTATGAGGGGGTCGACGTTACGGGCGCTGCCGTATTGGCGACGCACGCCCAGCTCAATGCGCTGATCGCCATCTTGATCGAGAAGAACGCGCTGTCCGAGTTTGAGATGGAGCGCATGATGAAATCAGCAATCAGTGCGCTCAGCTCTGCTCCGGTCGTTCGCACAAACGACCCCGAACGATTACAAAACGCGCGGAGGCTACTCGAACACGCTCGCTCGGCCATGAGGGAAAACGTGAAGTCTGCGCCCATCAAGATTTAGCGCCAAAGCGGCCATATAGGACGCCGGCCTCGGTTCGCCGGCCCACAACAGGCGGCAATAATGCCTAGCGGAATTCGACGGAACGAAGAGCTACTAAGGCGCCACGTGCCAGCTTTTCTCTGTTAGTCTGTAATCACCGGGAGCGCCAGCACGCGGCCTGTTACCGCCAGATGCTTGTCACCGCGGTTCAAAACCGCGACCACGACGGACGAGCCGTCATCGCAATCGACGATCAGCCGACGACAAAACGAGATGTCATCGAATGCGGCTGTGTCGAAGTGCAGATAGCCGGCTCGGTGGCCGTCGTAATCGGCGGCGAACTGGTAGGAGACCTCAGTCTTGTGCCCATCGCGCAGGTTTAGGTAGCCTTTCCCGGTAAGCATAGCCTGTCTCCCGCCTGGCGGCGTCAACACGCGCCGCACGCGGTTATTTCCAAAAGCGGTATGGAGACAACGGCCAGCCAATGGAGCGCCGTTTCCAGCTCCTTGTCTACGTATCAGGGCGCGCCGCGCGGAGGTCAGGACAGCCGGAAGACGGTGACCTTGTCCGCTCCGTCGCGCAGGCCTTTGAACGACGCATGGCGCAGCTTCTCGTCATGCGTCCAACCGCGATAGGCAATCTCGGCCGCTAGCTCCGGCTTCACCCAGATCACGCCCTTACCGGCGATGCCGCGAGCCGGCGGCGAAGCGCCCGTAATCCGGTCAAGCTGCTTGCGAAGAGCCGTCGCGCTGGAGTGGGTGAAGCCGGTCCCGACGCTGCCGACGTAGGTCAGACCATAGTTGCCATGGGCGGCTAGCAGCAGCCGGCCGATGCCACCGAGCGCAGCACTGGAGGGCTCATAGCCGATGATCAGGAAGGTGTCGGACTGGACGCATTTGATCTTGAGCCAGTCACCGCCGCGGCCGGGTCGATAGGGAGCGTCGCGCCGCTTGGCGATGATGCCCTCCACCCGAATTTGCAAGCGCTCGCCAGAAACTCGGCGCCATCCGCCTCGACCCCCTCGCTCAGCCGGATCGCGCCGCTTTCATGGTCGATCAGATCCTCGAGCATGTGCCGTCGCTCGACCAAGGCCATGCGGGTCAGGTCGTGTCCACCGAGATAGAGCAGATCGAAGGCGAACAGCATGGCGCGCTCGGCCTTGGCCTTTTCACCACGTCCGCCGAGCGCCTGCTGTAGCAATCCGAAATCAGCACGGCCGGCCTCATCGAGTATCACCGCCTCGCCATCGAGAATGAAGCTGCCGGCATCGAGTTCAGCCGCCGCAGCCGCGATGGAGGGAAAGCGATCGGTCCAATTAAAGCCGCCGAGGGTAAGGACGCGCGCGCCCTTGACATCGCGATGAACCGCCAGGCGGTAGCCGTCCCATTTGACTTCGAAAAGCCAGTCGGGGCCTTCCGGCGGGCTGGATTTCAGGAGCGCCAGACAAGGCTCAATCCGGGCTGGCATTTTGTCGGCGAATATGTCTGGCTCGGCGGTGCCACTCAGCGCCACGACGGGCTCACTGCGCAGCACCTCTCCGCTAGGCATAGACGCGGTCGCCTTGCCATGACTGAACACCATAAACGCAACTCACTAACGGCGACTCAACGTAAGCTGAGGTGCGACGTTCCTGAGTTGACGAAATATTCACCCCAGGTACGGCGATTACTCGCTTAGCGAGCTGAGCGAGGAACTCGACCGAAATGCGCGCTGTTCTGCTAGTCGACAGGAGGCGCGAATTATGGAGCTATTCCTCGCCGTAACGGTTGCAATGGTCGCATCAGTGGTTGCTGGATGGGCGGCCGCCGACCGCTGGAATCTTTAGGCTTGAAAGGACTCGTGGTTACCATCGCCACCGTCGCTGCGTTGCTGGCCGCTTATTTCGTTGTGGTGTCTGACGCGAACTGATGGCCACGAATGATCGCGATGTCCGACCGTGCCACTGCCCTGCTCGTGTTTTCACATCTCGCCGGCCGGGAGGTCTCGACTTGGTCGAGCGAATGGGCGCGGCAATGCGAGGTCGACACGCTGTTGGTCGTCACCGCGATCTAGTCCGGGCGCTTTGTAACCTTCCGTTCTTTCTGTTGCCTTTTCGTCATTGCGGCGGCCGGTGGAGAAGCCTGCTGGAAGCGGCTCGATGCGGCCGTCGTGAAGCTGACCTTAGTCCTGCGCATCGCAGGCCAATGCAGGTAAATTCTGCCTCTCGCCGATGTACGCTGGGTGAGCCTGCACCGGCGAGAGGCTTGGCGCTGGTTGGGGAGCGCCAGTTCACGCTAGCACGCCGCGGCAAAGAGAAAGGCCCAGATTGCTTGCGTCGGACTAATTCGAAGCTACCGGCTCCAAAGGGGGCTGCCTCTCGCCGATGAGGAACGGGGGAGCTGCCCGTCGGCGAGAGGCGAGGCGCGAGGCGCCGAGCATTGAACTGGCTAGTCGTTGGTCGGTTCCTCGGGTCCGCGGTTTTTCGACCTTGCCCCTTGAAGTCGAGTGAACCCCGGTAGACCTCCTCGCCGGACTGATCTTCGACCCGCACTTTGAAGCCTGGCGCGCTTGCCGTTGGGAAGAGCATCTCTGGCCATATCCGCCAACGAGCGTTGCGCGTCGTGGGCTGGGGCTTGCTCGTTTGGAAAGTCGATGTGATGACGGCCGGAGCCGCTCGGATCACCCGGAATTTAGGCATGGCGCGGCTCCTCTAGGCGAGAGATGCGCCTCATCCAGTCATGTTCCGCTATCCTGCCAGGAAACGATCGATAGCGCGCCGAGCGAGGTCGTCCTCGTTCACTTCGAGCGTCACCAAGCTGGCCACGATATAGGCCAATCGAGTTCGTTCGCGCTCATCACATTGATCAGGCAGCGTTGTCCTGACCTCTTCCCATGCGGCTTTTAATGCCGCGCCAGCCCGAGCCAGTTTCACTGGATCCGTCAGTGATGAGAATGGCATCCCTTTCCCCTGAAAAGCCTTAAACGTTGAATGAATTAGAGCGCTTCTGACCTTTGGCAAGAGGTCGCAAAAGGGCCCCGGTGGCGGCTGCCAACGGGGCGTTCGCGCGGATGCACCGATCCGTGACGCCAGGCTCAACACCCGGCCCCAACATCGGACTCCGATTTCCTAGGCTGCAGTCTTTTCGGGCTCAATCTGCCGAGCAGCGCTTTTCGATGTCATCTTGCCCGTCCCGATCTGGATCTGACGCGGCTTCAGCGCCTCCGGCAGCTCGTGCGTCAGGTCGATGGTCAACAGGCCGTTCTCCAGGCTGGCCGCCACGACTTGCACATGATCGGCTAGACCGAAGCGGCGCTGGAAACCACCCTCGGCTATGCCGTGATGCAGATACTCGCGGCTGTCCTCGCTCGTCTTCTGGCCTGAAACCAGGAGGACATTCGGCTCGTGCATGATGGTCAAGTCATCCGGGCCGAAGCCGGCAACAGCCATGATTATGCGATAGTCGTTATCCCTGGACTTTAGAATATCGTAGTGCGGCCAGCTGCTCCCGGCAGGGTCCAGCCGACTAGCAGCTTCCAATGCGTTGAACACACGGTCGAAGCCGATGCTGGACCGATAGAGCGGGGAAAAATCAGATACGGTTCTCATAGCCACATCCTCCTTTGAGCAACATGGGTACAAAAACAGTCGAGCGCGGGCTCACTGTCGCCGCTCGACCGCCGATCCCTTTGAAATTGGCGTTCGGCATCGATCGATTTGGGTTGGCTGAAACGGAGTTCAAGGGGGCCTCTGTCGCCAATTTCCTAGGCTCGTTAAGTTCGACAGTTGGTTCGGCACAACGCCGCTGCGGGCCTTGCACGGCGCGCAAAAAGCCCCGCCGGTGGGTGCCAGCGGGGCTGAGTTGGCTTGGTCAAAGGAGGCTTCGGAAACGCGCCGCGAGGCCACCGGTTCCATACCGTTCAGCGTTGGAGCTCTTGCTCCAGATCGCGCGCCAACTCGCGGAGCTCACGCGGTCGTGGAGACATGATCCTGCCGAGCCGACAGCCAACCCCCACGCTCAACAGCATTCCGATTGTGACGCCGGCGAACGTCGTCAGGTCTTCGAGCATAGGCATCTCCGGGTAGGCCGACGGAGACTAACGCGGGGGAGCCTGGGAGGTTCGACAATATCGGTGGGCGGACCCGCCGGTCAGTTCATCCAACCTACGGGCCAGGGATGGCCGGCGACGGCATCGCGATGAGTAGGCCGAATATAAGCATCTCTTCCATATGGCCGCCTCCTGAGAACAATGAGTGGTTGTATTCAAAGTCCCGTTCTATGACGACGGCCGACGCTCGGAGGCAGCCGACACGTACACGCTCGGCAGCGCCATATGGTCCAGAGCGCCCCTGCTGGCAGCGTTTGGGTCGACTCTCCCCATCCCGCGTGCTCCTCCTATCGACAATGAGCGGGGTGGCAAGATTGCGTATTTGGATGGTCGCTGCGGTCGCCGCTCTGGCTTTTGGTTTCTCTGCGTCCGGAGCTGATGCGCTAGTTCCTGCAGGGTTCCAGGCCTGCGGTGCTCGCGAACCGGGCACAAAGGAACGGCTCGACTGCTACGATGCGCTGATGGCGCCGGCGCTCAAAGCGAGACCAGGCACCGCCACCAAGATGGAAGACTGCCGGTTCAAGCGAGAAGAGGACCAGCGGCTTACGTGCTTTGATTCCTTCATGACCACGGGGCTGCCGCCATAGCCTTCACGAACTCCAGCCTCTACCGGCGGGCAGCTTCGCTGATTGCCACGGGGTTGGAAGGTGAACGCTGGATCGTCCGCAGAACCTAGAAGCTGACTCGCGTGATAATGCCTGACGTCGGGCGGCGGGCTTCGACGCCGCCACCGCGAGCAGGTACTGGGCGGTGCAGGCTTTGCCGCCGTGGTTCTTAAGGGTGTCGAAAGCGGTATCCGTGATCATAGATATGGGCTCCGATTATCGCGGTACGATCAAAACGTCAGTCCTTTCTCAGCGTTCCAATTGGCTGGCCATGCGTCCGAGATGGCGAGCGGGGGGGTAGATTCGCGCGTGATGATCACGCCGGTTGACGAGGAGGGCGGCTACTGTTGCGGGCGTCCAGGTAACGCTCGATAGCGTCCCCGTAGGCGACCATCAGCAAATACTCGACGGAGCCCTCGGGAGCGCTTCTCAGTCGCTCGATTGTCTCCAGAGCATCGACATATGCCTCCTCGGTATCGATGACTACGACGGGTGCCTCAGGGTGGCCGGGTCGACAATTGCTGGTCATGCACCTCTTCTCCGATCGCCTTAGAATATCGGCTAAACGCCAATTTTTGCCAGCCTGTTGCAGGCGGGTTTTCCTGCTCGCGGGAATTGGCTGTCAGAACAGAGCGCCCTGCACCGGCGCCTTGACCGCCGGGAATAGCGCCGGATCGAGTGGATCGTCTTTCTTCGCCCCGCGAGCGACGATCTGAAGCATTCCGTCGGGCAGAGGTCGTTGCAGGGCCTTCGCCACGTCCCAAGGCGCAGTCATCCAGGCCGCGCATTCCTCCGGCGTCGTCAGGATAACCGGCATGGCCTTGGGATGGATTGTGCGAACATCGGAGTTCGGATCGGTTGTGAGAAACCCGAACAGGTCGATGGTTTCTTCCCCGTCCTTGATCTTGCGGACGCTGGTCCATTGAGAGCACCAGATCCCGGCAAACATGGCCGTGGGGCGCTCTTCTCCGAAGGCGAACCAGACGTCGCCGCCCTCAAACTTGTTGAACTCGCTGAAGCTCGTGAAGGGCACGAGGCACCGGTTCTGGACGCCGAGCCAGCGCAGCCAATGCTTGCTGTCGGTGCGACGGATATTCGTCGTCCCCGGGTCCGGTTCCAGACGCACCAGCTCCTCGAAATCCACCGTCTTGCCCTTCGCCCGCAGCTTCTCGGCACGCTCGCTTGCGGCGTCGTACAGAGCTTTGCGAGAAGAGGGCATGCCCCATCGGACCATGGCCAGCTCTGGCCCTGCCTCGCTGTTCCGAATGATCGGTGCAGGCCGGTCGGGATTAATGTTCGGCATCGGCGGCAGGTTGGCAAAGTTCGCGCCGCCATCGTCGAACGGCGCGAACAGCTTGCGCATCGCCTCTACGTTGCGGGCGTGGCTGTAGAGGTTGCACATGCCTCGCGTCTCCGGCTCCGCTCGACGAACTCAGCGGTGATCGCTTCCTCGCCACCTATCATGAGTTCATCAGCATCGTAGGGATTGAGCAATGCCCCGCCGAACTGCTGGATGAACGCCTCCGCAGTCTCGGAATCCTTCATTTCAGCCCACAGAAACCCGGCCTTCGTGAAATAGTCGATTGCAGCGCCGCGATCGCCCTTGCCGAGCCATTTCGCGGCCTGTGCAGCTGCGTCATCAAGCTCAGCCTTCGGCATGCTGACCAGCACATGGAAAGGCCGGTCCCACTTGTCGATGAAGTAGTAGGCCCCACCCATCTCTTCGAGCCCGTCATATGGTCCGGAAATTCCACAGCCTTGGTGTGCTAGGAGCCGCTCGGCTTCCTCCACGATGACCAGATGTCGGGTTCTAAATTGAGGCATCCAGCGGTTTTCAATCACGCCCAGGTCGAAGAGTTCGTTGAAGGTCGCCTGGTAGAGATGGCCGCTCTCCTTGATTCCGGCGACGATCTTCGTCAGAGCTTCAATCGCCTCCGATCCGACGGCCGTCGGCAGAGCTTCAATCGCCTCCGATCCGACGGCGCCTCGTTTGGTCGGCCGGTTCAGCGGGATAGCTGTCATCCTTGCCTCCTTCGATAAGGGTCAGACCGGACATGCTGGGCGGCAGATCCGGCGGCGAGGTGCGGCCGATATCCATGAGGTAGGCGCCGCATTTTCTCCCATACTTCTGCGGCTTGCGCGCCGCGTTGCTCGGGTCCCAGGCGCACCCCGATCTGAAGACGCCGAGCAGCCATCTCAGCGTCGCGTGCTCGCCGTACACCCAGGCCAAGCCAGCCAGCCGGGCGTCCTTGCTGCGGGTGCAGAATTGGCAGCGGAAGCGCACCGCCACCCAGGGAAAGTCGATCAGCGACGTGTCTTCGTTCGGCGGTTCCATGGGCGTCATGCGTCAGTGGTCGCCTCGCGCGGGGCCTGGCGCCTTTGGAGAACACGCCCTGAATGAAGCCCTTCCAATTCGTCGCGCTCCGGCAATGGCTCGGCAGACATGTTCCGCGTCCTCAGATATGAGAACATAATGAGAACGAGAGAGACGGAGAGTCAAGCCTGACGCCAGTTCGAAACCCGCGCCGCGCTTACAACAAGGACGGCTCGATAGTGCAGCCGGCGACAGTCGGCTCCGATCGGGCGCGAGGGCATCAGAGAGCCGAGGTGTGGTGCAATGACTGCCACCACCATGCTGAGATCAGCATGGACGGGCTGCCTGACGACCTGCCTATCCCGGACATCTGCTTGCGCTACCGTTGCTCGAAATGCAGCAGCAACAAACTGATGTCCCGAGGCAGCATCGAAGAGCACTATGAGGTGATCGAGCAGTCAAAACGCCGCTCATAACCACATCAGCCCAATCGGTTGGCCTCAGCCGCGTCGGCCTTCTCGCGAGGCTCTGTTGCCAGGTGCTCCGCGTAGCGGCGTCTCATTTCCGGCGTGTTCTCCCGGCCGGCAAGCCAAGTGACGTAAGCCTGCGGCTTGATCGTCACGAAGGCCACTGCGTTGCCTGCGCGCAGTAGGTCATCGACGGACTGCATCGCACTCCGATACCAGATTTGATAACTCTGCCGGGGGTCCGTATCGTGGCCGCCGATCGCCAACAGATCGGCAAAATCGTCCTCGTCGTACCATGGCACGACGGCCATGTACGATCGATCGTTCGTTGACATGATAGCCGCCTTACCGCGTCCAATCTGCGGCATAAGAGGTCGGGAAACGACCCAAAAGCAAGGGAAGTCGGCTGGGTCTCATTGGGCGCCCGAACCGGCGGGCTGTCAATTTCTAAAATTTGAAAAGCCGGCTCGTTATCCAGCGGATATGCCCGTGGTTCGACACTCGGCGAAAGCCTCAAGACTCGCCGGTAGCCTCTTCGGTCGAACTAAAGAGAGCCTGAAGCCTTCTTTCGTAGTCGGTTGCCATTGCGAGCAACGCATCGGCCAGGTCGGGACCGCTGCTGACGCTCGCCAAGTGACGGCATCTGGCAGCCGCAGCACGCAGAAGGGTGATCTGCTCCGATTTCGCTCCCGGAAGCTCAAGAGCTAGCGGGGTTGAATCAGCCATTGAGATGAAAGCGGTCTTCGGTGATGGCCAGCGTCACGGAAAAAAGCGGGGTCGGCCCTCGCCGGACACGAACGGAGATGACGGCGTCCGCGCCCCTCAGAATTTCCAGGCAGGCACGGCCAGCTAACATTGATCGCGCCGCAGTTGCGGCGTGTTCATCATTGTCCAACTCCCTGCCATCCACATCGACCAGGTCGTGGAAGCTGTCCTGATAGTCTAGAAAGTAATGCGGCATTCGCTACTACCATCCTAAAGTTGTGTCCGGCCAAACAAAAGCCTCGCCAGTCAAGTGAGAGGACTGGCGGGGCTGCTGCTTTGACAGACCCTTTGGATTGCGAGTGAAACGCTCTCTCTGGTCAAAAGTTCCTGCTCACAGCAGCTTCACCAACCGGCTCCAGAACGCGGCCATGGAACGCCAGAACTTTGTCGCTGCGATTCATGACTACGAGCACGACTGTCGTTCCATCGTCGCATTCGAGGATCAGCCGATGGCAAAACTGACCGTCTTCGAATTTGGTCGTATCGAAGAGAAGATAGCCCGCTCGCCGGTCATCAAAGTCGCTGGCGAACTGATACAAGACCTCGGTCGTGTGCCCGTCGCGCAGGTTCAAATAACCTTTTCCGGTAATCAAAGCGTGTCTCCGCTTGGCGGCGTCAGGGAGCGCCGCACGCGGTCATGTCCAAAAGCGGTTTGGAGACAACGGCTCGTTCATTGAGCGCCTCTTCCGACCGTCAGTCCATGTCAAAAGACAGGAGCGCCACCTAAGCCAGCCGGTAGACGCCCGCTGCGTCCGCCTTATCCCGCAGGCCTTTGAACGAAGCATGACGCAGCTTATCGTCATGGGTCCAGCCACGATAGGCGATCTCGGCCGCGAGATTCGGTCTTACCCAGACCACTCCCCTACCGGCAATGCCGCGCGCCGCGGGCGATGCGGTCGCGAGCCGGTCGAGCTGCTTGCGCAGCGCCGCCGCGCTCGCGTGCGTGAAGCCGGTGCCGACGCTGCCGACAAAGGCCAGGCCGTAATTGCCAAGGCCGGCCAGGAGCAGCCGACCGATGCCGCCGAGCGCCGCGCTGGACGGCTCGTAACCAATGATCAGGAAGGTGTCGGACTGGATGCATTTGATCTTGAGCCAGTCACCGCCACGGCCAGGACGATAAGGGGCATCCCGACGTTTGGCGATGATGCCCTCCAGCCCGACCTTGCAAGCGCTTGCCAGAAACTCAGCGCCGTCAGCTTCAACCTCCTCGCTCAAACGGATCATCCCGATTTCGCCATCCAGCAAACCCTCGAGCATGTCGCGCCGCTCACTCAGCGCCATGCGGGTCAGATCGTGTCCGTCGAGATAGAGCAGATCGAAGGCGAAAAGCATGGCGCGCTCGGCCTTGGCCTTTCCGCCACGTCCGCCGAGAGCCTGCTGCAGCAAACCGAAATCGGCGCGGCCGGCCTCATCGAGCACCACCGCCTCGCCATCGAGGATGAAGCTGCCAGCGTCGAGCTCAGCCGCCTCAGCCGCGATCGACGGGAAGCGGTGCGTCCAGTCATGGCCGCCGCGGGTGATGATCCGCACGCCAGAGGCATCACGATGGACGGCCAAGCGGTAGCCGTCCCACTTCACCTCGAAGGCCCAGTTCGGACCTGTCGGCGCCTTGGATTGCAATAGAGCGAGACACGGCTCGATCCGCGCCGGCATCGGATCAGCGAAGAGATCGGGCTTAGCAGCGCCGCGCCGCGGTTTGACGGGTGCGCTTCGTAGCGCCTCGCCGGTAGCCATAGCCTTCAGGACACGACGCGGCTGCCTCGCCATACTCAACACCACACAACGCAACAGTACTGGCGACTCAACGTTGGCGGAAGAGCGTCGTTCCTGAGCCGGGAAAAGATTCAAAAGGACAGGATGCAGGGCTTGCGAAGAGGCGAATGAATACCAAAATCAATCGCCGCCCTCAGAGAAAATGAGGGCAAAAGTCCCGGATCCATGTTGCTTTTCGGAGGATATGGCTATGGCAACAGCGCCGATCGTCGCACGCTTTGGGGAGGGCCGCGACCGATGAACACGGAGCACTTTAAACGTCCAGTCGTCATTCTGGTCGGGCTAGGTCATCCAGCGGCAATCTCGTCGGTCATGGAGGCCTATATGTTTTTGGTCGACTGGCCGCCCAGCAAGCGCGACCCTGCCCATCAATTCGCAATAAAGGCTTGCCTCGCGGCCATGCGCGGTGACGTCGATGCGGAGACCGTCCGCGGCATCTTCGTAACGCTCGCCGAAAAGTATGACATCATGGCACCAGACGCTGTCGCGTTCACAGCATCTTACAAGGAAGGTCCGCAGGGACGCGCCTAAGTCACTCTTGCCCGGCCTGAGTTAGGCCGGGCTCACACCTTTAACAGTCCGGGCCATTGGGGAAGGCCATGACGAGGAAACCTGCGCTGCTCTTCCAGGTAGTCGATATCGCGAGCATAACCGTGAGCGCCAATCCGACGGAGGGAGCCATTCTGAGATTCACCATGGATGGCGAGCTGAACGACCTTGAGCTCAAGCTGTCGGCCGTGACGGTTGCTCGATTGCAGACCCTGCTGCTCGAAGCTGATGCGCAGCTGGCGAATTTGGTGACGACGCAGTAGGTGGAACGTCAAGGACCCCTGGCGGTTGAGCTTCCGATAGTTGCGTTGGAGGTTGTCACGCGTACCCAGCCGAAGCGATCCGGGCTAAATGCCAAGGTCGCGGCTCACCTCAATCCAGCCCATCTGAAGCTCTATCGCGAGTTCTGCCAAGACCAAGACGGCAACCGCTACACTGTGGTCGCCTACCGGCCGTACCCCTTCCAAGGGGGCACCACCACACGCGCTGGATGACGGCACAGCGGTGAAGTGCATCGACGAGTGCATTTTCGAGATTGAACCGACGGGCCGAAGGAGCATCCAGTCTGATGAGTGAAGTGCGGGCACCTTCTGAGGCTTTGCACAGGGGAGCGGAAAATGGGGCATCGTTATGGAGTCGGAGACCAGGTCCGCCTTGCATTTGGTTTCCACGACCATGATGCAGTCGGCTTGTATGAGGTCACGCGCCTGCTGCCGTTTCAAGCTGACGGCGAGCCCCAGTATCGCGTGAGAGGAAGCGATGACCGGGAATGGGTTATCGGGGAATCGCAAATCAGTGACGCAGCGCCGAACGGAAACCCACCCACCGGGCCGCGTAGGCCCCGAAATCCCATCACGGAGGCTTTCAACCGTCTAATTGGAAAAAAGGAGTAAGAGGGGTACGGGAGGAACTGGCGCGTCCGATGAAAGCGAACCGCTTTGCTAAGCGACGCGACCGATCAACTGCCGTTTGCAGCTGCATCCATCCTTTTATGTATCCTGTTGAGCGTCTTTTAATTAGAAGAATTCGGAACTGTGAACTTGAGCCCGCGTTGTTCTCCATGGCGCCGCCAAGGCGCCCAACCAGGAGAATAAACATGAACCGCTCACTTCTCGGCCTCGTCGCCGCGTCCGCTCTCGTCGCGAGCTCCGCCGTCGTGGCCCAGACCACCGTCATGATCGGCCAGCCCGAGCAGACCCGTATCAAGGAGTACGTGGTCAAGGAGAAGATGAAGCCGGTGACGATCAAGGAGAATGTCACCGTCGGCGCCACCCTTCCGAGCGATGTCGAGCTTCACACCGCTCCCAATGATTGGGGTCCGAGCGTCACCAAGTACCGCTATGTCTACACCGACAACCATGTTGTGCTTGTCGAGCCGTCGACCCGGCGGGTCGTTCAGATCATCCAGTGATGTTCTGAAGCTCGCCTTTTAGGGGCGCTGTCCGGGCCTCGTCAGCTTCGCTGGCGAGGTTCGTCCGGTTCTCGGGATTCGAATGCTATGTGGACGTTTGCGACAATCGCTGCACTCGCGGCATTTATGGGAGGTTACTTCGCAGCCGTATGGTGGGCGACACGTCCATCCAGCTCGGTCGCTGGGCCGCGAATGGAGGCCCAAGGGTCGCCCGAGGCCGAAGAAGCTCAGCCGGAGTAGTCATATGCAGGATGGCTACGAGGCTGCGCAGGAATAGGCGACGAATCGGGAGGGCCCTACAAATGTCTCTGCGCGCACGATGCTTCGTCGACAGCTGGATCACCGAAAACGTCAGGACAGGACCGGGAGACGCTAAGATGTTAGCGATTCGTCTTTTGATTGAGGCGAACGCCCGCGGTATCCCGCCAGCCGAAATCACGGCCGAGTGCTCCAATCCAAAAGCTCAGATCGAGTGGGTGCTGCACGGCTTCAGTGCCACACCGGAACAAGCTCGTTAGCCTCGTTGAGATAGTCGCGTTGTCATATCCAACACCACTCGATGTAACTCACAGTCATACTCGACCGACGCTCAAGCTCTCATCTGCGGTGGACTGCCGACCGAGAAGAAATCTCGCGCTTCGCAGACGGTTTGGGCGGCCGGCCTGAAACGATGCCATGCCGGCTTGCCTGCAATCGCCGGCGCTATCGAGCAAAAGAAGGGAGTATCGTCTTCAGCGTCGACCATGGCATCCGGGTCCATCCGGGCAGCTCGACAAAGTGCTCTGGCGACATGTTCGATACGGGCCTCGTCCATTCTTGGACCCCTGCCCATCGAGGCAGCTGCAAGGCCTTGGCGCTGATGGGCGTGGCGCAGGTCATCAACACAATTGGGCGCAGAAAGTTCCGATTGGAACAGAGAAACCTTCGCAGAGCTCCAGAATTACGGTCAGAAGATTCCGTTGCGCACCCAACCGAAGCACGCCAGGCTCAGGCAAAAAATCGTCAGCAGACCCGCTTACAACCCCCAAGTACTCCACCGCGAGCTGTGCCGGGACGAGGACGGCAAGCGCCACACGGTCATTGTCTTTCGAATGAAAACGGCACCCCGGTGCGCTTCATCGACGATTGCCTGTTCGAGATCGAATCGACTGGGCTAACGCTGACGCGGTGCCCCTGATGCCGGCGCTCGTGATTTGGGGTTTGCTCATCGCCGCGATCCTTGCCGCAATCGGGATGGCCTCGTTTCGATAGGAGGCAGCCGTGGAAACGACCATGTGGACGCGTGCGACCATCGGCGTCGTCATTGCAGTTCTAGTCGCCTATTTCGTTGCGGTGTACCGGGTGACGCAAACTGACGACGATAAACGATCATGACATCCCATCGCGCCACGCACCGCTTGTTTATTCCCATCTCGCCGGTCTCGCGAGGTCTCGACCTGGTCGAGCGAATGGGCGCGGAAGTGCGAAGTCGATACTCTGCTTCGCATGCCACCCGCCCAACGGCTACGCTTCATGAACGGTTCGGGCAACCCGGAGGATGGTCGCGACGCCCGGCCGCTCGCGACTATTCGCGGTCAGGCTGGCGCAGATGCTTTGAAGACCGATCTGGAGCGTATGGAGCAGATTCTCCGAGCGCGTCCGAACTGATTGTGATCCGCGTCGCGATGAGATCGAGCAACCCGCCAACGGTCTGGACGCTCTCCAGCTCTTCATCATGAAGCAGATCCCTATCGAACTCTCGTTCAATTTTGTTGGCGATCAGGATGAGATCGTCCATCGTCAAGCCGGCTTCATCGAGCGTTGCCGTCGGCTCCAGCTTTACCCGATCGACCAATCCTTCTTCGGCGACAATATCGAGTAACCGATCGAGAAGCCTGACTTCTACAAGCCTCTTCTTAGACATAACCATCCTCGTTAACATTGGCCTGCTGGAAGCGCGCAAGCGACAAACAGGCAAAGAATCAAGTGGCCCCGCGCAGGCACACGGGGCCGCTCTCAAATCACTCGATCACGACAACGATCTCACGACTTTTCGGGTCAACGATCAGCACGTCGTCGCCGATCAGCGCGTAGTGAAGGCCGCGCAACTGCTGGTCCTGCTGCTCGACCTCCGGAGGAAGCGGTCGCAAGACAACCTGCGTCGGCAGGACCGCACCCTTCAAGCCGTCGACACCCTGGATTTCGCCTGGACGGGCATCGGCCAGGATCATTCGCGCAAGTTCGTGCCGGTCCGTTGTCCCGTTCGACGCAGCTGGACTGGCTGCCGCCCTCGCGTCGGCAGGTGCTGCGGCCGCCGAGCGCGGAGCGTTCTTGTCGACAACATCGACGATGCGGCGTGTGCGCGGCTCAACGACCGCCACCTCCTCGCTCTCCGTCATGACGTACTGGTAGCCGCGCCAATCCGGATGACGCGCGATCACCTCGTCGGGAAGGTCGTAATAGGGCACGCCGACTGGCAGGATGGCGCCTTGGCGGAAAACCACCGTATCCGGCCGGTTCCAGCGCCGGACATCACGCCGACGCTCGAAGGCCGCGTATATGTCGACGCTGCCACCTCTACCGCCGCCGCCACGATCGATCACCTCCACAATGCGCCGGCTGCGCGGATCGACGATGACGATGTCCCGCTCCGAGACTGTATAGCGATAGTCACGGTATTGCGGCCGGATCGCAGCAATATCACTTGGCAATGGCTGTAGTTGGACGCGCGACGGCAATTCGGCGCCGACGGAGACGGAAACCCCGAGATTCTGGACAGGGCGGACCTCGTTACGCTCAACACGCTGGCGGACCGTGTCGGCGATGCGTTGATTGTCGCCGGCCCCTACCTGGGCGTTGTCGCTGTTCTGGCCGCTTGGCAAAGCGCGGTTCTGAGCAGGTTGTTGGATGGTTCCCCCGGGCTGCGTCGTGACCGGCCGCTGTGCATTGGTGGCCGGCCTCTGCTGATCGTCCTGCTTTGGAGCCGACTGGGCCGTACTGGGTGTACTCGGCCGACCCTCCGGCCGCTGCGGCTGGGCAGTTTCAGGAGACTGAGGCGTACGATTCTCGGGCTGCGCCTGATCAGACGATCTGCGGCCGTTGCGATCATCCTGTCGCTCGCGCTGTGCCTGATCGCGTTGCAGCTGCTCGTCTCGCCGCTGCTCCTGCTGAGCGCGCGGGCTCGGAGCCTGATCGGGCCGCTCGCGCTGAGCCTGGTCCCGATCGCGTCGCTGGGTCGGGCCGCGCTGCGGGTCCTGGCTTGGCTGGATGTCGCGGCGCTCAATGGCCGGCGATTCCGTGCGCTGTGTCGGGGCCCGATCTGGATCAAGCGCGCGCCCCGGGGCTTCGCGCGGTGGACGCTCCACCCGGACTGGCCCATCCCCCGGGGCCACGATGACTGGTTGTGCCCATGCGACCCCAGCGTGGGCCATGATCGCAATGGTGGCGATGCCAGCAAATTGTTTCATGGAATCCTCCCTGAACTCAGGCGCCGGCACCTCGAAGAAAAAGTGGAAGCATGTCCCTGCTGACTGAGGGACGGAGGCACCTTCGAAGTTGCCGCTCGACCTGTGAAAGAACGAGCCCCGCAAAAGGCGATGCGGGGCCCACTTTGCTCAGTCGATGATCTGGACGACCTTGCGCGATTTTGGTTCGACCAGCACGGTTCGATTGTTCACCACCGTATACCGATAACCCTTTGCGCCATACTCCGCAGGGACCTCGCGATAGGTCACGCCCCGCTCTGGCAGCACCGCGCCGACACGGACTTCTTCGGCATAGGTGTAGGAGGGAACGCGCTGTTCGGTCACATAGGTTTTGAACCGCGGCGTGTTGTCCCCGATGATGCCGCCGACGACGGCTCCGCCCACGCCGCCGACGACCGCCCCGACCGGCCCGCCAACGACCGCGCCGCCGACAGCTCCAGCGGCCGCGCCGCCAGCCGCACCACCCTGGGCGCCTTGGGGATTTTGTGCGAATGCCGCGACCGGAGCCAGTGCGATTGCGGCCGCGAGAATGATCTTCTTCATGAGTCGACTCCTGGTGACCCCCCAGATCGAGGTCCCAACTTAGAATCCTTGTAAAATGTTCCGAGGAGATGATACCCCATATGCCAGCGGCGGCCGGGGCCAAGGTGGCGCTGGAGCCCTTCGCCGGCCTGGCCTATGTCAACCTGCATACGGACGGGCTGACGGAGACCGGTGGCGCCGCGGCGCTGACGGCCGCAGCGACGACACCAGCCTCGGCTACTCGACGCTGGGCCTACGCGCCTCGACCACGTTCGCACTGCAGGGCATGGACCTGACCTTGCGCGGCGGGCTGGCCTGGCGCCACGCTTTCGGCGACGTCACGCCGACCGCGGCGCTCGCCTTCGCCGGCAGCAGCTCATTCACCGTCGCCGGCCTGCCGATCGCACGGGACGCCGGCGCCGTCAGGTTCTGATAGGGGTTTGGTAGGACGCTTAGAACGCGATCGCCAGAGCGAGGGCGATGACAAGTAGTAAAGGACCCATCCACTTGAAATGACGAGCCAGCGACGTAACCCAAATGGGCTGGTTGGCGGCATTGCCAGGCAACGGCAGATAGCCAAGGCCGACTGCCGTCATCCACAGGCCCGCGCAAAACATGATCAACTCGTCGATATAAGCTGCGATCATAACCATTGCCTTCGGCATGAGGGCGCGTCTTTTGACGCGCAATCTGCAGGCAGAGGCAAAAAAACCTCGTAAATGGTGCGCCCAATCTCAAGAGCGCGCGCGGTACTCTGCGCGAACCGGTATTAATCCAGTCAGGAGGATCGCAGTGGCTAAGACGATCAATGCCATCGACCAGTACGTCGGAAACCGGGTTCGCTTACGACGTAGGACCCTTGGCTTCACTCAGCGCCAACTCGCAAAAGCCGTCGGTGTCTCCTTCCAGCAGATCGGGCCCTACGAGAACGGTATCTATCGGATCACCGCCGGCCGACTGGAGCAGATTGCAAAAGCGCTCAGCGTAACGCCATCCTTTTTCTTTGAACAAGACGTCTCCGGCCATCAGGTACCCTCAGAAGAGATTGCGGCGACCTTGCGGGCCACGGCCGAAGGAGTTGAGTTGATCAAGGCCTTCTCACGTATCCGCTGCCCCCGGATGCGTCGCACTGTAATCGGTATCATCGGGCAACTGGCCGAGGAGGCAGTAGGCGGCCCGGTTTCGGAACAGCTTTCGCAAGCCGAGTGACGGTCAGTACCGGCCGAAAGCATGCGCAATAGCATCCGAGCTACCGAATAAAAGCGCGGCAGGCGAGCCCGCGTACCGGGTCCAAGCTACTCCAGGCGCCGCACACTAAACTCGCTTCAGTGTCCGCGATTATAGAAAGCGAGCGTACGGAGATGATAACCGCTCGCCGATGGGTGCTGGGAGACGACTGCACCGGCGAGAGGCATGGCGCTGGTTGGGGAGCGCCGAGATCAAGCTAGCACGCTGCGTCGGAGGGAAAAGGCCCAGGTTCGTCCTCTGGACGAATTCGAGCTACTGGCTCTGAAGGGCTGCCTCTCGCCGACGAGGACCGGGGGAGATGCAAGTCGGCGAGAGGCATGGCGCGAGGATCCCGAGAGCGCCGGGCTATGAACTGGCTAGTCGTCGGCGGGTTCCTCAGGCGCCCCAGCTTTTCTCCGGCCGCGGCCTTTGAAGTCGAGCGAAGCGCGATAGACCTCATCACCGGCCTGATCTTGAACTCGTACCTTGAAGTGGGCTCGCTCGCCGTTCGGAAGAGTTTCCTTCGCCATGTCAACGAGCGACCGCTGTGCGTCATCGGTCGCTGCTTGCTCGCTGGGGAAGTCCATCGACTGGCGGGCAGATCGCTCGGGTCTTTGGTTATCACCCGGTATTTAGGCATAGCGCTTCTCCTCAGGCGAGGAATGCTCCGAATCCCGTCAGGTTCCGATATCTCGCTAGGAAGCCCTCAATAGTGCGGCGAGCGCATCGATTTGGCGACTAGACGGGCCCAGGTTCGGTCGCAAAGTGCACAGACAGGCGCGCGAGGCAACGCGGCGGTTGCGTTGCTACCGCTCGTTTGGCTTCGCAATGAAAATGCCCGCCCCCCGTTAGGGTGGCGGGCCTCGTCGGAGCCCGGCTGGGCAGCGTGCGGGCTCAGGCGATATCACCACGTCTGGCGGTTGTACCAATCGTCGACCTCGGTCCGGGCCTTGTCCTTCTCGATGCCGTAGCGCTCCTGAATTTTGCCCTCGAGCTGATCGCGTTTGCCGGCTACGACGTCGAGATCATCATCCGTGAGCTTGCCCCACTGTTCCTTCACCTTGCCTTTAAGCTGCTTCCAGTTTCCTTCGACGCGATTCCAGTCCATTGGACACTCCACTGAATTCGGGTTGCGGTAAAAACGTCTCGAAACTGCGTTGGTTCGACGCAGAATTATGTTCACCGGAAAAATAAGCTGGCTCAGCGCACACCTGGTCGGAGGAGCCAACCCGGTGCGCATCAAATTGCGCCGTATCGATGCGGCGTGGCTGTCTCATCGAAGCGGCTCCAACCGCTCTGTCGGTATTCTGCTAGACGAGCCTCACGGTCGATCGGCGTTGCGCCGTCCATGATGGCTTCGACTTCCGCCGCCCGACTATCTTCAGCCCGGACAGAAACGACAGAGCCGCCTCTGCGAACAGTCTCGGCATAGTAATGCGCGCTGTCTTCGTCCTCTCCAGCGCTGGTCATCGCACCGATGATTCCGCCCGTGGCGCCGCCCGCCGCCGCTCCAGCCAGCGTCGAAGCCAGCCAACCGGCGGCGACCACGGGCCCGACGCCCGGGATCGCAAGCAGCCCCAGGCCAGCCAGCAAGCCGGCAGTCCCGCCGACCGCGGCGCCGATGCCAGCCCCCTCACCAGCATTGCTGTCGTCATTGTCTGCTTTTTCGTGACGCCCCAACAGACTGATGTCCGAACTGGCGACGCCGGCGGCCTCAAGCTGGTTCACGACGCCCTGGGCGGCGGCGTAATCATCATAGGCTCGAGTGATCGTGCGGGTCATTTGATGCTCCTTTTCAGTTGCGGGTGATGTTGCCGCGGTAATCGACTGAGACGGTCACCTGCGCGCCCGAATGTGTGGCGGTGCCCTTCCAGACACCGTTGTCGTCCTTCTTGAGCTCGCCGACGTTGGTGTAGCCGTTCGCCTCCAGGCGGCTCTTGGCCTGCCCCTCGGTGAAGCTATTCGCGCCGGGAAGCGGAGCGTTCGCATCGGCGGGCGCATTCGGCGCAGGCGTTGGCGAAGTAGTGCTCGTCTGTGCAAGGCCGCCGACCGGAATCAGGGCGCACAAAGCCATCGTGAGAAGCGCACGTTTCATGATTATCCCCATTTTTGAAGGCGCCGTGAGGCTGCTAATCAGAACGGCAGGCTGCTCAAGATGTTCCCGCGAATGAGGAATTTTCAGGCGGTTGGCTCCGGCCTCGTTAATCGCGCTTGAGCTTGACGAGGTTTCCCGGCAGGCCCGCCACCGGAAGGTCATCCGAGCTGCGGTTCGTCCCCGGGGCTGGATTGGCTTGGGGCCCGTGCTTGTTTTCGCCAGCGTGATCCTCATCCCACTGGCGAAGCGCTGCGATCAAACTCTTCAGTTCTTCTGCCGCAGCTGAATCTTCAGGAGCATCGCTCAAAGCGTTGGCGCGCTCGGCCGCCGCCGCATACTCAGTATGTGATTGAATTAGCATTGAATCTCCAGTCCGAATGCGCCTCGCGCGAAGGAGGCCGCAAGTTAGTACTGGAACCGCGCGCTGCTCCCTTCGTTCCATGGCTCTCAGCCGGACAAGGGAGAGCCAGATGGCCAGCGAACCGAAGACCCTGAACGACCTTTTCTGGGATACGCTCAAGGACATCTATTACGCCGAAAAGCAGATTCTGAAGGCCTTGCCGAAAATGGCGAAGGCGGCCAAATCGCCCGAGCTCAAGCAGGCCTTCGAGAAGCATCAGGTCGAGACCGAGATCCATGTCGATCGCCTAGGCGACGTATTCGAGATCATCGGCAAGGCGCCGCGTGGCAAGACTTGCGACGCCATCCTCGGCATTATCGACGAGGGTAAATCCATCATGGAGGAGTTCGAGGGCAGTCCGGCGCTCGATGCCGGCCTCCTCGCCGCCGCGCAAGCCGTCGAACACTATGAGATCTCACGCTACGGGACGCTGAAGGCATGGGCCCAGGAACTCGGCCTCGGCAATGCAGCGAAGCTTTTCGATCAGACGCTGACCGAGGAGTTGAAGACCGATCAAGCGCTGTCCCAACTGGGCGAAAGCAAGGTCAACAAGCAAGCTCAGCCCAAGGCCGCCTGACGTTGTCGCGGCCTCGGTTCGCCGGGGCCGCCCATTTTTTGCGAGTGCGCGATGCCAGACAAAACCGATCCGATTTCACATCTCGGCCAGTCGTCTTTCTTCACCCGTCTGTCGCAGACCATAGCCCGCTACGCCGGAAAGCCCGCGACATCGTTCATTGCGCTTTCGGTAGTGATAGTGTGGGCACTGTCAGGGCCCCTCTTCGGCTTCAACGACACTTGGCAGCTGGTAATCAATACGTCGACCACGATCATCACCTTTCTGATGGTCTTTGTGATCCAGAATAGCCAGAACCGCGACACGGCTGCGATGCAGATCAAACTCGACGAGCTCCTTTCTAAGGTGGAAGGCGCGCGCGAAGAGTTGATGGATCTCGAGGAACTGGACGAGGAGAAGCTGGCTGCGATCCGCGATGAGTACGAGCGACGGGCCCGCCGAGCCCGCGACAAGCCAGAGTGCAATATGCCGGGCATTTCGAGTGGGAGGATCGATGACGCAGAAGCAGCCCGTGAATGAACCGAACTGGCGGTCGCGCGCAGTGGAAGTTCTACCCGGCGCGTCTATGCCGGAACTGGCATTGATGGCCGAGCTTTTGGTCGGTGAACTAACCAGGGCTGGCTTACGGCTGGCGGTAGCTGAATCCTGCACGGCCGGAGCGCTGGCAAACACAATCTCCACAGTAGAAGGTGCGGGGAAGGTGCTATACGGCGGTTTCGTCACCTACCAGGCCGCGGCCAAAACTCATCTGCTGGGCGTGCCACCGGCTACGATAGAGGCTTGCTCTTCGGTTTCGCTCAATGTGGCCCGCGCTATGGCACTGGGCATCTTCGAAAGAACGGAGGCCGATCTCGCGCTGTCGATCACGGGCGTCACCGGCCCGGTTGAAGACGACCGCGGCAATCCGCGGGGGCGCGTTTATATCGCGGCGGCCCGCCGACGAGCGGCCCATCTGGATTGCCACTGCGAGTTCGGTCCATTTCCCCCCGCGGTCCTGCTCGACGCCGCCCTTCGCAACGGCGTGCTTCTGGCCCGGGACGCGCTCGCCTTAGATCATCGACCTTCGAAGCATCCGCCGGTTCTGAAAGGAGCATAGTATACAGAAAGCCCGGATTGACGACTGCCTCTCGCCAATGTGCGCGGGGGGAGCGACTGCACCGGCGAGAGGCACGGCGCTGGTTGGGGAGCGCCATTTCCAAAGCTAGCATGCTGCACTGCAGGAAAAGGTAGAATCGTCCGCCAGACAAACTCGATCTGCCGGCCTAGAAGGGCTGCCTCTCGCCGACGAGGGCTCGGGGGAGATGCAAGTCGGCGAGGCATGGCGTGAGGAACCAACTAACGCCGTGCAGTGAACTGGGAAGAGTTTCCTTCACCATGTCGACGAGCGAACGCTGAGCGTCATCGGTCGCGGCTTGCTCGCTGGGGAAGTCCATTGACTGGCGGGCTGAGCCGCTCGGATCCTTGGTGGTCACCCGGTCTTTAGGCATAGCGCTTCTCCTCTTGCGAGGAATGCGCTCCAGTCATGTTCCGCTATTTCGCGAGGAAACTTCACCTGATGAAGTCACCGCGCAGCGTCGGAAAATCCGGCATCGAGGTACCGACATCGACTTACGCTGAAAGCCAGAGTCGGGGCTCGCACGCCTCATAAGGGGCAGGCGGCACCGTGCTCGATCGAGCGCTTTACCGCGTCTTCGTCATCACGACGCTGGCGTCGCTGTGCGCCCAGCGCTTCAGGACGTTTATGGTCACGTCGCTCTTGTTGCGATGCACGCGCAAGTCGAACTGGGAGCCCGTCAGTTTCAGACCCCGAAGGGTGATGTCGTAGAGGAAGGTCGGAAGCACCGGGTCGATCAACTTGACCTCGTCGGTCGCTGCCGGCATTTCCAGTCCCAGACAGGCAGCCAGCATCGCAAAGGGCGCTGCCGCAGCCTAGGCCTGGGGCGTGCAGGCAACGGGGTATGCGGTCGGTCCACGCTGGCGCCGTCGCAGGAACCCGCAGAAGAGCTCCGGCAGGCGCTGCTGATCCTGGGAGGTGGGCGCAGCGAAGGTCGCCTCGAACAGCCGTGCCGCCTCCAGCTTGAAAACCATATTTGGCGAAACCGAGGGCGATCAGGGCGTTGTCGTGCGGCCACACCGAACCATTGTGATAGGACATCGGATTATAGCGGACTTCATCGGCATTAAGAGTGCGAATGCCCCAACCGCCAAAGCTGCCTTCACTCATCAATGTTGCTGCGACCGTGGCAGCGCGCTCGGGCAAAGCGATGCCCGCGAATAGCGCATGTCCGGCATTGGATGTGCGCACCTGGCAGGGCCGCTTATTGCCGTCGAGGGCTAGCGCGTAGGAGGCGATCTCTTCGCACCAGAAGGCGATATCAAACCTGTCCCTCAACGCGGAGGCGGCCACTTCGAGTTCATCCGCGCGATCGACTAGCCCCAAAGCTCTCGCCATCAAGGCTGCCGCTAGCCTCCCCGACTTCCCCGGCCTTACGCTTTACGAATCGAGTCGTACCCATTGCTCGTGGAGAGCCATGACAGCCCTGAAGATTGACACGCCATTGCGCCGCGCGCGCATTGATGCGAGCTTCACCGCCGCGAAGAATGTCCACTGGCGATATCAGCCAAAGTCTGCAAAGCCTGAGCGAGCAGAAGCCTCATCTTCTAAGACATGGCCACCCAAATCGATGCGGTCCGACTCGCCGTTGAAAATCGAAGAAGTAGCGCGGCATAGGCCTACGGAACTGTCTTCTTTCGCCTCTTCGGCACCGCCACCGACGCCGCTTGTCGTTCCGCCGCCTCTTTCTCCAGACGCTGTTGCCTCTGCCTGGCCATGTTCACATCGCGTTGATGAGCGATGCTGTCGAACTCAGCGGTGATCCGATTCCGCGCGAGCGACTGGGTCTGGGTCTTCATAAAATTGTTCTCGGCAGTGATGCGCTGTGTCGATTGCGTAGACATTCCTAATTCCGATCGAAGCGGCTTGCGCCGAGGACATAAAAAAAGGCCAAGCATTGAGCTTGGCCTCCCGGGAGCTGTTGTCGACAATGCCAGTACATCCGTGGTCATCATCGACGAAACAGTTAGATTACGCCGCCTGAAGCTGTTCGGCTGCCATCTTACCTGACTTGTTGTCACGGGCGACCTCGAAGCCGAGCTTCTGGCCTTCCTGCAGATCGCGCATTCCAGCGCGCTCGACTGCCGAGATATGAACGAACACATCCTGGCTGCCATCATCAGGCTGAATGAAGCCGAAACCTTTGGTGGAATTGAACCATTTCACTGTGCCGGTGGCCATGAAAAACCCTCCTTTTGGCAAGACCTGTCGTTCGCCGAACGGAGTGCTCGACGAATTCAGAACGATTTCGAAAGGGGGAGATCATCAGAGTCGCGTCAAAGCGCGAAAATAACAAAGACCGACCAACAAATATCGATGGGCAGAAACATAACTGCATATATTAATATTGTCAATCGTCGCCGGATAAATTGCTTTTGCGACGAAAAAACATCAAATTCGATGAACAACTACAGTTTTTGGCGTTAGTGATCCGCTGGAAAGGCGGATCGTCAGACCGGCTCGCTCACGGCTTCGGGCACAGGCTGCCCTCTCGAATCAAGCTCGGCAACATGGGACAATGTGATGACGGTCCCCGGCTTGGCCCTGGTCACAGTGATCTCGGCACCCAGCTGCCCCGCGAGTGCCTTGACGATGCTCGTTCCCAGACCAGCCTTGGCGTCCTCGGCCGCCTTCGGCATTCCAACACCGTCGTCTGCAACGATGAGAGACCAATTTGGGCCTGTCGCGCTGTAGCTCACGGTGATCCGCCCGCCTCGTTTACCGGGATAGGCGTGCTTCAGCGCGTTGATGACCAGTTCGGTGACGATAAGCCCGATGCTGATGGATTGGTCGGCTTTCACAACGCTCTCATCCACATCGACATCCAGAATGAGGGCATCACGGTCATGGATCATCGACGCTCCGATGCTCCCGCATAAATTGGTGAGATAGGGCTTCAGTTTGACGTCGCCGATCTGCGAGGTGGCGAGCTGTTGTTGAAGGGCTGCTACCGACATCACCCGGTGATGCGCATCCTGCAAATGGCCGCGCGTTTCATCTGACTGGACCTTGCGGGCGCTCTGCATCAGGACGCTTGCAATGATCTGGAGGCTGTTGGCGACGCGGTGCTGGAGTTCCTGAAGCAGGATCGCCTTCTCACGCAGAAGCTCGTCCTTCTGTTTCTCGCTGCGCCGGGCATCAGTAACATCGAGCACCGACAGAAGGATCCGGATTTCGGCGCCGTTCTGGTACTCGAGCTTGTGCGCGTTGATGATCAGGCGGCGCTGGCTGCTATCGATCCGCTGCAGGTTCATTTCATAGGCTTCGACTTCCGCGAAGCCCGAGGCCGTGGCCTTGAGGAGGGAATCGAGCTGAGGGATGTCCCATTCGCCAGCACCGATTTCGGTCATTTTCTGTCCGATGACGGCGGCTGGATCGAGCAAGAAGGCGCGGCAAAAGGATCGGCTCGCCACGACGATTTCCAGCCTGTCGTTGAGCAGGAGGAGCGGCGCATCGGATGACGAGATCACAGCGAGGGCCAGATCTGACTGAGACGATAAGATGGGATCGGCCATGACAGACCTTTCAGGCTCTGTCGGCAGCTCTCGGAGCGAAAGCGGGTCCACGAACTTTTCGTGGCTATAGCATAGCCCGACCGGGCTCACATGCTCCTCTTGAACAAGCTGTAGCACGGGTACCAATCCCTATGGGAATTATTCGCCTCGAAATGGGCGGCGCTGTCCGTTTGAGAATCTGCGGAACCCTCGCCAGGCTGTGATAGGAGACACAGCTTTGGCTCCCGCCAACAGACGATTGCCAGTGGTGGCTCGATCTCAATGGCCTCTGCTGCAACGATCGCTCAACGCCTGCATGGAATCGACTAACGCTCTGACGGTCGAATTGTTTTAATCGTTTCGCTGGCGGACTAACGAACTGGTGAGGGCATTACGGATAATCTTTTCAATTCGACGCAACAACGATGGCTGACGTCAGTTAGGTCGGCTCACAGCAGCGAGCTCGCCATGACACAGACCGTCGTGCTTGTCGTCGAAGACGAGCCCATTATCCGCATGGACACGGTCGCAGTGATCGAGGACGCCGGCTACGCTGTAATCGAAGCGGCGAACGCCGACGATGCCATTATCTTTCTGGAGACACGGGCTGATATCCGCGTCGTATTCTCCGATATTGAAATGCCTGGGTCGATGGATGGCTTGAAGTTGCTCCATGCCATCCGTGAGCGCTGGCCTCCCATCGTCCTCATCCTTGCGTCGGGTCGCGTATCTCCGTCACGCGACGAAATGCCATCCGACACAGTTTTCTTGCGGAAACCGTATTCCGAGGCCTCATTGCTTGGTGCGATTCGAAGGGCCAACGCCGTTGCGAACGAGGCGCCAATCTGTTGAATGGGCTTTGAATTTGCGGGGGAAGGACAGCTGGAATCTGACCCCTGCGGCTCTGATAGCGACAGCCAGCACCAAATCCACCCTTGATGGATCGCGAACGCGCTTTCCTCCTAGTTCGAGTCAAATGAGCCCGAGCCATCGGGCTGAATCTGGTATCCCGCCGCCTCCAATCCTTGCCTCAGCAATGCACGCACAGCCGCTGACCTGCTCGGCATGCGACGCGAAAACCGAAAGTCGTCCACGGCCGCTAACTCGACGGCGTCCAGCATCACCTGGAGGCGTTCGCCGCGCGCCAGAGGATTGCCCTTTTTCGAGACTTCTGTCATCGGCTCCTCATCTCACTCATTTGCGTCATTTTACACAATACCTCGGTCGCCTCATTTGTTCCGAATGACGCGTCGCAGCACACGGAGCCATATGCCATCTGCGAGCGGGTTGGGCTGATCCCTCAGTCCGATTTCTCTGGGGTTTCAAGGCAAATCGGCATAGGTTTAGGCAGCTTCCGGCCTCCGGAAGTCCGCATGCAGGTTACTGCATCGGGAACAGGGTCGGCATTTTGGCCGCCGCCGTTCATCAAGGCTCCGATACTAACTGCCGGCCCCCGCGCATCGGGCAAAGGATGCGCCGTGAAGGTCAAGTTAATGACCGGTCTCGGAACAATCGAGTTCCCTTGCGGAACCCGTCACACGCTTCAATACGCCCTAAGCGACCGCAATTCCGATGGTGCAATCCACGGCATGTTGTTGGCTGACCTGATGGCGCTTCACCCTGAACCCATCGCTCAGCAACTGCGTCTCACATGTGCCGACGGCGCGACGCTGCGGCTGCTGATAACCCACCGAACCACCAAGGGTTCGACATTTATTGCCGCGGCCGTTTGATCAGGCGGCAATAGGCAAGGCAGTCGGAAGCCACGTCGGCGTCTTTGCTCCGCAGCAAGACGCAAGGGCGGAGAAGGGCACATAGTGCCCTGAACTGCTCCTTGAACTCCTCCGGGATTTCCCATGCCGCGCCAGGACAGCGATGGCGCTGACCTCGCCGGTTTCGTTAGCTGCGATAACGTGCATCACGACCTCGGCGGACCAGTCGTCACGCTCATCGGCCGGCTGGAGGATCGATCTCATCAACAAGACAGCGTCTTCTTGACGACGGCGAGGTTGGGATTCAGAGGTGCTTTGCACGGTCAGTCAGGGATTTCTGGCTCGTGGAGCATTTCATGGATCAACTCCGCCGCCTTCTCCGTCGAGATTGTCCTGACACCGGAGCTTGCAAGGCGATCGAACATTTTTGCGACCGCCGCGATAGCGTCGTGCTCGGCCAAAGAAAAGGCTAAAGTGGCCTGAGCGAGAGCTTTATCTCGATTGACCATAACAATTGGGGTTGGCGACGAATGTAGCGTCGTCGTGAACCCGTCGATGAGTTCTCGAGCCCGTTCTTCGGGCGTGTACCCCGATGGGGAACTGCTTTGTGTCACGTTGACGCAACCCAATGACCGATCGGGCTGCTGTTCAATGTCCATGCCAATGGCAGCGACGGGCTTACAGTGGCGGTTGTGAACTGCATCGCAACTGATGGCGGTGGTAGCGCTCGGACTCAAGGCGCCCGAGACCATAGGAATCCATCGGCACCCACGCCGCCCTTTAATCGGCGTGTCGCTCGTCGCTCGCGGATGGTCCGCCGCAGCTGCTTGCCCTTGAGCTCAACAAGCAGAACAAGCTACGCCCTTCTCGCTGGGGCACGGGACAAATTGGCCACGATTTTGGCGGTGCTAGCTGGCGACGCGAGCTACCATCACATCGTTCTGTGGCGGGAGCCTCTGGGCGAACCGCTGCAGGAGTCCTGTCACGACCGCATATGGCACGGCTCTCGAAAACAAATAGCCTTGGCCGAGCCTGCATCCGATGTCTGTCAAGAGGCCTGCCTGGCGTTCATTCTCGATGCCTTCCGCGATGACGCGAATGTCGAGCTTGCGGGCGATGTCGACGAGACCCTCGACAATCGTCAAGCTTGGATCCCCATGGCTTAAACGATCAACGAACGACTTATCGATTTTGATAATATCGACCGGAACGGTGAGCAGATGGGTGAGTGAAGCGTATCCGGTCCCAAAATCATCAAGCGCCACGCGCAGCCCATTTTCTCGCAGGGCTTTGATCTCACGGGCAACGACTGGATCGCGCTGGCCGAGATAGACAGACTCCGTGACTTCCAGAATGATGTGCTTCAAGGGGACATTCTGCCGGCCGAAGGCGGACTCAAGGCGGGAATAAAGCGTGCCGCTATGAAAATCGGCGGAGGCGATGTTGATACCCACATGCTGTAGCGGAATACCCTGCTCCAGCCACGAACGGACATCGGACGCGACAGCGGCCAACATGCGTTCGGTTAAGTTTGAAGCGACGCTCACGTCAGACGTCGCCTGATGAAAAATGGCCGCCGCGACGATCTCGCCATCGGGCTTTCGAAGTCGGCAGAGAGCCTCCAAGCCTACGATCGATCTTGTGTCGAGCCGAACGATGGGCTGGTAGTGCGCTTCTATCCTTCCCTCGCGGAGAGCCATATCAACGTTCCGGATCGCCTCTATCCTGGTTTTGATGGCGCTGCCCATTCCCGGCCAATACAGAACGAACCCGCCGCGCCCGGTTTCCTTGGCATGGTATAATGCGAGGTCTGCGTGCTCGCGCACAGTGGTGGCGTCACCGTCTTCTATTGCCAGCACTGCGCCACCGATCGTGGCGCGCGGCAGAATCATGTGCCCACCACAATCAGCAGGTGCGGCCAGCGCTTGAAAAATTCGCCCAGCCGTTCCCTCGATATCAGCGAGCGCATCTGCTCCCTGGAGTATCACGGCAAACTCGTCGCCACCCATGCGATACACCCGATCCGGCATTACGCCGTCGCTCACGCGGGCCGCTACGGTCTGCAACAGAGCATCCCCTGCAGCATGACCAAAAGTGTCGTTGATTGTCTTCATATTATCGAGGTCGATAAGCAGCAGCGCCCAAACGCCTGCTTCAGCGCAAGATAGTCGGGCTAGTGAAACGTCGAAACTTGCCCTGTTCGGCAGGTCGGTCAATGCATCAACAAAAGCCCGGCGCTCGCGCTCGGTCACGCGTTGGTCGCGCTCTAAGGCAATGGCGCATAGGGCCGTACAAGACGCGACAATCTCTTTTTCGCGGGCGGTCGGATTGCGCGCCTCTTGAAAATAGAAGGCGAAGGTGCCGAGTACGACTCCCTTCGCGTCAAATATCGGACTCGACCAACATGCTCTTAATCCAAGGGCCAACGCTGGCTGCCTGAAATCAGTCCAGCGCGGATCCGTTGCGATATCAGCTGATGATACATCGGTTCCAAAATAGGCAGCGGAGCCGCACGAGCCGACCTGCGGACCTATCATGAGTCCATCGAGGCCCGCAGAATAGTCATCCGGGAATGTTGGTCCTGCGAGCGGATGTAGCAATCCCCCGCTATCTACCCGAAGAACGGAACACCAAACACCCGGCAGAAGCAGCTCTATTTCACGACAAAGGCGATCAGTCGTGCACTCCAGGGATTCGCCCTTGGCGATCATCTCAAGGATACTATTTTGAAGCTGTAGCACGCCACCCGACTATCTGAAGTAGTAACCCCCGCCTTGTTATGCGCCCTTTTCGGTAAATCGTCAGTGACGAGGCATGCTTTCCACCATCCTATCAATAAAGCGCGAGTTTTAAGGATCTCGCGCCAGATTGCTTCAGCAGCTACTCGCAAGCGCGCGACATGCGTGACCCGTCTTCGATTCCTATGGGATCGGAATTCGAATGCACCCCGTGCCCAAGACGAAACCAGCTCGAGCAAATGGTCAACCATCAACGCCACGATCGAAAGGCATTCACTGAAGGCTGAGGGTGCACGTTTAAATCTGCGCGAAAGGGTATCTCGCGTAATGCGAGTGATTTACCTGGATTTGAAGCTGTATAAGTGGTGATCGCCGTTGCTTCGGGTGGCAACGAGCACTTAGAAAAGACGATGTCTGTACTAACGTTGGAAGCATAATGTCCAAAGATTCAACGGAACTGCTCGAATTGTCTGCAATGGTCGTCGCAGCCTTCGTTCGCCATAACCGCCTTCCCCAGGCCGATCTTGCCGGTCTCATTGAACAGGCTTACGCGGCGCTAGGCCGTCTCGGCCAGGAGCCCGCGGCCCCACCGACCGAAAAACCTGTTCCGGCGGTCCCGATCAAGAAATCTGTGACACCTGACGCCATCTACAGCCTCGAAGACGGCAAGCCGTTCAAATCGCTGAAGCGGCATCTGCGCTCGGCCTACGACATGTCGCCGGAGGACTACCGCGCCAAATGGGATCTGCCCGCCGACTACCCGATGGTCGCTCCGAACTATGCCGAGGCGCGCTCGCAGATGGCCAAGAGTCTGGGCCTCGGTCGCAAGAAGGGGCAGAGCGCCCCAAAAAGGCGGAACCAGCGGAAATGATCGCAGCTCCAGCTCGCGTTCGAGCCTCTGCTTCACTGCGGGCTGATTGTTTTTTACCTAGCTGACATCGCGCCAGTTCTCGCGGATTCTCCGCTTTGCCTCCTCAAGGTCGTGACAACCGAACTCGGCTACGGACCGGCGTCTGCCCTTTGACATCACCCAGTGCCATCGCGGTGAGCCGTCAGGAGCATACTTGTCGTGCGTGATGACGGCGATTTTATCACCCCCTTCGTCTTCGACATGGAAGAGATGGTCGATGTCCGGCCACGTCCGCCGGACCCAAATTCGCGCCGCCATTGCTCGACTCCGCCAAAACATTGTTCTTAGTTTGTTCTCGATTGCGAAATCAAGGTATATCTGGCCACGAGCCGCGCGCCCTCTGGAAGCGGATAAGCGTGACTAGGTAGCCGGAGCGAGCGTTGATCCTGAGTTAGAGCCACCAGAAGATAATTGCGATTGCGTCGCGAAAATTGAGCGAGAAGACGCGATCTGAGATGCGGCAGCTGATCGAGATTGGCATGTTGTGTGCTCCTTGCGCCGGCACGATTATGCAGCTGCCAAAGGGGGCGAGGATTGATTGCCGATCTATCTCTATCCTCAAGGAGGTGCCGATGACCGATGCGCGCCCGCATCATGTTGTGGTGAAAATCGACCGGGACCGGTTCAGGACGAAGCTGCGCGAGATCGAGGCTTGGCTTGCCGAATGGGAAGTGGATGCCGAGGTCGGTTCCGTCCTCGGCGAGAAGGCCGAGCTTCGAGTGAGGTTCGCTGACACGCGTGCCGTATATGCTTTCCAGCGCTGCCATGGTGGCAGAGCTGTACGGGCAGATGAGATTGCAGCCGCCAAGATTACCGATGCCACTGACGAGGACCTGTACGATCAGCTCGCGCGCGATTACCCTGATTGAGAAATCGGAACCGCCATGTCAGCAGATGGGATGCGAACTAGGCCCGATCCGCGACACGCCGGAAATCACGCTCCGAGGCCGCCGAGCCATCAGTGATGACCGTCTCAAGGTTGTCTGCGAGGACGCAAAATCGCCTCGTGAGAGACGCCGCGATTTTCAGAAGATCAAGCTGGCCGTCGATCAACACTGATTGAAGGTCTCGATTGTCGAAGTCGCCGCCGCGGTCCGGAAGCTGCTTCTCAATCTCACGATAGATCGCTTCAGCCAGCCGTTCGCATTCGCACGACATGCGTGATCCGTCCTTCGATTTCTGCCTTTGCTACAGATGGGATGGAACCGTGAAAAGGAAAGTGCCCGGCAGTTTCCTCGACGCTATGGGATTGAGCACGCTTACCGGCTATTTCTGGCGGGCTCTGGCTGCGACTGTCCCGGGCTTTCAGCCCGTGCCAGACGGGCACGTATTGCTGTCGGCGCGCATGGCGCGGATGAAGTCCCGCGCGGCGTGCTCGACGCCTCAGATATCGGTCACATGCCGACGGCTCAGATTCAGGCGCTGGGCGCGAGCGGGGCTCCGGGCCTGGCATTGGATCGGACTGGCTCGGCATGGCGCCGCGCAGATCTATCTGCACCGCGAAGTCGATGGGCTCGATGCCGACTTTGCTCCGGCCAATCAGTTTGCACCGCGCAACGGATTTCCAGAACAGCTCTCAAGCTGTGAGCAGGCCGTCTTAGAGCGCTTCTCAGTCGCGGCGGCGGGGGTTGCATCCTACGATCCCTGCTTCGATCGCAGATGCGTATTCAAGGCGAAGCCTTCCGATCTTGGAGCGCGTCGCGGCGAAGTACACCCGACATCTCTGTGCCTGCCTCGGAACTGACAAAACCCGGCTTTGCGTCAACTTGCCGGCCCGCCTGCGCAGCACTGATGGGGGGCAAACACTCGCCGAGGGCTGCGGCCGTCAGCAAAGTCCAGTGATCGTCAAGAGGCAGACAACTGAGAAGGGCTGTGTGTTTGCCGGAGTGAGGTAGAGAACCAAGCGCTGATTGCGCTGCTGCCTCGCTACAAGGTTTCCCTAATCACCATCCTGGAAGTTGCGCCTCGAGCTAACCTTGGCACGTCGCCCGGAAGCGGACGCTAGCAGCTTTGAGGCGAGATGCGGGCTCCCGGCCCATGGCGACGTCGTCCGATTTTTGGCTCATCATTCGAAGAGCGAACCATTTAGCTGAGCGTACCGGATACACGCTCAACCAGCAGGCGGTAATGTGCCATCTGGCCTGCCGCCCAAGTCTCGAACTCGGATAAAAAGTCGGCCGAAACGATAACTCTGCGACCACCACGGTCGACGATGAAACAGCCACGTCGTTCCGCGCTCGCGAGGATATTGCCGACGTGCTGCCGTGAGACGCGAAAGCGCTCGCCTAGTCCCCGATAGGAGAGAGGCGCGGGCGGAGCAACTCCGGCCAGCGCGGCATAGTGCGCGGCCAGGACCGCCGTCAGCACCGGGTAACCGCAATCCCGCCCGGTGAACTCGACCACATTGCTAAAGGGAGCGAAGTAGAGGTCCTCCTGCCGAAACATCTCGTAAGAGGCGCCGAGCCAATCCGCGAGCCCGTCAGCATCTGACCGAAGCTTCGCCGCCATTGGCGAGTCCGGCGGATCCAGGCGTTCGCAGGCGTCGAGAAAAGCCAGGGGTGAGCGGCCGATCTCCCGGAGCAGCGTCATCGAGGGGCTTAACCGCAAAGCTCGGCCGTCTGCTGCGAGCCGGCTCGCGACGACATAACCGCTCAGCTTGAGTGTGCCGACCAGTTCCGCAATCTGCCGAGTGCTGGCTGGCGCGATGCGCTGGAGCGCAGCGAGCGTCGGCGCCTCGCCGACATTCCGGCGCCAGCGCGCATCGAGACCGATCAGAGAAAAAGAGACAAGGTAGCGCAGCCTCTGGCCGAAGAACTTGTCCGCTGGCCACGACAGCTCCGGCCGCTGGATCATCGCAGCGCAATATGAGCCCAAAGCCTCGCGAAAGCCGCTGCGGCGGATCAGGCCGGCGGCATAGGGCCATGGACCTTTGTCGACATGGGCGACGATCGCGCGGTCAAGCATGTGGGCGCGGCTGGCCGGTTCCGAGACATGACACATGGCGGGATGCCTGCAGATTTTGGACTTTGCGACGTGAGGTCGGCATGGCCTTGATGCGTTTGCCCGATGACAGTTGATTGAGCCGATCAATAGCCCGCCATGCGAAAGACCGCTACTCGCCCAGGGGAACTCAGAGGCATCCGGCCTAATGTTGGCAAAAGCGTCTATCTGCTCAAGTCAGATCGCTCGAATTTCCATGCAGCATTGCTTTTGGCGGCCCTGCTTATATCGCTTGAGAACTTTGGGTGCCAAGCTGCGCTTTCCCAAACGGTTGGTAACATCGGCGGCCTCGCCGAAGTGTCGACTGATAATCCATTCCCTTACAATAGAGTGAGATTCATTGGGGCCGCCGGCCACATCCGCGCCCTGAACGATCTCAATCTTGGCAGCAGCGTAATCGCGGATACAGGTTCCGTTGGTCGTCTGTCTGCTGTCGCCGGACACTCATTGAATATCTACTTTCACAGTTTCCTGACCGGGTCGACCGTGTATTTCGGGTCAGCCTCGGATACTGGCAATATCAACTTCAATGGCTGGGACGGGGCAGGAGGAATCGATCTCAATCTTGTCCTGGACGGAGGGACATTGACGGCTCTGACCGTTCAGCCCGGTGGTGTAGTCGTTCATTCCCTCAATGTCGTGCTGAGGCAGGCGAAGTCCCTCACAATCAACAACGATGCGACACTTTATCTATCGAGCGATGCAACCACAATCTCCCGTCTGGAGGGCAACGGTCGGATCGGCATTGCCGCTCCACTGACGATCGGCGGAGGATTATTTTCGACCAGCATAACGGGAGCGTCGCGTCTTACTTTCTCCGGGGACAGCACCTGGACGGGCGTCGGTACCGGCATCGGCACGCTCGAGGTTCGCTCCGGCGTGACGTTGACAACCACCAGCTCCGCGGCCGTCGAAAGCTCGACCAATCTCCAGATCGACGGTACGCACGAACTGAGCTCTTCGTTGGCGGTGAACGGCCTCAGCGGTAGCGGGCTGATTGTGCTGGGTCCCGGCGCGCATCTGACCGCTGGCTCGCAAAATGCCAGCTCCGTCTTGAGCGGTGCGATCTCGGGCAACGATGGCGGGCTCACCAAGGAGGGCACGGGCACGCTGACCTTGACGGGCAACAACTCCTACTCCGGCGGCACCACGATCAACGCCGGCACGCTCGCGCTGAGCGGCGCCGGCAGCCTCGCCGCGAGCGGCAGTTTGAACCTCGCCGGAGGGGGCGCGGCCTTCGACATCAGCGCCGCGACCGGCGGCCGGACTATCCGCAGCCTAGCCGGCTCACCCGGCACCGCCATTACGCTCGGCGCCAACACACTGACCCTTGGCGGTGGCCCGAACACGACCTTCGGCGGTTCGATCATCGGCACCGGCGGTATCGTGAAGCAGGGCTCGGGCACGCTGACGCTGACGGGTGCCAACACCTACACGGGCGGCACCACGGTCAATGCCGGCACGCTCGCGCTGAACGGTGTTGGCAGCCTCGCCGCGAGCGGCAGCCTCTCGCTCGCCGGTGCCGCGGCGGCGTTCGACATCAACGCCGCGGCAGCCAACCAGACGATCGGCGCGTTTTCGGGCGTCACCAGCAGCACAGTTGTACTCGGCGCCAATACGCTGACCTTCGGCAATGCGACGAACCAGACCTTCGCCGGTTCGATCGGCGGCAGCGGCAGCATCGTCAAGCAGGGCACCGGCAGGCAGACGCTGAGCGGGACCAGCAGCTATAGTGGCACCACGACGGTTTCCGCCGGTGAGCTGCGCGTCGACGGCGCACTGACCGGGCTCGGTGCGGTGACGATTGCAGCCGGCGCAACCCTGTCCGGTACCGGCAGCATCGCCGGGGCCGTGGCCGTGGACGGCACCTTGTCGGCGGGCCACAGCCCCGGCACGCTGATAGTCGGATCGCTGACGCTCAACAGTGGCTCGACTTCGCTCTTCGAGCTGAACACGCCGGGAGTGGTCGGCGGCAGCAATCCCGTCACCGGCAACGACCTCGTCGAGGTCACCGGCGACCTTACGCTCGGCGGTGCGCTCGACGCGAGCGCGGCGGCGGCCGGCTACTATCGCCTGTTCGACTATGGCGGCACGCTCACCGGCAGCTTCGACAGTCAGCGCGTGACCTCGACTCGCGGCGGCTTCGCCATCGCCAGCGCGCAGGTCGATACAGCCGTGTCAGGGCAGGTCAACCTCGTTGTGCTCGGGGCCGGCCAAACCATGCAGTTCTGGGACGGTGCGAATACATCCGGCAATGGCACCGTCGACGGGGCGGCCGGCACTTGGTCCGTCTTTGGCACCAATTGGACTGACAACACCGGCAGCGCCAATGCCGGCTGGGGCGGCTCGGTCGGCATCTTCGCCGGGGCCGCGGGCGGTGCGGTGATTGTTGCAGGTACTGTGAGCTTCGACACGCTGCAGTTTTCGACCAATGGCTATTCGTTGAGCGGCGGTACGCTCTCGATCATGCCGGCGAGCGGAGCGGCTGGTACCTTCAACGTCGACAACGGTGTCGTGGCCAGCATCGGCTCGACCATCGTCGATGGCAGTGGGACGGCCATCGTCAAGGTTGGCGGCGGCACGCTCATTCTCTCGGGAAGCAACAGCTACACCGCCGGCACTGCGATCGATGGCGGCACGCTCCAGGTGTCGGGGGATGCCAATCTCGGCGCGGCCTCGGGCGGCCTGAGTTTCGACGGCGGTACGCTGAGGACGACAGCGAAATTCTCTTTGGCGCGCAATGCTGTGATCAATGCGGCCGGCGGCATCGTCCAGACCGATGCCGACCTGTCCTTGTCGGGTGTCATCAGCGGCAGCGGCGGGCTGACGAAGACCGGCAGCGGCATGTTGACGCTGACCGGAACCAATAACTACGTAGGCGGCACGATGATCACCGACGGCGTCCTGCAGATCGGCGATGGCGGCATCTCGGGCTCGATCACCGGCGCTGTCGTCAACAATCGCACGCTCACCTTCAATCGTTCGAACGACATCGCCTTCGCCGGCGCGATCTCGGGCAGGGGCGACGTGCAGAAGCGCGGTGCCGGGTCGCTGACCTTAACGGGCAGCAATACCTATTCCGGCGGCACATTCATCGCGCAGGGCACGCTGATCGGCTCGGCCAGCAGCTTCGGCGTCAGCCAGATCGTGAATAATAGCGCTCTCGTCATCGACCAGCCGACGGATGCCAGCTTCGCCAATACGATCGACGGCACTGGTTCCTTCACCAAGCGCGGTGCCGGTAACCTCACCCTGACGGGCACGAGCGCGCTTGCCGGCTCGACCACGATCGAGGCAGGCAAGCTTACGGTCAACGGCTCGCTCAGAGCGTCCACAGTCACGGTGCTGAGCGACGCGGTGCTCAGCGGCTCGGGCACGGTCGGTGGCATCGTCGCCGGTGCCGGCGCGACGGTGGCGCCGGGCAACTCAATCGGCACACTCAACGTTTCCGACAATGTCTCCTTCGCCAGCGGCTCGACCTATCAGGTCGAGATCAACGCTGCCGGTCAGGGCGACCGGATCGTCGCTTCGGGATCAGCGACGATCACCGGCGGCACGGTCGAGGTCGTCGCCGAGAATGGCAACTACGCGGCGAGCACCAACTACACCATCCTGACCGCCACAGGCGGCGTCAGCGGCCGGTTCAGCACGGTGTCGTCGAACCTCGCCTTCCTGACGCCCTCGCTCTCCTATGGCGGCACAGATGTCACCCTGACCATGACCCGTAACGATACAGGCTTCGGCCCGGGCGGCGGTGGCAGCTCGGGGGGCAGTAGCTCCGGTGGCAGTTCCGGCAGCAGCGGCGGCGATTACATTGCCGCGACCCGCAACCAGGGCTTCATCGCGATCGCGGCGGAGCGTCTGGGGGTAGGCAATCCAGTCTATGACACGCTGATCTCGGCCACGGCGGCCGAGGCCCGCGCGGGCTTCGACCTGCTCTCGGGCGAGGCGCATGCGCAAGCCGTCAGCGTGATGATCGACGAGAGCCGGCTGGTGCGCGACGCGATCCTCTCGCGCCTGCGCGGACCGCTGCTCACTCAGCCGGGCCAGCAGGTCGCAGCCTCGTTCAGCGCCGACCTGTCGGGCCGCAAGGGCGCGGTCATGATCCAGGCTCTGCAGCCGCAGCCCCGCCACGCCCTCTGGGGCGAAGCCTTTGGCGGCACCGGCAGCAGCAATGCCGACGGCAATGCCGCGGGGCTCAGCCGCCGCAGCGGCGGCGCCCTGCTGGGCGCCGACATGCTGCTCTACGACACCCCCGGCTCCTCTCTCAAGCTCGGCGTCGCCGGCGGATACAGCCAGTCGCGCTTCGATCTCGATGCGCGCCGCTCCTCGGGCAAGCTCGACAGCGGCCATGCGGCGCTGTATGCCCGCGCCCGCTTCGGCAACTGGAGGCTCGACGCCGGCCTGGCTTATTCCTGGTCGGAGAGTGACATCCGCCGGCAGATCCAGACCCGCGGTTTTGGCGACAGCTTGCAACTCCAGCGCCCGGGCGCCGTGGCGCAGGGCTTCGCCGAACTCGGCTATGGCTTTGTCTTCGGCGGCTTTGCGCTCGAGCCCTACGCCCAGCTCGCCCTGATCCATGTCAGCGCCGATGCCGATACCGAGCAGGGCGGCGCGGCAGCACTGCGGGTGCTCTCCTCCGAGCAGACCCTCGGCTTCACCACCCTCGGCCTGCGGACCGAGGCGCAGATCGGCGCGATGCCGCTCTTTGCCCGCGCCGCGCTCGGCTGGCGCCATGGCTTCGGCGAACTCACCCCAACGGCGAAGACCGCCTTTGCCCTCGGCACGACGCCAGCGCAGGTCTTCGCCGCACCGATCGACCGCGAGGCTGTTGTCGCCGAGGCCGGCTTGGACTGGCGCATCTCCCAGGCCACCACGCTCGGCCTGACCTATTCCGCCGCGGTCGGCGAACGCTCAAGAAACCACGCCCTCAAGGGAAGGGTAGAAATGCGCTTCTGAAGGGGCGGCCAAGGTCGACATCCACTCTCACTAGCCTGTTCGGACGTAGTGCGGACTTGGGCCCACCAACCCCACGTGCGGACATTTGATGCCTTCCAGAAAGCGGACCCTCACGATCGGGAACACATTGGCAGCTCAGAACCCTGAACGATCTCTTCCCAAAACAGTTTCTTACTGGGCAGCCATTGCTGGTTGCACTGCTGGTTCCCCGAGCGAAACCTCACGGTTCTCAGCCGCAGTCGGTCTGATGCGGAACCACGCGGTGCAGAGCGCGGGAAGGAACAGCAGGATCAACACGGTGCCAACTGCCGTCCCACCGATCAGCGTGTAGGCCATCGATCCCCACGATCAACGGCACGACCACGGCCAAGGGCCGCTCCACCAAGATCGATGCCTCGCTCGGCGAGATCCTGGACCGCCCGATCCCGGAGGAGCTCTTCGGCCTGATGGGCGCCTTTGAGGCCCGCAACGGACGCTTCGCCGTCATGACCGATCTGACCTACATGAAGCTGGGTATCTCCGACAGCGGCGCCCGCGTCCGCAGCGTCCATCCTGATATCGCAGGGACTCTGGCGGCGGCCGTCTCGGTCCGGTTCAAGATGTTCATCGCCGAGGCGGCGCTCGCCTATGAGCTCGTCCGCTGGGACGGCGCTACGCCCGGTACCGGGACCTCGATCGATCTCTACGGTGGCGGCCGCTTCTGGTGGCAGAGCGCCGAGGCCAGCCTGGCGCTGACGGCGGGCCTGACGATCGCGGATCTGACGCTGCGCCGCGACCGCGCCGTCGCGACATCCGGCGACGTGACCTGGTTGGACCCGCTGGTCGGCCTGCGCGTGCGCCATCATTTTTCGCCGACCACGGAACTCGTGCTGCGCGCCGATATCGGCGGCTTCGGCGCCGGCAGCGATCTGTCCTGGCAGGCCATGGGCTATCTCAACTGGGAGTTCAACCGCACCCAGAGCGCGGCATGGAGCGGCATGCTCGGCTACCGGGCTCTTTATGTCGACTTCTCCAAGGGGCACGGCAGGTCGCGCTACGAGTACGACATGCTGACGCACGGACCGGTCGTCGGCGTGACGGCGCGCTTCTGATCAGCATGGCATTGAAAAGGCGCCTGCGCGCCTCCGGATTTTCCTTAGCAACTGGGGAGGCACACATGAAGATCACTCGTCGGTCCGCTGCACTCGGCGGATTGGGCTTGCTCGCCGGCACGGCGATGGCTCGCTCGGCGCTCGCCGAGCAGGGGGCGTTCCACGGCATCGGCGAAAGTCTCGAGGAGTTCTGGCTCGCGACCGACGCCTACATCTTCGGCTATCCGCTGGTGACGATGGAGATGACCCGTCGGATCATGACCAATGTCGCCGAGCCCGTTGGCACCCGGGCGCCGATGGGCCATATCATCAAGCTGCGCAACTATCCCGACGCCTCGTTCAAGGACGTCACGGCGCCGAACGCCGACACGCTCTACACGACCGCCTTCTTCGATGTCGGCAAGGAGCCCTGGGTCCTGAGCGTCCCGGATATGAAGGATCGTTATTTCCTGCTGCCGATGCTCGACGGCTGGACCACGGTGTTCCAGGTCCCGGGCAAGCGCACCACCGGCACCGGCGCCCAGACCTATGCGATCACCGGCCCCGGCTGGAAGGGCACGCTGCCGGAGGGCGTGAAGGAATACAAATCGTCGACCAACATCGTCTGGCTGCTCGGCCGCATCTACTGCACCGGCACGCCGGAGGACTATGCCGCCGTGCACAAGCTCCAGGACGAGTTCAAGCTCGTGCCGCTGAGCGCCTATGGCAAGCCCTACACGCCGCCGGCTGGCAAGGCCGACCCGGCGATCGACATGAAGACGGCGGTCCGTGACCAGGTCAACCGCATGGATGCGGTGTCCTATTTCACCTTGCTCTGCGAGCTGATGAAGACGAATCCGCCTTCTGAAGCGGACGCCGCTCAGCTCGCGAGATTTGCCAGCATCGGCATCGTCCCCGGCCAGTCGTTCGATGCGAGCAAGCTCAAGGCGGATTTCGCCAAGCGCATCCCGGAGATCGCCTTCGACAGGATCATGCTCCAGTTCAAGATCAACAAGGCGATCACGCAGCAGAACGGCTGGGCGTTCACCACGAAGACCGGCATCTACGGCACGGACTACCTGATGCGGGCGCTGATCACGGCGATCGGGCTCGGCGCCAACCGCCCGCAGGACGCGGTCTACCCGACCTCGAAGGCGGATGCCGACGGGCACAAATACAGTGGAGCGAACAAGTACGTCATGCGCTTCCCCAAGGGGCACCTGCCGCCGGTCGAGGGGTTCTGGTCGCTGACCATGTATGACGACAAGTACTTCTTCGTGAACAATCCGCTGAATCGCTACTCCGTCAGCGCACGGCAAAACCTGCAAACCAATCCGGACGGCTCGACGGACCTCTACATCCAGAAGGATTCGCCCGGAAAGGACAAGGAGTCGAACTGGCTTCCCGCGCCTGCCGGCGACTTCATCCTGATGCTGCGGATGTACTGGCCGAGCGAGACCGACCCGTCGATCATCAGCGGCAGCTGGACGATTCCTGCGGCCCGGAAACTCACCTGACGGTTCGGCGCCTGCCTTCTCCTGGGAAGGCATGCGCCGCCTTCCATGCTGCTTGTTCGCAGAATTCGAGAAATGGAGACGACATGATGATCCGCCAGGCCCTCGCCGCATCGGCCCTGAGCTTGCTGTTGCTGCAGGGCGCGAGCGCTCAGACTCCGCTGAGCGCCTACGCCGATGCCAAGGGTTACATCGACGTCCAGAAATTGACCTGCGCTCAGCTCGCGGGAACCTTCCAGGAAGATGCAGATATGCTGACCGCCTGGTATAGCGGCTGGTACAACGGCCTCGCCAAGGCACCTCCTCGAGGTCAAGAGAGCCAAGGAGGCGGAGCATGAAGTCATTCAGTACTGCAAGGCTAATCACGACAAGAAGATCATCGAGGCGATCGCCGTCGTGTTCAAGGACATGCGCGCGAAACTCGGGGTCAAGATGAAGCCATAGCGTCGACCTGCAGAATACACGGAGTCCCGCGCAGGCTGGGCTTTACGGCCTCGATGCCAGTCAAGGATGCCATCCCGGCCGCAACTATGGCCTCACCAGCAGGAGAATTCGCCATGAGAGCTTTGGTTCTGGCAGCCGCCATGCTCGGACTTGGCGCGCTTGCCGTTCCGACGGAGGCGAACGCCGTCGTCTGTGCGCGCGGGGTCGTGAGAGCGGGATGTGTTGGCCCTAACGGGGCGGTCGTTGCGCGGCGCCCTGTTGCGGTCGTGGTGAGGCCGGCTCCGGTCGTCCGCTGCGCGATCGTCAACGGCCGAAGGGTCTGCCGCTGATCGGCGGGAGGCGGGGCTGCCCCGGAACGGCCTGCCAAGTGCACGGCGGACGCGACTGAATAAGGGCCGGAGGCCATCTGGCCGCCGCTAATGCTGCGAGCGTCTAGCGAGTGGGCCGATCGACAGCGTCCGCGTCTGGGCGGTCGCTCAACGTCAATAAATGGCGCAGGGCTGTCTCAGCCTATTTGACGGCGCTACCGATTGGATTGGAATAGGTGCGGACGAAATGATGTGAACTACGGCAGGTCGAGGCGGATCGAGCCCTTGGCTTCCCGGATAGAGCACGCGTCGCAAAGTCTGGTCGCCTTATTGGCGAATGGCGTCCGGTGCGACGAAGCCGCCGTGCGAGCGGCCATCCTCTCCCCTGGTCGAACGGCCAGACCGAAGGCCAGATCACCCGTCTCAAACTCGTTAAGCGGCAAATGTACGGCCGCGGAAAGATCGGCCTTCTCCAGGCGCGCCTGATCGGCGCGCAATGATCCCGAGCGTCAGCGAGATTGCGTCAGACCCAAACTTGCACGCCGAAACACAGGCAGCCAATACGCCAGCGAGCAGTTCCAGAAGCTCATGGCCGACAACGGCGTCACCTGCTCTATGAGCCGCTCGGGCAATGTTTGGGACAATGCCGCGATGGAGAGCTTCTTCACATCGCTGAAAACCGAGCGGATCGGGGGCAGGCAGGTCTACCGGACACGCGACGAGGCGCGGGCCGACGTGTTCGATTACATCGAGCGGTTCTACAACGCCGTTCGCAGGCACTCCACCATCGGTGACATCAGCCCGCTCGAGTTCGAAAAGAAGGTGAGATTAGCTTAACTCACCGTCCACAGAACCGGCACCCGGCCAGGGCGATTGAGTTCGAACAGGCGAAGCAGCCCTAAGGTCGCCCTCTCGGGGCACGGAGCGCCAAGTCCGACCGAACCTCATCGTGGGCGAACGATCTTGTTGTTGGCGTCGATCCAAATGCTAAATTCATGTCGATGATGTGCCCTTGCCCGGCAATAGGCAGAACGTCCGATGACTGACAACGAAGACGAAATCGCGCTTTACGACTCCATTGAACGAGCGATTGCCAATGTTCGTGCAGCTCTCGACGCAATCGATCAAGCCTGGATTCGTGTAACCGCCGAGCGACCCAATCCGACGCCAGCCGCATTGTCTGCGCTCGACATGGCCGACGAGATGCTGACCGTGGCCCAAGAAGATCTGGCGCGTGCAAGAATAGCGCTAGCGGTCCATATGCCCCGTACGCAGTAGCAAAAACAGATGCGGCGGAACTTGTGCCCGCCGCATCATTGGTTGGGCTGGCTTAGTTTGCCTTGACCGTGATCTTTTTCACCTGAGTGAGCGCCTCCTGTGTTTTCGGAAGCGTCACGGTCAGGACGCCATTTTTGAATTCGGCGCTGGCCTTGTCCGTGTCGACGCCGCCCGGCAACGGGATCGAGCGGTAGAACGAACCATAAGCGCGTTCCGAGAGGTGATAGCCTTTATCGCTTTCGTCGCGTTCACTCCTCTTCTCACCTTTGACGGTAAGAGTATTGCTGGTGAGCGAAATATCGATTTCACTCTGGTCGATGCCCGGAAGTTCAATCGAGATCTCCAGTGCGCTTTCCATCTCGGTAACGTCGGCTTTGGGCCCGTCAGGAGCCCAGCGTCCGAACGCCCCGAACGGCTGATCGAACCGCTTCCAGAAATCATCGAAGATCCGGTTCACATCACGTTGGAGGGAGAAGACGGGGTTATCCTCCTCCCGTTTCGTGATTTCGCTCCCCTTGTTGCTACCCCAGGGGATCAGGTCTCTGATTGGCATCGTCAACCTCCTTGTGGTGCATGACTTAAGCGGTCTTGAGCTCGATCTTGCGAGCCTTGGCCGGCGCTGCCTTGGGCAGGACCAGGCGCAGGACACCGTCTTTCTGCGACGCCTCGATGCCATCGCGGTCGATGTCCTCAGACAGCGTGAAAACGCGCTCATAGTCTCCCGCGCCATACTCGGCGTAGATCTGGCGATAGTTTTCGCGCTGCTGATCGGCGGCGTAACCGCGGATCGCCAACGTTCGCTTCTCGAGCGTGATATCAACTCCCTCCGAAGCGACCCCGGGCATATCGACGAGAAGAACCACCTCGTCCGTTGTCTCGTAGATGTCGGCGCGCGGCACGAATACCTGGCGCGAGCGGGTCCGTTCACTGCCGTCGAGCTTGCTCGTGACCTTTCGATCGGTTGTCTGCAGTTCTTGAGCCATCTTCGCCTCCATTCATCCCCTGATTTGGATTTTCCTGGGCCGGTCCGCCTCCGGTCGATGCAGCTCGACTTCGAGCAGCCCGTTGGCAAAGCGCGCCTCCACCTGTTCCGGGTCGACGCGGAACGGCAGCTGGATCGTCCGGGAGAATCGTCCGTTGGGGCGCTCGCGGCGATGCCAGACGGACGCATCGTCCTGCGCCTTGCGTTCGCCCTTCAATGTCAGCGTATTCTCACGCACGGTCAGATCGACATCATCGGGAGCGATCCCAGGCAACTCGGCAGTCACTGCGACGCTGTCTTCGCCAAGCCAAAGATTGACCGGCGGAAACTCCTGAGCGGCGTCGGTCCTCAGACCACCCAGGCGCTGGTTCATCTCCTGTTGCATGCGCCGCATTTCCAGAAATGGGTCGAACCCGATGCGGCCAAAGTCCGATAACAGCATGTCATCCTCCATCGCTTCATGACTCGGCATGATGCCGCGCGCGCATGCGCGCTCCGGAGGCGTATCGATCAATGGCAGGCGAGATGAAGCGATCCGGGCAAATGCCGAGCCGGTCGATCGCATGAGCTCGCGAAACGCGAGTAGGAGGGGTTCGAACAAACACCGGACCACATCCTCCTTACGAAGCGACATGAGCCGAACTCGGTCCACTCGGGAGTCGGACCGTCGTTCCCGCGCCAGGATCCGATAGCGGCATCCGGCGACAACGAATTAGGGAGGGCAAAATGCGTTTCAAGGGGTGATCGCTCGCTGCCCCCCGCCCAAGCGTCACGCGCTTGCAGCCTCAGGCGGCCAACCTCACATCTCTGACCGTCGAGAATGCGGAGGTGAAAATGCGGTTCTCATCACTGGATTCGATTGATCTTGCTCGAGCGCAGGCCGCTTTGGACACCGCGTGGCGTGCCGTCAGGCCTGGCGTTCCCGTCGCTTCCATCCATGCCGAAAGAGAAAAGTTGGCGCAGGTCGTGGCCGACTTGGCGGGCCTCGCCGAGGATGAAGATGACTTGGCCCTTCGCGCCCTCCATCGTTACCGGCATCCATCGCACAGACGTTCGGACAGGCTGGCGCGAACGAGAGTCGGCTAGCACCGCGATCGGACTTCAAATCGGCTGCGCGGGCTCTTGAACCGAGCCGGCTTATTCCCAGATTTTTCGTCGCGAAGCTCTTCGCGCTGAAAGGAGTCATTGAGAGAGCCTGCGATGCCAAAGCCGAATGTTCCAGTTCCGTTTGCCTCAACCGTATGCGGTGACGCGACGATCGATCGGTTGCTGCGGCCGAGCTGTTTTTATCGAAGGCCGCGAGATGTCCTCGAGGATAGGGCTTTAACGCCGGGAGAGAGACGAGCGATCTTGTCCTCCTGGGCCTCTGATGCCTGCGCGGTCACCTCATGCCCGCAGCTGAGGCATCCTGATTTTGCCGCCGAGCCGGTCTCATTCGACGAGGTCATGGACGCGCTTATCGCACTCGATCGCGGTGACAGCCCAGATCGTGAGGTCGAGAGCCTGTCGCACGGCGCCGAGACTCTGTCAGCCTGATCGGAGGACATGGTGATGAGAACATTCCACTGCTTGGCCGGGGAGTATCACGATGAAGCTCGATGAGTTTAAGCGGCCAATTATCGTTCTGACCGCCTTCGGGCTGCCAACCGTGATCTCCTCCGCAATGGAAGCATACCTCTTCTTGGCAGATTGGCCCGCGGGACGACGTGATCCAGCCCACAGCTTTGCCATGAAGGCCTGTCAGGCGGCTGTGCGCGGCGACATCGAGGCGGAGACGGCACGCGGCGTCTTTGCCGCCTTTGCCGAGAAGCAGGATATCCTGGCTCCGGATGTCGCCCTCATGTCCCGCGGGCCCCGAGCGGACCCGCGGAATTTCGCCTGAGTTCGATCAGGAAGCAGCCCGGCGGGCTGCTTCCATTCAATGCAGCTGGAATTCGCCGTTTATCGCGCTGAGATCGGCCGGCCCGATCAGATCCTTGTGCGTTACAGTGATGCGAAAGAGCTTGCCGTCGAGCTTGGCTTCCCAGAAGGCCAGAAACTTGTTGAGCTGCGGAAAGCGCGGCGCCAGATCGTAGTCCTGCCAGACATATTCCTGGAGGATCGAAGGGTGATCCGGCAGGCGGTAGAGGATGCCGGCAGTGGTCAGCCCGTAGCCCGCGATCTGGCGGGCGAAGTCGGTGGAAGCCATTCCTTTCAGCTCCATGGTTGCACTGCTCATGGCAGCGCATGTGCAACGCTTCCGCAAGGCAGAAGTTGCATTTGCGCTGCCTTATCAGCCTGTTAGCACTCGATTAAAAAAAGTGCTGCCAGCCTCTTGAAGGCTAAAATGCGGCAAACCAAATCATCGCACGGGCAGGCGCCTTCAGGGCGCGCGGAACCTTGCCGCGAGACCCGTACGGGCCGCCCATTGACATTGTGACTGATATGGAAATGGAGGAACTCATGCTGTTTCGGCCACTGCACGACCGCGTCGTCGTCAAGCGCATCGACGCCGAGGCGAAGTCGAAAGGCGGGATCATCATCCCAGATACGGCCAAGGAGAAGCCGCAGGAGGGCGAGATCGTCGCTGTCGGGCCCGGCGGCCGCGACGAGCACGGCACGCTTGTCCCACTCGATGTCAAGGTCGGTGACCGCGTGCTGTTCGGCAAATGGTCCGGCACCGAGGTCAAGATAGATGGCGAAGATCTCCTGATCATGAAGGAGAGCGACATCATGGGCGTGGTCGAGGCGGCCGCGACCCTCAAGCAGGCCGCCTGACGGGGCCCTTTTTCTGAACCATCAACCTGAAACCTCAAGTCTGAAGGAGTGAGGAATCATGGCTGCGAAGGACGTGAAGTTTTCGCAGGACGCGCGCGAGCGGATGCTGCGCGGCGTCGACACGCTGGCAAATGCGGTCAAGGTCACGCTGGGGCCCAAGGGCCGCAACGTCGTGATCGAGAAGTCGTTCGGCGCTCCGCGCATCACCAAGGACGGCGTCACCGTCGCCAAGGAAATCGAGCTTGCCGACAAGTTCGAGAACATGGGCGCCCAGATGGTGCGCGAGGTGGCCTCGAAGCAGAACGACGCCGCCGGTGACGGCACGACCACCGCGACGGTGCTGGCCCAAGCGATCGTCCGCGAAGGCGCCAAGGCGGTGGCCGCCGGCATCAATCCGATGGACCTGAAGCGCGGCATCGACCTCGCCGTCGAGGCGGTGACGAAGTCGCTCGGCGAGCATTCCAAGACGATCACCGGCTCGGAGGAGGTCGCCCAGGTCGGCACCATCTCCGCCAACGGCGACCGCACCATCGGCGCGATGATCGCCGAGGCGATGCAGAAGGTCGGCAAGGAGGGCGTCATTACCGTCGAGGAAGCCAAGACCGCCGAGACCGAGCTCGACGTCGTCGAGGGCATGCAGTTCGACCGTGGCTACCTCTCGCCCTATTTCGTGACCAACACCGAGAAGATGGTCGCCGAGCTCGAGGATCCCTACATCCTGATCCACGAGAAGAAGCTCTCGGGTCTTCAGACGATGCTTCCGCTCTTGGAATCGGTGGTTCAGACCGGCAAGCCGCTGTTGATCGTGGCGGAGGACGTCGAGGGCGAGGCTCTGGCGACCCTCGTCGTCAACAAGCTGCGCGGCGGCCTCAAGATCGCTGCGGTCAAGGCGCCCGGCTTCGGCGACCGCCGCAAGGCCATGCTTGAAGATATCGCCATCCTGACCGGCGGCACGGCGGTCAGCGAGGACCTCGGGATCAAGCTTGAGAACGTCACGCTTAACATGCTCGGCCGCGCCAAGAAGGTACGGATTGAGAAGGAGACCACCACGATCGTGGATGGGGTGGGCTCCAAGACCGAAATCGAGGCCCGCGTCGCGCAGATCAAGGCGCAGATCGAGGAGACCACCTCGGACTACGACCGCGAGAAACTCCAGGAGCGTCTGGCCAAGCTCGCCGGCGGCGTCGCGGTTATCCGCGTCGGCGGCGCGACTGAGGTCGAGGTCAAGGAGAAGAAGGATCGCGTTGACGACGCCCTGAACGCCACTCGCGCTGCGGTGGAAGAAGGCATCTTGCCGGGCGGCGGCGTCGCCCTGCTGCGCGCGGTCAAGGCGTTGGAAGGCCTTAAGGCAGCCAATGACGATCAGCGCACCGGCATCGAGATCGTCCGCAAGGCGGTCACCGCTCCGGCCCGCCAGATCGTCGAGAATGCGGGCGGCGATGGCGCGGTCGTGGTCGGCAAGCTGTTGGAGGCGCAGGACTACGCCTGGGGCTACGACGCCCAGACCGGCGAGTACGGCGATCTGGTCAAGGCCGGCATCATCGATCCGACCAAGGTCGTGCGCACGGCGATCCAAGACGCGGCTTCGGTCGCCGGCCTCCTAATCACCACGGAGGCGATGGTCGCCGAGCTCCCGAAGAAGGAAGCGGCCCCGGCGATGCCTGGCGGTGGCATGGACTATTGAGCCCCGAGGGCGCCGTGGCTTCCGCGGCGCCCTTTTCCGACGCCACAATCTCCAGGCATGCCGAGGGAAGCCATGCCGTTTTCATCGCTGACCGACCCCATCTACCTGGCTCGTGCCGAAGCCGCTCTGGAAAGGGCATGGGCAAAGCTCAAGCCGTCGTTTCCGGAAGGCTCGAACGAGCAGGAGCGAAACAACCTCGCCTATATCGTGGCTTCGCTGGTTCCGCTGGCGCTCGACGAGGAGGATCTCGCACAGCGAGCGATCGATCGGTTTCGCGAGAAAGCCTAGGCGAGCGCGCTCGGAAGCTTCTACATTCATCTCTATCATATTTGGCATCCGACATGACCGATGGCCCACAGGACCCCAAGCAAATCTCCCCTTCCGACCGGTTCAAAGCCATGATTACGAGCGCCGAGAGCGCAACATGCGGGCTCAAGGACAATCTCTTGGCCGTCATGACTCGAGATGGATCGGCAACCTGGCAGACCGTCTCCACTCACATCGAGGCTCAATTGCCTGGCGCGGGCGAGTTCGCGACCGCGCGTTTGAACGCCATACTCGCTTTGATCAGGACAATATCCAACGGACGAGTGGCGGAGGGTAAATGATCGGCATCGGCAGAGTTCGGCACGCAGCCGCGAGACGCCGCCTTTCGCCCGAAACGCCTTTCTGCCTCATCTAATCGGGAGTTCCGAATGACAACGACCGCCGCAGCCGAGCACCGCAGCTTCGAAGCCGACGTCTCCCGCCTCCTGCACATGATGGTGCATTCGGTCTATTCCGACCGAGACGTTTTTCTGCGTGAGCTGATCTCGAACGCCGCCGACGCCTGCGAGAAGCTGCGCTACGAGGCGATCGCGCAGCCCGCGCTGCTCGGCGCGGAGCCGAAGCTCGAGATCACCATCGCGGCGGACGCCGAGGCAAGCCGGCTGGTCATCGCCGATAACGGCATCGGCATGAGCCGCGACGAGATGGTCGAGGCGCTCGGCACCATCGCCCGTTCCGGCACGCGCAGCTTCATGGAGCGGACCACAGCCGCCGAAGGCAAGGACGGCGCACAGTTCATCGGCCAGTTCGGCGTCGGCTTCTACTCCGCCTTCATGGTCGCCGCCGAGGTCGAAGTCGTCAGCCGCCGCGCCGGCAGCGACGAGGCCTGGGCCTGGTCCTCGGACGGCAAGGGCGAATTCACGGTGGCGCCGGTTGCCTTGGCAGACGCGCCCGCACGCGGCACGCGAGTGACGCTGCGCCTGATGGACGACGCCAAGACTTATGCCGAGCGCTGGACACTGGAGCGCATCGTCAAGGAGCAGTCCGGTCATGTCCCGGTGCCGATCGCGCTGGTCGAGAAGCCGGGAGCGGAGCCGGCCACGCTCGCCGACGGCGCCGCGCCTTGGACCAGGCCGAAGAGCGAGATCTCGAAGGAGGAATACGCCGACTTCTATCGCAGCGTCGCCGGGCAATATGACCAGCCGGCTGCGACGATCCATTTCCGTGCCGAGGGCCGGCATGAATACACCGCACTTGTCTTCGTTCCGGGCGCGCGCCCGTTCGATCTCTTCGACGCCGACCGCAAGGGGCGGATCAAGCTCTATGTGAAGCGCGTCTTCATCACCGACGAAACCGAATTGATGCCGCGCTATCTGCGCTTCGTCCGCGGCATCGTCGACACCGCCGACCTGCCGCTGAACGTCTCCCGCGAGATGATCCAGGACAGCCCATTGCTGGGCGCGATCAAGAAAGGCGTCACCAACCGTGTCCTCTCCGATCTCGCGAAGCTCGCCGAGCAGGATGCCGGGGCCTTCGCGACGATCTGGGAGAATTTCGGCGTGGTCATCAAAGAAGGCCTCTATGAGGACTTCGAGCGCCGCGCCCAGCTTCTCGAGCTGTCGCGCTTCCGGACGACCGCATCCGGCGAAGGCTGGAGGAGCCTGAAAGACTATGTCGTCGCCCTGAAGGAAAACCAGACCGCGATCTACTATATCGTCGGCGACGATGCCGGCCGGATCGCCAACTCGCCGCAGCTCGAAGGCTTTCGCGCACGCGGCATCGAGGTGCTGCTGCTATCCGATCCGGTCGACAGCTTCTGGGTCTCGGCCGCACCTGACTTCGAGGGTAAGCCGTTCAAGTCGGTGACGCAGGGTGCCGCCGATCTCGGCCTCATCCCGCTGCTCGACGGCGTGGCGCCACCCTCCGCCGAGACCAGCGAGGAGGTCGGCGCTCTGCTCGCATCGATGAAGGACGCCCTGGCGGACGAGGTCGCGGATGTCAGGGCCTCGGATCGACTCACCGAGAGCGCCGTATGCCTCGTGGCGTCCGACAAGGGGCCCGATCGCCAGTTCGAGCGCCTGCTCAATGCTGCCGGCCGTCTCGACAGCGCGGCCAAGCCGATCCTGGAGGTCAATCCGCGTCATGCGGTGGTCGCGGCTCTCGCTGCCGTCGAAGACGGCGCGCTGCGCAGCGACGTTGCACACCTCCTCCTCGACACTGCCCGCGTCCTGGACGGCGAGCGCCCGGCAGATGCGAACGCATTCGCCGAAAGGTTGAACCGGCTGGTGACGCGGAGCTTCGGCGAGGGCTGAGCGGTGGAGCCAGGGAACGCTTTGCGATGTTTGCTGGCTGTGCAGATTGCCGCGCAGCCCCGTACGCTCAGCTTTGAATGTCCGGTTCCGGGCCGCTTCTGAATGTCCGGATGTGGCGCCTCGCGGTCGGCTAGTCGAGGTCACGGCCCACGGCAACGATCGAGATCGAGATCGTTGGCAGCATCATTTGGATCTCATGTAGCAATAGCCGAAGCGCAGGCATCGCGGTTCGACTATTGCTAGCATGGAGAAGTCAGGGCTCTAGCCCGTACTGCCGTCGTATGAAGTCGGCCGCTCGCTCGCCGACGACGGCGCAAGGAGCCTGGGTGTTGCCGGTCGTTACACGCGGCAGCACCGAGCCATCGGCGATCCGCAGGCCGGTAATGCCATGCACCGCGAGCTTGGCATCAACCACCGACATGTCATCCGAGCCCATTTTTGCGGTGCCGCACTGATGCCAGTAGGTCACCGCCGCATCTCGGATGAACGCATCGTCGATGTGACGACCGGTTCCAGGGATACGTTCGGCGCTGACGAACGGCCTGAATGCGTCGCTGCCGATCTCGCGGCAAAGCTTCACACAAGCCCGAGCCGCTTCCAGGTCGCGCGGATCCGACAGCATGTTGGCGTCAACGACAGGCTTGTCAGTTGGATCTGCCGACGTCAGGCATATCCGACCGCGACTATGGGGCTGGGCGAGCCCCGCAAACATCGTCCAGCCATGGGCTGGCACGCCCAGTTGCGCCGTCCGCTCGCTCGGAACCGGGAACTCCACCTGGCAGAAGAGCAGATCCGGCGCGGTGAGGTCGGGCCGGCTCTTCCAGTAGAGCGTCGCCTCGCTGCCGCTGTTGCGCGGCGCAAGCGGCTCACGGTACTCCCACGTACATCCGAACGAGACGTGATCCTGCAGATTGCGGCCGACGCCGGGAAGGTGCTGGACGACGGGTATGCCGAGCCGTGCCAGTTCGTCACGATCGCCCACCCCGGACAGCATCAGCAGCTTGGGCGTATTGATCGCACCGGTCGAGATCATGACCTCAGTGCTTGCCTTGATCGATGAGATCGAGCCGGCTCGTTCGATCTCGACACCGATGGCGCGGCGCCCGTCGAACAGCACACGCCGAACGCTCGTCCCAGTGAGGATCGTCAGGTTCGCACGATCGGCAATCGGCCGGACATAGGCACGGTAGAGGGAGTGTCGTCGGCCCTCGCGAACCAGCATGTCGGCATAGGCAGCCCCGCCGACGCCTTCCATCATCTCGCCATTGGGATGATCGAAGCGAGGGATGCCGAGACCTTCCGCTGCATCCAGCAGGGCGCCCGCGATCAAGCTTGGGTCCTTGGCGGGCTGAACCCAGACCGGGCCGGTAGTGCCGCGATATTTGGCGTCCGGCCGACCCTGCCAGTTCTCGATCCGACGATAAATGTCGAGCACCGAGGCGTAGTTCCAAGCTGGATCGCCTGTCTCCGCCGCAAAATGGTCCCAGTCGCTGCGGTGGCCGCGGGCCCAGACCATGACGTTCACGCTGGAACCGCCGCCGAGGCCCTTGCCCATCGACATCGAGAGGGCTCGACCATCGAGATGCGGATTCGGCTCGGCCTGGAATCCCCAGTCGCGATCGGTACCGAGATTGGTGGGCCACAGGGCGGGGTCCAGAACGGAATCCGCTTCGTCGTCGGGCCCGGCCTCGATCAGAAGGACGGTACAAGCCGGGTTCTCGGCCAGGCGGCGCGCAACCACCGATCCCGACGAACCGGCGCCGCAGACGATGAAGTCGTAGATGGTCTTGAGGTTGGCTCTGCGCTCCGCCTGATTTTCACGCGCGCGTCGTTCGAAGCCCCCGGCATCGCCGGGGGCGGAGGCATCAGTCATGGTTCGATCTTTCCAGTTCGGCGCTGGGCCGTTTCGGGGACCGCGATGCGCGGCTGGCCGTTACTTCGCGGCGGACGACGCCTGGCGAGCGGCCTGGTCGATCACATCGGCGACGACCTTGGGCTGGGTCATGAACAGGGCATGGCTGGCCGAGACCTTCGTGACCTTGGCGCCGATGCGCTTGGCCATGTGATCGAGCATCGCCTGATCGAAGGCCTTGTCCTCACTGGCGATGACGGCCCAGCTCGGCTTGGTGCGCCAGGCGGCGTTCTTCAGCTTGGTGCCGAAGGCCGACAGGTTGATCGGCACCTGCGAGTCCCGCATGAAGGCGACGTCCGCGTCGGAGACATCGTGGGCGAAGCCGGCCTTGAACTTGGCGTGGTCGACGAAGGCGAAGCCGTCCTGGGCCTTGTCGAGGACGAACTCGGTCGCCGGCGCGAAGCCCTCATATTGCTGGGCCGTCGTCTCGCCGGCATCCGGAGACAAAGCAGAGACATAGACGAGCCCGGTGACCTTGGGATCGACGCCCGCTTCGGTGATGACGGTGCCACCCCAGGAATGGCCAACGAGGATCGTCGGGCCGTCCTGCCGTTCGAGCGCCCGCTTGGTGGCTGCGACGTCGTCTTCGAGCGAGGTCAGCGGGTTCTGGACGATCGTCACGCGATAGCCGCGAGCCGTCAGCAAGTCATAGACGCCCCTCCATCCCGATCCGTCGGCGAAAGCGCCGTGAACCAGAACGACATTCTTGGCAGGTTGCGCCGTGCTCGCAGGCTGGGCGAGGGCGGCCTGCGACATGCTACCGATGGCGGCTGCGGCGAGGAGTGTGTTGCGGATAAACTTGTTCATGACAGTGTTCCTTCGTTCGAATATTGCAGTAACTGTTATTGCGATATCTGATTTGCAATGCGCGGCCACACTTGTCAACGTGAGATTTGTCGCGATATATGTTTTCGAGATCACGGTTCCGTGAACCGCTGCGAAGGGCCTGCCGATGACCCACGCCACCACCGCTCCGCCAGTGCCGCTGGAGGACCAACTTTGCTTCTCGATCTACTCCGCCGAGATTGCGATCCAGCGGGCCTATAAGCCGTTGCTCGATGGCCTAGGGCTTACCTATCCGCAGTATCTCGTGCTCAACGTCCTCTGGCGCGAAGACGCCCAGACGGTCGGCGGTATCGCTCAGCAGCTTGCCTTGGAGTCCAGCACGCTGACGCCGCTGCTCAAGAGGATGGAAGCCGCGGGCCTGCTGCGTCGCACCCGCAATCCCGAGAACGAGCGCCAGGTCATCATCGCGCTCACCCCGGAAGGCGACGCTCTTCGCTTTCGTGCCGGCTGCCTGAACGCAAATCTGCTCGAAGCGTCCGGACAGACGGTTGGCGACCTTGGGAAGCTCAACCAGCTGATCCGGCAACTACGCGACGCGATCTACGCCCATACCGGTGCTCTAGGCGTAGGAGGGCCTCGTATGGAGCCCGACCCCAAGGCCTGACGTTAAGGGCAGAGGCCGCCTAGACCGTCGGCACGGTCCCACCATCGATGATGTACTCGGTCCCGGTGATGCTTCCCGCTCGGTCCGAGGCGACGAAAGCGATCAGGCTCGCAACTTCGTCGGTACTCGCCGGGCGACCGATCGGGATTCCGCCGAGAGAGGCCATGATCATTTTCGTGCTCGCCGCGACGCTGACGCCCTGTTGCTCGGCAAGGCGCTCCGCAAAGTGGACGGACCCCTCCGTAGCAATCCATCCCGGCGAGACACGGACGACCCGAACGCCTTTGGGAGAGACCAGCTTGGAGAGGCTCTTGCTGTAGGAAGCAAGCGCCGCCTTCGCCGCCGCGTAACCGATCGTTGCTTCCGGCAGCGGCATGACGCGCTGGATGGAAGTGACGTGCACGACGACACCGCTGCCTTGCGCCGTCATCGCCGGCACCAGCTCGCGATCGAGGCGAATGGCCGGCATCAGGTTGAGGTCGAGCTCCTTGCGCCATACCTCATCGGTCAGCGCCTCGTATCCTCCTGCCGGGGCGGAAGAGCCGCCCAGCATGTGCACGATGATGTCGACTCCGCCCAAGCGCTCGCGGACGGCCTGTGCCAGCTGCGCGCAGCCCTCCGGCGTCGTGAGATCGACGCCGACGAACATCTCGGCCGGCAGGTCTTCCGGCTTCGACCTGGCGCTGGTCAGGACCCGGGCGCCCAATTCGCGGAAAAGCTTGACGGTTGCGGCGCCTGCGCCACGGGTGCCGGACGTCACGAGCGCCCGCTTGCCTTCGAGGCTGATGAACGGGTTCACAGGGTGATCTCCAGTTCGCCGATCTTGTCGCCTTCCAGGCGGAAGAAATAACGCAGGTCGATCGGGCTGCCCGGGAAGTTTCCCTCGACGTGGCAGGTCACGACGGTGCGGCCGCGCTCACGTTCGATCGCAATCGGCGTCGACGTCGCGGTGAATTTCTTCGAATACTTCACTTTCCACTGACGGATCTCGTCCCTGCCAGTATGGACGTGGTTCTCATCCCGAACAGTAGCGGTGTCCGAAAAGCAATCGGCCATCGCTTCGGGATTGGGATTGTGGTCTGCGGTAAAGTACCGCGCGATCGGTGAAGGCAGTTCAAGAGACATTGTTGCCATCCTCAGCGTTGAATTCTGCAGACCTGGCCGCCGGCTGACCTGTTGAGATCTTGCCTCAGCGGTTGCTTCCACGGACATCAACTTAACGATGGACAGCGGGACTGATAATCGGGATAAATCGGGATGAAACGTTGCGAAATCCGGGACAATGATCGGCCGTAATCTCATCGAGTTGGATGCCGTCATGGCGGTCGCGCGTCGGAAATCGTTCCGGGCAGCGGCTGTGGAACTGCAGATCTCCACAACGGCGCTGAGCAATCTCATCGCGAAGTTCGAGAAGCAGCTCGGCGTCCGTCTGTTCAATCGGACGACGCGGAGCGTTTCGCTTACCGACGCCGGGCGGAACTTCGTCGAACAGATCGGCCCTGCTCTCGTTGAGATTCACAGCGCCATGGACAGCGCCATGTCGCAACAGGAGGTGCCGTCCGGGACGATCAGGATCAACGCGTTCCCGACTGCTGCCCGCGAAATCCTGGAGCCGCTGGTCTTTGAGTATCTGCGCCGATATCCGCAGGTGCACATCGACCTCGTGACCGAGGGGCGCTTGCTCGATGTGGTGGCCGACGGCTTTGATCTCGGCGTCAGAAGCGCGGATTTCGTGCCGAGCGACATGATCGCTGTTCCGATTGGCCAGGCACGATCCTACGTCGTTGTGGCTTCGCCGACGTATCTCGAAGCGCACGGCAGACCACAGGTGCCGCTCGATCTGCTCAATCACACCTGCATCCGCATCCGGCTGCCAAATGGCGGCATCTACAAGTGGCACTTCGAGAAAGACGGCGAGCCTGTCCAGATCGACGTGCAAGGCCCCATCACCCTCGACGAGGCCAGCCTTTCGCGGACCGCCGTCCTGCGCGGGATCGGCCTGGGTCTATTCATGGAATCCGACGTCCGTGAAGACATCACAGCCTGCCGCCTGATCCGCGTCCTCGAAGACTGGATGAAGCCCGTGGCGCCCTTGTGCCTCTATTATCCCGGGCGCAAGAATCCGTCCGCCGCGTTCAAGGAATTCATCAATCTCGCACGCGAATTTACCTCGGCTTCTGATGCCGATCTCGGGTGGCGCGGCCGTCAAATCGCATCACGATAAAGGTCCGCCTATGGGCGGGTGGCGAGAGTCAGCTGTTGGCGCATCACGCCCGTCTTGGCGACGGGCGTTCGTGGCCCTTAGCCGACGCGGTGGAGGTCCGCTTTCGGGCAAACTGATCAGCCGCCAGCAAAAAGTAGAAGGTGGCACTTTCCCGATTCGAATTATGCTGGTCACCGGCGGTCAGTTTCCCGTACGTCCCGCAATCGGCATTGAGAATTTCCGCGCATCACGGATCACTGCCGATGCCGATCGAACTCCAACCCACTTGACAAGCAGATCAGTCGGTGAAACGTTTCCAGTAACGATGGAAACGTTTCCACGAGGGGATCACCATGGCTTCTGTCTCTCTCAATCGTCGTGTTTTTCTCCAAGGTGGAGCGGTCACAATCGGGGGGCTCGGTGGTTCGTTCGCGGCACGCGCGGCCGATGAGCGCTCCCTGGTCGTAGCGATCCCGTCGAACCCTTCGACGTTCGACCCGATCAACCAGGGCAATCACGATGCCATGGTGGTCAATCAGCTGATTTTCGAGAACCTGATCGAGATCGATGGCGAAGGTCGCCGTCGGCCGATGCTCGCCAAGGCGATGCCGACGATCTCCGCCGACCGAACCGAATATGTCTTCGAGCTACGCGACGACGTCACGTTCCAGAACGGCCAGCCGTTCACCGCGGAGGACGTGAAGTACAGCTACGACTACATGCTCGATCCGACTCATAAGGCGCTGCGGCGCTCGGTCTGGACGAATATCGAATCCGTCGATGTCCTAGATCGTTACAAGGTGCGCTTCAAGCTGAAGACGCCTTTCCGACCCTTCCTCGACTACATGACCAAGTACATGGGGATCTTTCCGGCAGGGAGCCGCGAGAAATACGGTAACGAGGTTTTCCAGCAGAAGCCCGAGGGGCTTGGAACGGGGCCCGGCATCTTCGTCTCGGCGCGTTCCAACGATGTCGTCGAGTTCCGCCGCAATCCGAATTACTGGCGCAAGGACAGCATCGCCTGGGACCGGCTGCGCGTGCGGATCGTCTCCGAGGAGGCGGCCCGGATCGCTGCGCTGCTGTCGAAGTCGGTGCACATCATCGGTGCGCCCCCCGTCCGCGACTATGTCCGCCTGCGGCAGGCCAGGGCGCAGGGCATCACCGGGGGCAGCCGCCCGGCGCTCGGCAGCCTGATGCTGATGATCCACAATACCCGCAAACCGCCGTTCGACGATCCCAATTTCCGCAAAGCGGTCTCGCTGGCGACCGATCGCAAGACCATCGCCGAGAAGATCTTCAACGGCCTGGTCGAGCCTTCGGCGGTGCCGGCGCCGGCCTCGGCCTGGTGGTATAACGCCAAGGCCGCCGAGGGACTGGCTTTCAATCTCGACCAGGCGAAGGCCTATCTCGCCAAGTCCCGCTACGCGTCCGGAGCCGAGTTCGAGCTGCTCTATTCCTCGCAAGGCTATTTGCTGGATGTCGGCGATGCGGCCCTGTTCATCCAGGCCTCGCTGGCGCGGCTGGGGATCAAGGTGAAACTCCAGCCGCTCGAGACCGGTCAGCTGATCGAGCAGGTCTTCGCCGGAAACCAGGCCTCGGTGCTCATGGCAGTGATCGGCCCATCTGACCCGACTTTCATCATCCAGGGCATCTATACGCCGAACCAGGTGATGACGCGCAGTTCCGGCTACAGCAGCGAGCGGCTCAACACCCTCCTGGCCGACAGCTTCCGCGTCGACGACGAGCCATCGCTCGGACCGATCCTCGCCGACATGCAGGCGATCCTGGCGGAAGACTCGCCCTCGACCTGGATCGGCGCGATCCACAGCTTCAATCTCTGGCGGACCAATGTGCAGGGATTCGAGCCCAATACGGGGATCACGCTTCGCCTGACCGACGTCGCCCCGACCGACGCGCGCTGAGGCAAGGACCATGTGGTTCGCAGGTCGGATAGCCAGCAGCCTTGGGGTGCTCATCGTGGTCAGCGCGGTGCTTTTCGCGCTGACGCGGCTGACCCCGTTGTCGCCGGCACGGATCGTGCTCGGCGCCGATGCCACCGCCGAGCAGATCCAGGCGTTCGAGCATGATCGCGGTCTCGATCGCAGCCTGCCGGCGCAGTATTCCGCCTGGGTTGCGCAGCTTCCCCGGTCAGGGTTCGGGCAGTCCTACATCACCGGCCGCTCCATCGATCTCGAGCTCCTGGAGAGCCTGCCCGTGACGGTCGAGCTGGTGGTGGTCACCTTCCTGCTGACGCTCGCTGGCGCGATTCCGCTCGGTCTCATCGCGGCGCTGACCGAAGACCGCTGGCCGGACCATCTGATCCGCATGCTGTCCCTGATGGCCGTGTCGGTTCCGGGATTCTGGCTTGCCCTGATCCTGGTCCGCGTCTTCGCCGTCAAGCTGGGCTGGGTGCCACCTATCGGGATCACGCCGCTCGCCGAGGGCTGGCACGCCCATCTCGCCTCTCTGGTGCTGCCGGCCCTGTCGATCGCACTCTACTATATCGGTGCGCTGAGCCGCCTGATGCGCGCCGCCGTCATCGAGGTCCTGGGGCAGGACTATGTCCGCACCGCGCATTCGCTCGGCCTGAGCCGGGGCCTCGTCGCCCGCTACGTGGTCAAGAACGCGCTGCCGCCCTTCGTCAGCGTCGCCGGCATGTCGTTCGGCTACATGTTCGGCTGGGCGATCATCATCGAGCTGGTCTTCAACATACCCGGCCTGTCGCGGGCCTTGCTGACGGCCATCACGCAGCGCGACTACCCGATGATCCAGGCTACCGTTCTGGTCGTCACGGCGATGTTCATCGTCTCGAACCTTGTCGCCGATCTCATCCAGAGGCTGATCAATCCGAGGCTGCGACATGCTTGACGTCGTGCGCTCCACGGAAACCGCGCCCGCGGCTAAGGCCGCCGGAGCCAGGCGCTCGCGTCCGCTCTCCGCGCTTGCCGATCTCGTGCGCCGCCTTGCCGGAACCCGGATCGGACTGGTCGGCCTGGTGATCGTCGGCTTGCTCTGCCTGGCCGCGTTGTCGGCGCCCTGGCTCCCGCTGCACGATCCGCTCGACCTGATGATGGAGCATCGGCTGGAGCCGCCCGGCGGGTCGTTCCTCCTCGGCACGGACGAGATGGGGCGCGACATCTTCGCCAGGCTCGTATGGGGTGCGCGGGGCTCCCTGATGATCGGCGTGCTCACCGTCGCCATTGGGCTCTTGGGCGGCCTCCTGGTCGGGACCCTGTCCGGCTATTACAGCGGGACGCTGGTCGAGAGTGTCCTGCTCGGCCTCATGGACATCTTCGCGGCGATACCGCTGCTGGTCTGGGCGATTGCGATCGTCGGCATCTTCGGCACCGGGCCGGTGCAACTGGGCCCGCTCCTGCTCCCGAACGAAGCCAAGATCATCCTGCTCGTCGGGATGCTCTTCATTCCCGGGCTGGCGCGTGTCGCCCATGGCCTGGCCCTGGCCGAGGCCAAGGCGGACTACGTCGCAGCGCGGCGCCTGCAGGGCGCGGGGGCGTGGTCGATCATGACCAGTGACATCCTGCCCAACATCCTCTCGCCGATCTTCGTGCAGGCGAGTGTGCTGATCGGCATCGGCATCATCATCGAGGCGTCGCTGAGCTTCATCGGCCTCGGCGTGCAGCCGCCGACACCGAGCTGGGGCGGCATGCTGGCCGATGCGCGCTCGCTCGCCTTCTCGGACGAATGGTGGGTCGCGACCTGGCCGGGCCTGGCCATCTTCCTGGCCGTGATCGGCTTCAATCTGGTCGGCGATGCGCTCCGCACGGTGCTCGATCCCCGGCGGCGCGACGGAGGGCCGGCGCTATGACCGCTCCCGCACTGTCCCTCACCGATCTCTCGATCGCCTTCGGTCCCGAGATCGCAGCCCGGAAGGTCGTCCACGGGGTGACGCTTCAGGTCATGGCCGGCGAGAAGCTGGCGATCGTCGGCGAGTCTGGTTCGGGCAAGAGCGTCACGGCGCTCGCCGTCATGCACCAGCTCGGACGCGCCGGTCGCATCGTGGGCGGCGCGATGCGCCTCGACGGCCAGGACATCACCAGCCTGCCCGAAAGCGCCTGCCGCGAGCTGCGCGGCCGCAAGGTGGCGATGATCTTCCAGGACCCGATGACCGCCCTCAATCCCGCCTTCACGGTCGGCCGGCAACTCGTGGACGCCATCCGCAGCCATGACGACCCCGGCCGCAAGGCGGCACACCAGCAAGCCGAAGAACTCCTCGCCAAGGTCGGCATCGACGACCCGCGCCGGCGCAGCGGCCAATATCCCCACGAACTCAGCGGCGGCATGCGCCAGCGCGTCCTGATTGCCATGGCCATCGCCTGCCGGCCGCGCCTGCTGATCGCGGACGAGCCCACGACGGCGCTCGACGTCACCGTTCAGGCGCAGGTGGTCGCGCTGCTGCGCGACATCTGTGCCAGCTCCGGGATCGCCCTGCTGTTCATCTCGCACAATCTCGATCTGGTTGCGGAGTTCTGCGACCGGATCGCGGTGATGTATCGCGGCCGGATCGTCGAATCCGGCAGCGCCGAGGCGATCTTCAGCGCGCCGCGCCATCCCTATACGCGCCTGCTGCTGGACGCGGTGCCGCGACCGGGCCGTCCGTTGCGGACGGCCGCCCCCGCCCCCCTGGCCGAGAGTCCAGGCGAGGGCGCTTGCGACTACTTCTCCCGCTGCCCCCTGGCGGATGTGGATTGCCATGTGCGGCCTGCCCTGCGGGGCGCGGGGGCGCATTTGCGCGCCTGCTGGCGGAGCGCCTGACATGGTCCACGCGCAGGGATCCGCAGCACCACTTCTGGCCGCCGCGAGCGCCGGCCGACGCTATCCGCTCGCGCATTCGCCGTTGGCGCGCCTGTTCGACCGGCGCACGACGCCTGCCCTGCTGGGGGCGAGCCTCGAGGTCCAGGCTGGCGATGTCCTCGGGATCGTCGGCGAGAGCGGCAGTGGCAAGTCGACGCTCGCGCGGCTCCTTGTGGGTCTAGACCGCCCGAGCAGCGGCAGGGTCCTGTTCGAGGGGCGCGATCTGTCCTCGTTCACGGCCGCGGACTGGCAGCGTTTCCGAAATCGCGTCCAGTTCGTCTTTCAGGGTGCGCACACGGCGCTGAACCCGCGCAAAACCGTTGCGCGCAGCTTGAGCGAAGCTTTTCCGGAACAGCCCACGCCTGGCGAGCTCAACGCCTTGCTGGCGCAGGTCAGCCTTGGGCCGGAATTGCTCGACCGATTGCCGCATCAATTGTCGGGCGGACAGAAGCAACGCATCGGGATCGCCCGCGCCCTGGCACGCCAGCCGGAGGTGCTGATCGCCGACGAGCCGACATCGGCGCTCGACGTTTCCGTGCAGAGCGAGATCGTCGCGCTGCTGCAGCAACTGCATCGCGACCGGCAGCTGACATTGGTGATCATCAGCCACGATCTCGGGCTCGTCGGGGCGTTCTGCGACCGCGTGCTGGTGATGTATGCCGGACGCATCGTCGAGACGGGACCTGCCGCGCAGATCCTGGCGGAGCCGGCGCATCCCTATACGCAACGCCTGGTCGCCGCCATTCCGCGCGGGCTCGCCGGGCGTGGCCGCCCGGCCGAACCGCCGCTCTCCGAGGCCGCCCGTCATGGCGGCTGCCCGTTCGAACCCCGTTGCAGCAACCGGATTCCGATCTGCGCGCAAACCGAACCGCCTGAGGTCCGCCTCGGCGATCGGCTCGTCGCCTGCCACCTCGCGCCAGCTCGGTCCATCATCGCGGAGACCACCTCATGACAACGCGCTCGTTTCGCGTCGGCGCCGATATCGGCGGCACTTTCACCGACATCACATTCCTGGAAAACGGGGAGACGGTTCACTCCTTCAAGCACCCGTCGACACCGGACGATTACAGCCGCGGGATCGTCGACGGCATCCTGGCGCTGCTCGAGCGCATCGGCGGCCAGGTGGGCGAGATCGAGGAGGTCGTGCACGCCACGACCGTGGCGACCAACGCCATCCTGGAAGGCAAGGGCGCGACGACCGCGCTGCTGACGACACGCGGGTTCCGGGACGTCCTCGAACTCGGCCGACTGCGCATGCCCGAGCTCTACAACCTCAACTACGAGAAGCCGACGCCGCTGGTGCCGCGCCACAGGCGCTACGAGATTCCCGAGCGCATCGGCGCGCATGGCGAGGTCGTCCTGTCGCTCGACGAGAAGGCCGTGGCCGAGGTGGCGCGCCGCATCGCTGCCGACGGCACGCGCGCTGTCGCGGTGAGCTTCCTGCACGCCTATGCCAATCCACAGCATGAGCGGCGGACCTGCGAGATCTTGACCGAGATCCTCGGCCCGGATGTCTTCGTCTGCTGCTCCAGCGATGTCCTGCCGGAGATCCGCGAATACGAGCGAACCAGCACGGTGGTGGTCAACGCCTATCTCGGGCCGGTCGTGCGCTCCTATCTGCGGGCGCTGACGACCCGGCTGCGCGAGGCCGGCATCCACGCGCCGCTGCAGGTGATGCAGTCGAGCGGCGGCGTGATGAGCGCGCTCGCGGCGAGCGAGAAGCCGGCCTGCATCATCGAGTCCGGCCCGGCTGCCGGGGTCATCGCGGCGGCTCGCATCGGCGCGGCCGGCAGCTCCAGCGACATCATCACCATCGACATGGGCGGCACCACCGCCAAGGCCGCGATCATCGAGCAGGGCCAGCCCGCACGCACCACGGAGTACGAGGTCGGCGCCGGGATCAACATTTCGAGCAAACTGATCAAGGGCGGTGGGCATGCGGTGAAGCTACCCTTCATCGACGTCTCGGAAATCGGTGCCGGCGGCGGCAGCATCATCCGGGTCGATGCCGGCGGCCTGATCCAGGTCGGTCCCGACAGCGCCGGCGCCGTTCCCGGCCCGGCCTGCTACGGCGCGGGCGGAACCCGGCCGACGCTGACCGACGCGCTCGTCATGCTCGGCTACATCAATCCGGAATACATCGCCGGCGGGGCCGTGCGCCTCGACGCCGAGCGCTCCCGGCAGGCGCTCAGCGAGCAGGTCTGCGCGCCGACCGGCCTCGATCTCCAGTCTGCGGCACATGGCGTCTACGCCATCGCTGCATCGACGATGATGCGCGCCGTCAAGGCCGTCTCGACCTATCGTGGGCGTGACCCGCGCGACTTCACCCTGTTCGCATTCGGCGGCAATGGTCCGGCCGTGGCGGCTGAGATCGCCCGCCTCCTCGACATGAAGCGCGTCGTCGTCCCGTCCCATCCCGGCGTCTTCAGCGCGCTCGGGCTGCTCTATTCGACGACCGAGCACGACCTGATGCAGACCTATTTCTGTGCCTTGGATGCGGTCGACACCGACGAGCTCGACATTGCCTACCGCAAGCTCGAGACGAGCATGGCCGCCGGCCTCGAGGCGGACGGGTTCGCGAAGGACGACATCGAGATCGACCGGCTCGCGGACCTGCGCTACGCCGGGCAGGCCTATGAGCTGACGATCGCGGTCGCCGGCCATGAGGACGGGTCGATCGACATCGCCGCCACGAGCGAAGCCTTCCATCGCGAGCACGAGCTGACCTACGGCCATGCCGCGGCGAACGATCCGCTCGAAATCGTCAATATCCGCGTCACCGGTCGCCCTCATAGCGAGAGCGCCACGGCCTACCGGCCGTCAGCTCCTCAAGCATCCGCGGCATCGCCCGGTGCTCAGCCGGAGCGGACCTGCTGGTTCGGCGCGGAATGGGGCCATCTGCCGACGCCGATCATCACCCGCCGGGATCTCGCCGCCGGCGACCGGCAAAGCCCGCTGATCGTCGAGGAATACGACGCCACCTGCGTCGTGCCACCCGGCTGGACCGCGGGTCTGGATGAATTGGGCAACCTCGTGCTCACAGCCTCCGAAAGGTAACGCCATGCTTGCCACGAATTCTGTTCCCGATCGGACGCGCTCCGATCCGGTGACGCTGGAGATCGTCAAGAACGCCCTTGCCTCGATCGCCGACGAGATGGCGCTCGTCATCCTGCGCAGCGCCTATTCACCGATCGTCCGGGACTCGATGGACTATTCGACGGCGCTCTGCGACCGGGACGGGCTGATCATCGCGCAGGGCCTGACCAATCCCGTGCATCTCGGTTCGTTCCCAAGCGTGATGGCGAATATCCTCAAGCGCTTCGGCGGGACGATGCAGCCGGGCGACGGCTACATCACCAACGATCCCTATGGTGCCGGCGGCATGCATCTGCCGGATGTCTACCTGGTCAAGCCGGTCTTTCATGACGGAGAGGTCGAGGGCTTCGTCGCCAGCCTCGTCCACCACACTGACCTCGGCGGCATGGCGCCGGGCAGCATGGCGCTCCATGCGACGGAAATCTTCCAGGAAGGTCTGCGCATCCCGCTGATCAGGGCGATGCGCGACGACCGGATGGAGGAGAACCTGCTCGCCTTCCTGGAGGTGAACTCGCGCATGCCGGAGCAGGTTCTCGGCGATCTCCGGGCGCAGATCGCCGCCTGCGCCGCGGCGGAGCGCGGCTTCGGCAAGGTGCTCGCAAAATATGGCGCGATGCCGATGCGCGGCATGCTGGCCGAACTGCACGACTACGCGGAGCGGCTCGTCCGCGACGAAATCCGCGCCATGCCCGACGGCGTCTACGAGGCTGAGGATTTCATCGATGGTCTCGGCGAGGTTGGTGGGCCGATCCGCTTCAAGGTCGCGATCACCGTCGCCGGCGACGAGATCGAGATCGACTGGACCGGAACGAGCGGGGAGGTGCCGGGCGCCATCAACGGGCCCGTCGCGATCACCTATTCGGTCGCCTATGCCGCGTTGCGCTGCGCCGTTCAGGCGGCGGTGCCGAACTGCGAGGGCTATGCCCGCCCGGTCCGGGTCGTGGCGCCGCTCGGCACCATCGTCAATCCGCGTCCGCCTGCGGCCTGCGCTGCGCGCGGCGTCATGGCCTATCGGATGCTCGATGTGCTGTTCAACGCCTTCGCCCAGATCGTGCCCGATCGAATGCCGGCTGCTGGCGAGGGAGGTCCTTCGGCCATTTCGCTGAGCGGCGTCCATGACGGAAAGGCCTGGCTGATCACGGACGGAATTCTTGGAAGCTGGGGCGGCCGTGCCACCAAGGATGGCGTCGACGGGATCGCCAACCCCGGCGCCAACCTTTCGAATATGCCCGTGGAGCTGATCGAGGCGCGCTATCCGCTGCGGATCGAGAGCTATGGCCTGGTTGCCAATTCGGGAGGTGCGGGGCGGCGGCGCGGCGGCATGGCGATCACGCGCTCGTACCGTATCCTTGGGAAAACTGCGGCCCTCACCGTCCGCTCGGACCGCCGCGCGCATCTGCCGCCGGGGCTGTTCGGCGGGTGCCCGGGATCGCCGTCCCTCAATATTCTCGATCACGACGGCAAGGCCGAGCTCCTGCCGGTGATGCCGATGCGAACGCTTGCGCTACACGAAGGCGATCTCTTCACGCATGTCGCTCCCGGCGGCGGAGGCAATGGCGATCCGCTGGAGCGCGATCCGGCGCAGGTGGCGGCCGATGTGTGTGACGGGCGCTTCACGGTAGCGTTTGCGCGCGACGTCTATGGGGTGGTGATCGACGCGGATGGCCGCGCGGATCCCACGGCAACGAAGGCCCGTCGCGAGCGCCTGGCGACTGACCCCTCCGGGCCGGCCGCCGCCCAGCTTCGTCTTTTCATGGCGCGCAATCGCGGCTGGGCGCTGAGCGCGGAATGCGAAGGAGAAGCGGCATGACGGCGCACGCAGCTGTTCCGGATCTCGCTTCGAGCCTCGCGCGGACTGATTGCCGCCGGTACGAGCGCGCTCGCTTGCTACGTCCAAGCTGGGCGGAGCTCGATTTGGGCGCACTGAGCCGGAATGTCGCGGCAGCGCGCAAACGGGTCGGCCCGGATGTCCGCATCTATTTCGTCTGCAAGGGCGATGGTTTCGGCTTCGGAGCCGCGGCGGTCGCGAAGGCTGCGGAACGGGCGGGCGTCGATGGCTTCTGCGCAGGCAGCCCGGATGAGGTCGTTTCGATCCGCAGCACCGGCACGACGCTGCCGGTCCTGCTGTTCGCCTCCACCAGCCCGGCCGACCTGCCGGCTGCAGCTCGGCTCGGTGCCACGGTGACGGTCCAGAGCATCGCCGATGCCGAGGCGGTGATCGCCGCGGGCGAGGCGATCGAGGTCTTCGTCGAAGTCGATTGCGGTCTTGGCCGCTATGGCTTGCGCCGCGAGCAATGGCCCGGCGTGCTGCAGCGCCTTCGTGCCGCTGGTCATGTCGCGGTTCGGGGCCTGTACTCGCATTTAAGCGCGCCGGACGATCCCGCAACGAGCAGGGATCAGGCCGCACTCTTCCGGCAGGCGGCAGCCGATGCCGCCGCGGCCGGGCATGACGACCTCACCCTCATACTGGCCTCGAGCCGCGTGGTGCTGGCCTATCCCGACATGCTCTTCAACGCGGTCGATCCCGGGCGGCTGATCTATGGCGGAGGGCTCGACGAGAACTGGATGGAGATCGGCGCCCTCTCGCCTTTGCTCAAGGCCGTGAAATCCCGGATCATCCAGATTCAGGAGCACCCGCCCGGCACCGTGCTGGGTATCGGCTATGGCGCGCCGATCGCCATCGAGCGGGGCATGCGCACGGCGGTCGCGCCCATCGGCTTCTGGGACGGGCTGAACCATATCCCGCCGCTGGGCGAAGTCCTGATCCGTGGCCGGCGCTGTCCCGTGCTCGGGCGCCGCACTTTCCAGCATTCTGTCCTCGATGTGACTGCGCTCGGCGATGTCGCGCTCGGTGACGAAGTGGTCGTCCTCGGCCGGCAGGGACAGGAGGAGATCTCGATCCACGATCTCGCCAGGGCGGTCGGCATTCCCGTCATCGAGCTGGTTCCCCGGCTCGCACGGTGCCTGCCGCACGTGTATGTCGATCAGGCGCTGGCAGAGGACGGTTCGGGTGAATGAGGAAAGGACGGGGCAAGCGACCAGCGAGCCCAGGACCGTCACGATCAAGGATGTCGCCAGCCGGGCGGGTGTCGGCCTCGGCACCGTCTCGCGCGTCCTCAACGGAAACGAGAACGTCGCGCCCCAGTTGCGCGACCAGGTCTTCAGAGCCGTTCAGGAACTCGGCTACCGTCCCAATTCGGTCGCCCGCTCCATGCGGCTCGGCAAGAGCCACGCCGTCGGCTGCCTCGTCACGGATATCCGGCAGCCGATCGCGGCCGAAATGATCGCAGCGGCGGAGACGACGCTCGGCCGGGCCGGCTATACCCTGATCGTCGCGAGCACCCATTTCGACAATCGCCGAGAGGCCGAGCTTCTGTCGTTGATGCAGAACCGCGTCGTCGACGGCATGCTCCTGACGGTCAATCGCGACAACGACCCGGATGTCACGCAGCTGCTCGCCGCGATCAACATCCCCATGGTGCTGTGGGAACGCAGCCCGGGCGGGGGCTTCGACACCGTTCTGACCGAGCATCGGCACGGCGCCCGCAGTGCGGCCGCGCATCTCCTGGACCTTGGGCACCGTGAGATAGTGCTCGTTGCCGGTCACCTCGACACCTGGGTCGGCCGGGAGCAGAAGGCGGGCCTTGATGCCGCGTTCGCAGACCGGGGGCTGGAGCAGACCGCAGGTCTCGTCTTCGAGGTTGGCGCGTTCAAGGCGCGCGAGCTGGAGGCGTTATGCCGCCGGGAACGGCCGATCACGGCCATCATCGCCAATATCGACGAAATCCCCGGCATCCTGCGCTTCTGCGCGAAGCGCGGCCTGGTTCTGCCACGCGACCTGTCGATCGTTTCGATCGGTGACGCCAGCATTCTGGAGGTCATGACGCCTTCGATCACGGCCGTGCGCGGCAATGGCACGAAAGTGGCCCAGCTCGCGGCCACTCTTCTGCTGAAGAAAATGTCCGACAAGCAGCCCGAGATCGCGCCGGAGCGCCTGACCGTCGGGATGCAACTCAAGGTCCGGCGTTCCACCGCACCCTTGAACAAGGGTGGCGGGCATGGCTTGCGCAGCCAGGACCGTGCCTGAGCTCCGATCGCTCATGATGGGAAGGCCATGATGTCCCTCCATGTCAGAACGCCTGCCTATTACTCATCGGCTCTCTCCCGCGCGAGCGGGTGCAAGGTTTGGCTGAAGCTTGAATCTCTCCAGCCGACAGGATCGTTCAAGCTCCGCGGCATCGGCCTTGCGTGCCAGCACTATGCACGGAGCGGGGCCAAACGTTTCGTCAGCTCATCCGGCGGCAATGCCGGGATCGCCGCCGCCTATGCCGGGCGTGAGCTTGGTATCCCGGTGACGGTTGTCGTCCCCGAGACGACACCGGCAAGGGCGCGTCGCCTCATCTCCGACATGAGCGCTGACATCCTGATCCACGGCGCGTCCTGGCAGGAGGCGAACGAGCACGCACTTGCGGTGCTGACGGGCAGCGATGCGTTCATCCACCCTTTCGACGATCCAGTGGTCTGGAACGGGCATTCGACGATCATCGACGAGGTGGTCGAGGCGGGGTTGCAGCCCGACCTCGTCGTCCTGTCCGTCGGCGGAGGGGGATTACTCAGCGGCGTCGTCGAAGGCCTGCAGCGTCACAAGCTGGCAACACCTGTTCTTGCCGTGGGGACGACGGGTGCCTCCTGCCTTGCGCAATCGGCTGCCCGGAACGAACGCGTCGTCCTGCCGGCGATCGACACCATCGCCACCTCGCTCGGCGCCCGCGAGGTGGCGGAGCATGCTTTCGCTCTGTTGTCGAAGCATCGCATCGGCTGCGCCGTGGTGTCGGATCTTCAGGCGGTCGATGCTTGCCTGCGCTTCCTCGACGATCATCGTATTCTCGTCGAGCCGGCCTGCGGGGCGAGCATCGCCACGATCTACGGGCAGGTGGCGGAACTCGCCGATTTCCGCAACATCCTGGTCATCGTCTGCGGCGGGGCGATAGCGACCGTGGAGCAGCTGATCGCATGGCGTGGCAGCCTCGCGTCAGCGAGCGCTTCCTGAGCTCAGGCCGAAGTTCGCGTACAAACCACAAGGCCTGGTCCCTATCTGACGCAAGGTGATTCCGATGACGGTCGATTTCCAGGGCAGCTTTATTGAGAGGGCGGCCCTCGTCGTCATGCACTACCAGGTCGATGTGTTCGACATCCTGTTCGGCGAGCAGCCATCGCCCTTGCTGGATCGTTGCAACGCGTTGATCCGGCGCTGGCGTTCCACCGGCCGGCCGGTGCTCTTCCCGAATTTCTCGTTGGGCGAAGGCTATGAACATGCACCGCCGGCGAGCAACCGCCAGATCACCCCTTATCTCCCGAGCGGACGATTTCGAACCGGGCTGCCTGTCGCAGGACTGGCCGTGGAGACAGGAGACCTCTTCTACGCATGTCCGCGAGCCAGCGTCTTTCATTGCACGTCGCTCGACGCCGATCTGCGGACACGCGGCGTCAACACGCTCGTCATGGCCGGGATAAGCACGACTGGCGTTGTCCTTTCGAGCGTCGCCTGGGCCTGCGATGCGGATTACGATCTGCGCCTGGTGGAAGACTGCTGCTACGACCCCGATCAGGACGCGCATGAGGCCCTGTTTCGCTCAGGCTTCGGAGGGCGCGTGCAGGTGGTGAGCGGGGTGCGTTGATGCCCTGGCTCGGTTTATCGGAGCAGTTTCGGGGCTTTTGCCAAGTGGTGTTCGGCCTTGGTTATGCCGCAGCGGCGATTGGCAGCAGCGCGTTGAAGTAAGCTTGGGCGTTTGCCGGGCCAAGCCCTGGTGCCGCTTCAGGAGCTGCATCGTACTGTCAGTGCGTGCCCCTGAATGTTTGCTTTCAGGCGATCGCCTAGAGTCGGCTATTGGCGCACAGCCAACGAATGGCCGTGATACAGGTTCGCGGCTGGGTTGGATGGAAATCACACATGGCGCGAACAAGAGCTATCCGTGCGCATCATCGCTATGATCAAAGGATCACCGGCGGTATCGCGACGATAATCTCAGGGGTGAGTAGCTGCGATCGGTTCCCGGCGAAGCGCGCGCGGCGTTATCGCGGGGAAAATTCGGCCAAACTCCGAAGCCGCGATTGTCATTGACCTCTTTCGGCAGCCTTCCCATCAGAGCCGATCCGTATCCTAGGTTCGCCAAGGGTCGAGAGCCGCCATCCGATTAGCCTCAATGCCGGCGATACCGGGCTCGACCTTGGTGTGCGCCCAGCAGAGTTTTTGGCTCGCTGTTGGATGAGATCACTCACCTGAAACCGCTTTCGCCATGACGCGAGCGACCAGGTCATAGTGGCGCCAGAGTTCGGGATCGATCGGGGCGGGCGCACCGAAATAGCCGTCCGGCGTGACTGCCTTGGCCTCACTGCCGCCCTTGCGCCAGCGAACGAGATCGGCCTCGCCGAGCTGCGTCGGGATCAGCTCCGGGAGGACGTCGAAATCGACCAGTGCCGGATAGTAGCGCGCCATTGCTGCGGTCTCGAGCTCGTCGGCATGGACGCCGAGAATCCCGGTCGTCTTCAACGTGTCCAAGCCGTCCGGGCGCTGCCAAGGCACCCAGAACGGCTCGTTGCCGGAGCAACCCAGCCGTTCGAACAGGCGCCAGCGCAGCGGCGCATAGAGCCAGCGCGCGCGGCCCGGCCCGCGCTCGAGCTGCTCCAGCATGACCTTGTGCAGCATCCGGTTGTGCTCGAGGTCGCCATGGTGGCTGACGAAGAGGACGTCACGAAAGCCGTTCTCGCAGAGCGTGTCGACGATGTCGTTGAGCAGCGCCGCCGACACCTCAGGCCGGGTGCGGAACGTCGCCGGAAACGCCGAGAGCACGTGGTTCACACCCCAGTAGAACGGTGGTGCGATGACGAGCTCGCGGCCGGCTTCCGCAGCATGGCGCCGTGTCAGCCGGCAAAGCGCGGTCGCGATATGCGCGTCGGTCCCGATCGGCAAATGCGGGCCATGATGCTCCATCACGCCGATCGGCAGGAGCACGCCCGCCCCACGCTCGGCTGCAGCGGCGATGGCAGGTCCGGTCATCTCGACCATGGTGCCGGCGTAGAGATCCTGCTCGATCATGACGTCCTCATACTGAAATCAGCGAGCGAACGGACTCGAAGTCCGCGAGAAGATCACCCGAGGCGCCTTCGCGGACGATCCTGCCGCGATCGAGCACGATCGCCCTGTCGCTGAGCCGCAGCGCATCTTCCGCGTGCTGCTCGACGATGATGATCGCAAAGCCGAACTCCTCTCGCAGATGCCTGATCGAATGCTCCAGCTCCTCGACGATCACCGGCGCCAGGCCTTCGAACGGCTCGTCGAGAGCAAGCAGCCGGGGATTCGTCATCAGAGCGCGGGCGATCGCCAGCATCTGCTGCTCGCCGCCGGAGAGATTGTCGCCATGGTTGCGGCGCCTTTCTTGGAGGCGCGGGAACATCGCGTAGGCTTCCGCCAGCCCGAACCGGCCGGGCCGGTGCGCGACCAGCAGATTCTCCTCGACGGTGAGGGAGGCGAAGATGTCGCGCTCCTGCGGTACCCAGCCGATCCCGAGTGCCGCGCGCCCGCTCGCATCGCTGCGGCAGATCTCCTCGCCGCGCCAGCGGATCGCACCGGCGGTGACGCGGGCATGGCCCATCAGCGCCAGGATCAGCGTGGTCTTGCCGACGCCATTGCGGCCGAGCACTGCCAGGCCTTCGCCTTCGTCGAGGCGAAAGCCGACATCCTCGATCACGACCGCGTCGCCATAGCCGGCGACCAGGCTTTCGATTTCAAGCAGCATGATCGCCTCGCCGGCCGAGATAGACTTCCCTGACGCGCGGATCGGCCGAGATCTCGGCTGGAGTGCCTTCGGTGAGGATCTGCCCGGCGACCAGCACCGTGATCCGCTCGGCGAAGCGGAAGACCAGGCCCATATCGTGCTCGATGAAGACCACGGTCAGGCTGGCGGGCAAGGCGTGGATGCGCTCGAAGATCGCCGCGCTCTCGGCCGCCGGTACGCCTGCGGCGGGTTCGTCGAGCACGAGCACGCGCGGACGCGCCGCCAAGGCGATCGCGATTTCGAGCAGACGCTGGCTGCCATAAGGCAGCGCCGCGACCGGCCGCTCTGCCAGCGCCAGCAGATTGACGAAGGCGAGGCAGGAGCGTGCCTCGTCGAGCGCCCCCCGGTCGCTGCGCACGGAGCGCCAAAAGACGGCCGTCCGGCGGTTCCGCTCGAGCACGGCGAGAAGGACGCTGTCCAGGACCGTGAGGTTGCGGAAGAGCTGATTGATCTGGAAGGTCCGGGCCAGCCCCATATGGACGCGCTGCGCCTCCGAATGGCCGGTTGCGTCCTCTCCGGCGATCAGGATGCGGCCGGCAGCCGGTTTCACGCTGCCGGTCAGGGCGTGAACCAGCGTCGTCTTGCCGGCGCCGTTGGGGCCGATCAGCGCATGGCGCGCACCGGCCCGGATCGAGAGCGAAACGTCGCGCACCGCCTGGAAGGCACCGAAGCGCACGCTGAGCGCAGCCGTTGCGAGCGCGGCGGTCATGCGCGCCTCCCGAACCGGCAGAAGCGCTCGATCAAGCCGCCTATGCCGCCACGTGCCAGAAAGACCGATGCCATCAGAACGATCCCGAGCCCAAGCTGCCAATAGCGCGGACTGACCGTCGAGAGCGCGTCCTTGACCAGCCCGAAAGCGGCGGCGCCGATGCTGACGCCGGCGATGTGACCAGTCCCACCCAGCGTCACCACCATGACGATCTCGGCCGAGCGCTCGAAACCGAGCATGTCGAGTGAGGCGAAGCGGCTCGTCTGTGCCAGAAGCGCGCCGCCGACACCGGCGATGGCTCCGGAGAGCAGGTAGCTCACGGCCAGATGGCGCGCGACCGGCGAGCCGATCGCCGGCATGCGCCGCGGATTCTCGCGAATGCCGCGCAGTGCCAATCCGAAGGGAGAGGTCGTCACCCGCCACAGCGCCGCATAGACGAAGGCGAAGACGATCAACGCGTAAAGAAAGGCTGTCCTGCCCTCGAAGTCGAAGGCGAACAGGCCGAGCAGCGGCGCCACCTCGAAATCCGCGAGCCCGTCGGCGCCGCCGGTGAGATCGCGCATCCGGTTGGCGGCCTCGTGGATCAGCGAAGCGACGCCGAGCGTGACCAGCAGCCGGGTGAAATCGCTGCCGCGGACCACGATCGGGCTCAGCACCAGCGCCACGAGAGCCGAGATCGAAGCGCCCGCCATCAGCCCGAACAGCGGGTCGGTGAAGCCCCATCGCGCGAGGATGGCGCTGCCATAGGCTCCGAGGCCGAGAAAGACGGCATGGCCGAGCGAGACGATGCCGGCATGGCCCTGCAGCAGGTCGTAGGACAATGCAAAGATCATCAGCACGAGAATCTGCGTCGCCAAGGCAAGATGGTTGGGAAACAGGAAGTAGCTCGCGATCAGCGCGGCGAAGATGAGCGGCGTGATCGGGTTGAATGACAGCGCTGGCTTCGAAAGGCCGCCATGGCTGATAGGATTTAAAGCGCTCATGCCACTCGCCCCTTCAACCCTGCCGGCTTGACCAGCAGTACGGCGACGAGCAGGCCGAAGATCACGAAACCACCGGCCTCGGGCAGGAGATACTTGAACAGCGCGTCGACCGTACCGAGGCCAAGCGCCGCCAAGAGCGAACCTTCGATCGAGCCGGCTCCGCCGATCGCGACCACCATCAGGAGCATGGTCAGGTATTTCAGAGCAAAGGCCGGGTCGAGCCCGAGCATTTCGACGGATAGCGCGCCGCCGAGCCCGGCCAGTGCCGCGCCGAGCCCGAAGGTGAGCGCGAACAGGCGCTCGACCTGGATGCCGATCCCTTCGGCGGCACGGCGATTGTCGACCGCGGCGCGAATCCTGGCGCCGAACAGCGTGTGCTCGAACAGATAAATCAGGGCGATCGCGGTTGCAGCGCCCATGGCGATCAGGAAGAGACGGTAGCTGGTGATCTCGAGCCCGAGCAGGGCAACGCGCCCGGTCAGCCAGGCCGGCGTCAGGATCCCCTGCTGCTGTGGCCCGAAGATCAGGTTGGCGAGCGCGCCAAGCGCAAAGGCGAGCCCGATCGAGAACAGCACCTGCTCCAGTGCGCTGCGCCGGTAGAGATAACGGATGGCGGTCCGCTCGATCGCGATGCCGAAGATGCCAACCACGACGAACACCAATGGCAGGGCAAGAAGGAAGGGCAGGCCGGCTCCGACCACGACCACGGCGAGATAGGCTCCCACCATGGCGAAAGCGCCATGGGCGAGATTGATGAAGCGCATCAGGCCGAGTGTGACCGAGAGGCCGACTGCGGAGAGGAACAGCAGCATCCCGTAGGCGACGCCGTCGACCAGGACGGCAACGAGGCTAGACACCTGGATTGACTCCCTTGCCCGCCGGCTCAGCGCGCGGTCTTGCCGGGGTCGACGACGGCCTTGTAGGTCTCGAAAGCCCTATTCTGCCAACGCCCGTCGAGCTTCTCGCCACGGCGAATATAGACGTCCTGCACCACATCGCGCGTCTGCGGATCGATGGTGATCGTGCCGCGCGGGCTCGTCAGGGTGAGGCCCTTCATCGCCTCGAGCAAGCCGGTGGCATCGGTCTTGCCACCGGTCTTGGCGACGGCCTTGTAGAGCAGGTCCATCGCATCATAGGCCTGGACCGCGCGGAAGTTCGGGATCGCCTCCGCCCCGGCGACCTCCTTGTAGGCCTTGATGAAGCGCTCGTTCTCGGCGCTTGCGATGCCTGACTGGTAGTGATGGGCCGAGATCACGCCCTCGAGCCCTTCGCCGATCAACGACAGCGAGTTGTCTTCGACGACGTCGCCAGTGACCAGCAGCTTGATGCCGGCCCCGGCGAGATTGCGCTCGCGCGCGGCCTTCATGAAGGCCACGGAGACGTCACCGCCGGGATTGAAGGCGAATAGCGCATCCGGCTTGGCCTCGATGACCCGTTGCAGATAGGGCGCATACTCCATCGAGGTGACGGGCGTGCGGACTTCACCGACCACCTGTCCGCCACCGGCGATGAAGGCCTTCTTGAACCAGGTCTCGGCGTCGATGCCCGGCGCAAAGTCGGAGACCATCGTGTAGACGGTCTTGATGCCGTTCTTCGCCGCCCAGTCGCCGAGCGTCGCCGCCGATTGCGGCAGGGTCCAGGAGACGCGGACGAAATAGGGCGAGCGCTCGGTGATGATCGAGGTCGCGGCGTTGACGATGATCGCCGGGCGCTTGGCCTCGCCGAGCAGCGAGGCGGCCGACATGGCATTCGGCGTGAAACTGTAGCCGATGATCACATCCGCCTTCTCGCGCAGGATCAGCTCTTGCGTCAGCCGGCGGGCGAGGTCGCCGGAGCCCGGCCCCTGGTCGTCGCGGGTCACGATCTCCACCGAGCGTCCAGCCACCGTCTTGCCGTTGAGCTTCTGATAGGCGGCAATGCCCTGCTCATACTGGCGTCCCTCATTGGCGAAGGTGCCCGACAACGGCAGGATGACCCCGACGACCAGCTTGCCATCGGCGGCAGGGGCCGCTGCCGGCGAAAACCCGGCTGCCAAAGCCAGCCCGAACGTAGCGGCGCGCAGCGCCCAGCCGAAATCCCCGTTCACGATCATCTCCCGTTTCAGATGCAGCGTTGCCCGCTGCGGACTCACGACCTGCGCTTCACCCGCCCCTCTGGCGGTCGTGCGCGAGCCTGCGGAAATTCCGCCCCTTGCCCGATTCCGGGACTGCAACGCCGACGAGGCGTCTGGGTGAGCTCAAAGGATCATCGAAATCGGGATGTGTCAAATAATTTATGAATTTTCCATTTCACATAAAAATTTGGAAGTGCACAAAAAGACTCTCAGCGACCCCGGCGGCGCTTCGGCGGGCTTGCACCGAGCTGCTCATCGAGCCTGGCGAGCGTTGCCCTCGCACCGCCCTCGATATGCTCGGCGAGCAGCCGGCAGGCCTCTGCCTCGCGGCGGGCGAGGCAGGCTTCGAGAATCGCCTTGTGCTCAGCATGGATCGAGGGTCGCAGCTCGGGATAACGCACCACGGCGCGGCGATAGCGCTCCGACTGCTCGTAGAGCAGGGCGCAGAAGTGCAGCAGCCAGGGCGAGCCGCAGGCCGCTTCGAGCGCATTGTGGAAGGCGCTGTTGCGCTGCTCCCATTCGTCGGCGTAGCTCGCCGGATCGCCAGTCAGGCTCGTCTCCATGCGCGACATGCGGTGATAGGCGCCGACGATCCCGGCCTCCCACTCATCGTCGCCATTGGCGATCGAGCGGGCCAACGCCATCGTCGAGAAGCGCTGCCTGAGATCGGCGACATCGAGCAGTTCCTCGCGCGACACCGGCGCGACCTGGAACCCGCGCTGCCCTTCGCCGCGCACCAGCCCTTCGACGGCAAGGCGCGACAGTGCCTCCCGCACTGGATTGCGGCCGATATCGTAGCGCTCCTCGAGCTGGTCCGGCCGCAGCCGCTTTCCGGGCTCGAACTCGCCGACGATGATGTCGCGGCGCAGCTTGATGAGCGCCTCGTCGGCCTGTGTACGTGGCCCTTCCTGTCTGAGCAGCCAAGCCGAAGGACCCCAGTCGGGTTTCGGCTGTTTGCTGGCACTATCCGCCATCCATACCCCCTTGCGGGCGCGAATCGAGGCCGGCCCGCCTACTCGTTTCCACCTGCAATACACGAAATCGGGTGCATATGGGATAATTTCTAAGAAGTTGGTTTTGCATCAAAAGCACGAAATTTATAAATTATTGTTGCACCGGAGAATATCGCCCGCTATGGATCGCCACACAGGAGAGCTTACGATGGCAAACGAATTCGACCCCGATCTGCCGTCCAACCGGCTGATCTTCGACATCCGCCGCGACAATGATGTCTGGCCGCACTTCAAGGAGCGGCTCGAAGAGCTGATGGAGGCCTATGGCCTCAGCCCGGCCGAGCGCGAGGCGTTCCGCGCCGTCGACGTTCGGCGCCTCGGCGAGCTCGGCGTGCACCCATACTTCCTGCCGCAGGTCACGCGGCTCTTTCACGGCGCAGCCGGCAACACGACCAAGAGTGCGGCAGCCGAAGCTTATCGCCGCTCCTTCGGCGATCAGATCGTCGAGCATCGCGACATTTCAAGCGAGGAGAAGCCGCATGGCTGAGTTCGTTTCGATCATGGCCATGGCGCACGCGCCGGGCGTCACGGGCTGGCTCGATTCCTGCCCCGTTTCCGACCAGCAGGCGATTCAGGCGGGCTATGAGGAACTGGGCCAGATCATGCGCGCGGCAAAGCCGGACGTGATCATCGGCGTCGGCAACGACCATCTGCTCAACCTGCCCCTGAAGAACCCGCCGAACTGGCGCGTCGATTGCGCGCTGGATTGGACCGGCCCGGCCGAGTTCTTCAAGGCCTGGCTGAAGCAGCCCGGCTACCAGGTCCGCGGCCGGCCGGAGATCGCCGAGATCATCGCCCGCGAAGCCAGGGCGGCCGGCCACAAAATCGATCGTGGCGATGGCCTGCTCTTCGACGACAACTGGTCGGTGCCGCTCTGGTATCTCGGCTACGACGTGCCGATCCTGCCGATCCATATGAACTGCATCAATCCTCCGGTTCCCGAGCCGGCCGATTGCATCCGCTTTGGCCGGGAATTGCGGCGGATCGTACGCGACGTCTTGCCGGCAGGCCTGCGCGTCGGGCTGATGGGTACGGGCGGGCTATCGCATGAGCCCGGCGGGCCGCGCTATTTCACGATGGATTCGAAGTTCGACCGTTGGTTCCTCGAGTTGATGGAAGAAAGCGACGCCGATCGGGTGATCCGCGAAGCGACCGTCGAGCGGATGAATGATGCCGGCGGCGGCGGCACCACCGAGCTCCTCGCCTGGATGGTGGCAATGGCGGCGGCGGGCGGCACCGGCGCGCGCTCAGTCTTCTACGTTGCATCGGCGGAGATGCGTTGCGGCATCGGCGCCAGCGTCTGGTCGGATTTCGCCTGACATGGCCGAGCGCGAGACAACAGAAGCGTTTGCCAGCCGAGGCGCCCTTACGACTGTCGAGGAGCGGGTCGCGCCACAGCGCACCGCGCTGATCGTGGTCGACATGCAGAACGATTTCTGTGCCCCCGGCGGCTATATCGACGGTATCGGCAAGGACGTCTCCGGCCTTGCCGCCATCGTGCCGCCGCTGAACGGCTTGCTGGCGCAGGCACGCCGCGTCGGGGTTCCGGTGGTCTGGCTGACGGCCTGCTACGAGGAGCACGAGATCCCGCCCTCGATGATCACGCAACGCCGCCGGATCGGCGCCAGCGCCGTCTGCTGTGAGCGCGGCTCCTGGGGGGCAGGGTTCTTCGGTGTCTCGCCGGAGCCTGGCGAGGTGGTATTCGAGAAGCACACCTATTCCGGTTTCTCCAATCCCGGCCTGGGGCGGCACCTGCAGGCGCTGGGGCGCGAAGCCCTCGTCTTCGCCGGCGTGCAGACCAATGTCTGCGTCGAATCGACCCTCCGCGAGGCGCATAGCCGCGGCTTTGACGTCGCCATCGTGCAGGACGCCGTCGCCTCGCACGCGGCCACGCAGCACCAGGCGACGCTCGCCAATGTCGGTTTCCTGTTCGGTGACGTGATCACGGCCGAAGTCGTCGCGCGGGCCTGGGCCGCTCCGCCGGCTTCGGTCGTGGCAATGGAGGAGCATTCGCAGGTCTCGGATGCGCTGTTACCCGGTGGGAACCGATGACGGGCGCCGCGCCGATGCGGCGGCGCATCGACATCCATCACCATTTCATACCGCCGCGCTATCGCGAGCTGGTCGGCGCCGATGCGATCGGCCGCACGCTGGTCTCGGGGCAGGCACCCGCCTGGAGCCCGCAGCAGTCGATCGAGGCGATGGACCGCAACGGCGTTTCGCTCGCGGTCGTCTCGATCTCGGCCCCGGGGTTTCAGTGCGACGAGGGCGAGCGTGCGGCGCTGTGCCGCCATTGCAACGATTTCGCCGCGCGCATGCGAAGCGACCATCCGGGCCGGTTCGGCAGCTTCGCGTCGCTGCCGCTGCCGGATATCGAGGCCAGCCTCAAGGAGATCGAACGCGCATTCGACGAACTCGAAGCCGACGGCATCGGCCTGCTCACCAATTATGGCGGCCGCTATCTCGGCGACCCCATGCTCGATCCCGTCTTCGAGGAGCTGAACCGTCGAGCCGCGACGGTCTTCGTTCATCCGACCGACACGTCCTGCGGCTGCTGGGTCGGGCTGCCGGCGGCCTCCCTCGAATTCCCGTTCGACACCACGCGCGCGATCGCCAATCTGCTGTTCTCCGGCACGATCGGCCGGTTTCCGAATATCCGTCTGATCTTCTCCCATGCCGGCGGCACGATGCCCTTCCTCGCCGGGCGCCTCGCCAGGCTCGAGCGCCGGCCGGACTACAAGCGGATGGTCCCGGAAGGCGTGAAAGCGCTGCTCCAGAGGCTTTACTTCGATACGGCCCTGTCGGCGGAGTCGCATATGCTGGATGCGGTCATGTCATTGACGACACCGGAGCATGTCCTGTTCGGCAGCGACTATCCCTACGCGCCCGAGGATGCGATGACCGCGGCCGTGAGGTCGCTCGATGCCATCTCGCTGCCGAACTCGGCAATCGATGCGATCCTGGCGGGAAATGCGCTGGGGTTGCTGCCGTCCCTGGGAGTTCGAAGCGGGACTTAGCCGGCGCGACCATGCATCGCCGTTATTTTTGGCCGGCTGGCCGCGCGGATTCGACTTTGCCGGTCCGGCTCATCGATGTCCTTCGAGATTGGCCGGGCTGAGGCGTCGCGCAAGGTGCTCGGCGAAGAGGCGTGCGGCCGGAAGCGGAATCTTGGCCGCGGGCGTCACTGCATGGATCGGGACCTTCTGCGTCTCGTACTCGGCCAGCACGATCTCCAGCTCACCCCGTTCGACGAGGTCGCGGACCTGCCAGAGCGGTGTGAAGCCGAGACCCAGGCCGAGCGCAGCGGCCGAATAAGTTGCGGCAGTGCTGTCGGTCCGCAGCCTCCCGCTTACGCGGATAGTGCGGAGTTCGCCGTCGATCTGAAACGGCCATGCCTCCGACATCACATCGAGACGGCGCACCAGGCATTGATGATCGGCAAGCTCGCCGGGATGGCCGGGACGACCATGCTTGGCAAAATATGTCGGTGATCCATAGACCACGCGGCGCAAGGCACCCAGCCGCCGCGCCTTCAGCTCGGAATCGGGCAGGTCGCCGATGCGAACCGCCAGGTCGATGCCGTTCTCGACCAGATCGAGAAAACGATCGCTCAGGCTGAGCTCGACCTCGATCTTCGGATACCGCTCAAGGAACTCGGCGAGCGCCGGGACGACGTGGACGGGCGCGAACAGCACCGGCGCGCTGATCCGCAGCAGCCCGACAGGCTCGGCGCGCTGGTTGCTGGCCTCCGCACCGGCATCAGTGATCTCGAGAAGCGCCGGCCGAATGCGCGAGTAGAAGCGGCGTCCCGCTTCGGTCGGATGCGATCGGCGCGTGGTGCGGCGCACGAGCTCGACGCCGATGTTCTCCTCAAGGGTGGCGAGCGATCTGCTGACCGATTGCAGGGAGCGCCGTAGAGCCCGCGCCGCGGCGGTGAAGCTTCCCTCGTCCAGGATGGCGACGAACGCCTCCAGGTCCTCGAGACGATGCATGAGTTCGCCCAGCCAGATTATATTGCTGTTCGATATAATATCTTCCGAAGCGCCTCGATTATCAACCCACGCCACGCGCCTCACATTGATGTGACGATGTTCAATGGAGTTCGCTGATGACTGCCGAGATCGACACCGTCCTCGCTGTCGGGGCCCATGGCAGATTTGCCGGCTTCGTCCCTCCTGCGCTGCGGGGCAAGGGAATCAAAATTCGGGCGCTTGTGCGCGACGATGCCGCCGCCGCGGCGGCTCTGGGGAATGGCGCTACCGAGCTGGCTCGCGGCGATCTCCGTAACCCAGACACACTGCTCGCGGCGGTGCGCGGCGTTCAGGGCGTCTTTCATATCGGCCCGGCCTTCGCCCCGGACGAGGCAGAGATGGGCCTCAACATGGTGCGCGTAGCGCGACAGGAGGGCGTGGCGAAGTTCGTCTATTCCTCGGTGATCCAGCCGACTTATGCCAGGCTCCCCAACCACGCGAGCAAGATCGTCGTCGAACAGGCGCTGTTCGAATCCGGGCTCGACTACACCATCTTGCGGCCGACAAACGTCTTCCAGAATCTGGTCGCCGCCTGGCCCGCCATCGTGGAGACCGCGACCTTTGCCGAGCCGTTCCCGGCAACGATGCGCGTCGCCCGGGTCGATTATCGCGACGTCGCCGAAGCTGCCGCCATCGCGTTCAGCAGCAACCGTCTATCATACGGTGCTTTCGATCTTTGCGCCGACGGATCGCCCAATCGCGACGAGATCGTCGCCTTGATGAGCCATGTTCTCGGGCGCCCCATCGCCGCTGCCGAGCCGAACTTCGACACATGGGCCGCGAAAGCGAGCCTGCCATACGCCCCCGCGCAGATCGAGGTGCTGCGCCAGGTCCATGCGCACTACGCGACGCATGGAGCGCCGGGCAACGGCCTCGTCCTACGAGCGATCCTCGGTCGCGAGCCGCGCACGCTGCAGGCCTTCATTCAGGAGCTGGCGACAGGCCAAAGCCTGACGGGCCCGGACGCGCAACCGATGACGGCTCGGAGCTGACAATGACCGAGGCATCGAATGCAGCGCATCACCGCAGCGCGGCTGATCACACGGCGGCAATGACGCCAGGCATGACCTTGTTCTTCGCGGCGGCAGTCGCGATCACGGTCCTCAACCTGTTCGCTTCGCAACCCCTGCTTGGCCTTATCGGCCCGGCTTTCGGAATGATTCCTGCCCAGGCCAGCCTGATCACCACCTTGACGCTGTTGGGCTACGCGCTCGGCCTCATCTTCCTCGTTCCCCTGGTCGACCTCGTACCCAATCGCCGCCTGATCCTGCTGACGTTGCTTTGTTGTGTCGCATCGCTGGTATCGACGTCGCTCGCCCCGACCACCTCGCTTCTCCTGGCGAGCGCGGTTGCACTTGGCGTGACGTCGACGGCCGTCCAGATGCTCGTTCCCATCGCGGCGGCGCTGGCAGCGCCTGAGGCGCGAGGCCGGGTGGTCGGCAATGTGATGAGCGGGCTGATGGTCGGCACGCTGCTCTCGAGACCGCTCGCCAGCCTGGTGGCGGAATTTGCCGGCTGGCGTTCCTTCTACGCGCTGAGCGCCGTTCTCATCGCGGTTCTGACCGCAGCAATGGCGAAGACATTGCCCGAACGACGGCCTTCGCCCGGCGCAAGCTATGGCTCGCTGATCGCCTCGCTGGGGACGTTGATCTGGCAGGAGCCGGTGCTGCGCTGGCGCTCTGCCTATCAGTTCCTGCTGATGGGAGCGTTCAGCCTGTTCTGGACCGCGATTGCGTTGCGGCTGACGGCCCCGCCTTACGGGCTCGGGCAGATCGGCATCGCGGTGTTCTCGCTTGCGGCCGTCGGAGCAGTCGTGATCGCACCTGTCGCCGGGCGATTGGCGGACCGAAACAAGGCGAACATGATGACCCCGCTGTTCCAGGGTGCAGTCGTTCTCGCCTTCCTGCTGGTTGCCCTAGCAGATGGAGCTGGCGGGATGCTTCCGCTCGAGGCCATGCCGGTCCTGTCGCTTGCATTGCTCGGCATTGCCGCGTTCCTGCTCAGTCTTGGTGTCACCGGCGACCAGATCATCGGACGTCATGCGATCAACATGCTTCAGCCCGAGGCGCGTGGGCGCCTGAACGGCCTCTACACCAGCTTCATGTTCACCGGCGGGGCGCTTGGAGCATTTGCCGCAGGTCCGGCTTGGGACCACGGAGGCTGGCCTCTCGTCTACCTGCTTGCATTTGGAGCCGCTTCGATCGCAGCCCTGCTGACGATCGGCGCCAGCTTCGCCGTATCGAAGCGCTGAGCGACGAACCGGCTGCGCGACACCGATGGCCGGATCAAGGACATCGCCTTTTCATCCAGTTAACCCGGTCCGGCGCAATTCGGCAGGTGTTACCGTGGATGGCGGCGAGCACCGTTACACCAAGCGATATCCGGCGAGCCTTTCGTGAGTTGTCCGCGGACCAAGCCGCCTTGGCCATGGCCGCCAATTTGGTTAGGGCGCCGAGCTGCGCGCTGCAAGTGTCTGCTATTGGGCAGAACACCAACGTCAGTAGTTGGCGCAGAACCCCCCGGCGAGCGGATGGAATGTCGTGGTGGCCGGGATACAGAAAATCACTGCCGGGAAACTCCCGGCAGTGGCCTCGTGAACGCCTGGTTCAGATCTGTGCCGGGCGGGGCCCGACGCGCTCGCCATGGGCGACGCGCTCGGGTGCGTTGTGGACCATGGTGTAGGCGTAGTCGACGCCCATGCCATAGGCGCCGGAATGCTCCTTCACGATCGCTGTCACGGCGTCATAGGTCTCGCGATGGGCCCAGTCGCGCTGCCATTCGAGCAGGACCTGCTGCCAGGTCACCGGCACGACGCCCGCCTGCACCATGCGGTCCATGGCGTATTTGTGCGCATCGACAGAGGTGCCGCCGGAGGCGTCCGCGACCATGTAGATCTCGTAGTCGCCTTCCAGCATGGCGCAGAGTGCGAAGGTGGTGTTGCAGACTTCGGTCCAGAGCCCTGAGACCACGACCTTCTTGCGGCCGTTGGCGGCGAGCGCGTCACGGACGTTCTGGTCGTCCCAGGAGTTCATCGAGGTCCGCTCGAGGATCTTGTTTTGCGGGAACACCGCCAGCAGCTCGGGATAGGTGTGGCCTGAGAAGCTCGTGGTCTCGACCGTGGTGATGGTGGTCGGGACGTTGAAGACCTTCGCTGCCTTGGCCAGGCCGACGACATTGTTCTTCAGGACTTGCCGGTCGATCGACTGCACGCCAAACGCCATCTGCGGCTGTTGGTCGATGAAGATGAGCTGGCAGTTCTTGGGCGTGAGGACTTGCTGGTACTTCGACATGATGGTCTCCGGATCGCGATCCGTTGGTCAGCAGCGCCGTGCCGGCGCCAGGCATCAAGCAGCATTATCGCTGGCAGGATGGTCTTGAGATTGTCGTTCTTCGACGCGGGTTGACGATTCTCGCGGTCATTCCGTCCTCCCCTCAGAAGGCGACCGTTGCCCAGCCGGCGGCATAGGCTCCGGAGACGCCGCCGGCTCTGCGGACGCGCTCGCCGGGCTCATAGGCGACATAGGTTCCCCCTAGCGTCAGATGCTCGCTCGGATTCCACTCCAGCGTGGTCGAGCGCTGGTGGCCGAGATAGCGGCCGGCGCCGCCTGCCGTGCGCGCCACCGGCGTGATCGCCGGGCCGTAATAGGCATCGGCCTTTTCCTGCTTCCAAAGCGGGTTCCAGCCGACCGTTAGCTTGACCTTGGGCAGCAAAGTCAGGGTGAGGTTCGGCTGGATGTTCATCAGGTTGGCCGGGCCGACAAGATTGGCCTCGGAGAAATAGGGCAGTCGCGGGAAGAGTGGGTTGAAGGTGCCGAGCTTGCCGCCGCTCAGATCGCGGTCGCCGCTGAAGGCATCGGCGTTGAGGCCGAGGCGCGGCGCGAAAGGCAGCTCCGCAAAGCTGTAGCCGAGCACGGCCGAAACCATCCAGGCCTGGATGTCGGCGCGCTCGAACCGGCCGAACTGGTAGGCGCCCTCGACATTCCAGTCGAAGCCGCCGGCCTTGCCGAACAACCTTGCGCCGACGGTGTGGCGATGCTCGTCGGCGGTGCCCTGCGCGAAGCGCGCATTCTCACGGTTCAGGCCGAGATAGTAGAGGTCAGCCTTGAGCGCGGGAACGCCGGGAACGGGGCTGGTGCCGTAGATGCCCCAGAAGACCTGGGCAGGGTCCGACTTGTCGTCGAACAGCCCCGCCAGCGGCACGACCGGGCGCACCAGGAAAGCGTCGATCCGGGTGTCGGGCGAGGCGATCCAGGCGGCGCGGACGCCATCGAAGGCGCGCCTGATGTTCGGGCTGTCGCGCACCGAGATCAGCCGCGAGGAGCCGAAGCTCATTTCCTGCCGCCCGCCGCGAACCATCAGGCTGCCAGCCGCTGTCGGCAGGTTCAATTCGCCATAGCCTTGCCGCAGGTCGAGCCGGTCGAGCTGCGTTCCCGGCGGCGTGCCAGCCCAGATCGGCGCCTGTCCGCTGACGATCTCGACGAAGGCGCGCAGGTTAGGGCCGAGCCGCAGATCCGCCGACAGGAAGGAGCGGACCAACAGGCCGTTATTGTGGTCGGGCGCCGCCAGCCCGAACACGGGATGGCGCGAGAACTCCGGGCGGATGCGGACCTGTCCGCCGAGGCTGAGCGTGACGGCGCCGTCAGCCGACAGCGGGATGTCCTTGAGTCGATCGAACGGGTCCTTGTCAGGCGTGTCGCCTGGCTTGTCCGCCTGCGCCGCGGCGATACCCGCCAGCGCCAGCCAGCACGTTCCGGCCAGCGCTGCCGCGCGCAGCCGCATCATGGCTTGGCCCCGTCGCCGGACGGAACCGGATGAGGATGCAGCGGATCGACATGGAGGAAGTGCCTGACCACCGGCCCTTCTTCCCCGACATGGAAGCGCCTGACCTCGCTCTGCAGGTCAGCATCGGCCTTGGAGACGCGGCGATGCTGGCGCAGATGCTCGGCCCAGGACGAGACCATGAACCATTCGACCAGCTTGCCGGGATCGGTGGTGTCCTCGGTGACGCCCCAGCCATAGGCGCCGTCACGGCGGCGCTCGACCGAGAGCGCGTTGATCGCGCGCAGGAAGGCCTCGCGATCGGCCTCCCGGACGTTGTACTCGATCAGGATGAGGACGGGGCCGCGATCATTATGGACGGCCGGGCTGGTCAGCGGCTCTGGCCAGTGATTCGAGGGAGCAAGGTCCGCCTCGCCGGCCGGCAGCCTGATCCTATGCATGACGAGGCCGGCGACCAGCAGCGCGCTCGCGCCGATCAGCAAAGTGCCGCGGATGCCGGCGGCCTCCGCCACCGCGCCCCAGCCGAGGCTGCCGGCGGTCATCGCGCCGTTGAACACGGTGAGATAAACGGCAAGCGCCCGCCCGCGCACCCAGTTCGGCAGGATCGCCTGGGCGACGCCGTTCAGGGTCGTCAGCGCCACGATCCAGGCCGCGCCGAGCAGCAGCAGGATGACGAGCGCCAGCCCTTGCGGCGGGCCGAGCGTCAGCGCCGCCATCACCGCGGCGGTGACGACCGCCGAGAGCAGCAGCAGCCCGTCGGCATCGAGATGGGCGCGCAGGCGCGGCAGCAATACGGCGCCGCCGATCGCGCCGGCGCCGACCGCCCCTAACAGGACGCCGTAGAAGCTGGCGCCGCCGCCGAGCAGATTGCGTGCAACCAGCGGTAGCAGCGCCCAGACGGCACTGGCGCAGGCGAAGAAGATCGCGGCGCGCAGCAGCACGACATGCAGTTCGCGGCTGGCCTTGGCGTAGCGCAGGCCGGCCCGGAAGGCGCCAGCGAAGCGCTCGCTGAGCGCATCGTCAGCGCCCTGCGGCCGCCGCCACCAGAGCAGCGCGCCGATGACGATGACATAGCTCAAGACGTCGGCGCCATAGGTGAAACCGGCACCGAAGGCGGCGAGGATCAACCCGCCCAGCGCCGGGCCGATGGCGCGCGAAATGTTGATGCCGAGCGAGTTGAGCGCGACGGCGTTCTTCAGATCAGCCTTGCCCACCAGCTCGGGCACGATCGCCTGCCAGGTCGGCGCCATCAACGCGGCGCCGACGCCGCCGAGGAAGGTGAGGCCGACGAGCGCCGGGACGCTGAGCTGGCCGAGGCTCGCCAGCGCCATCAGCGCGAGGCTGACGCAGGCGAGCAGGAGCTGGATGGCGATCAGGAATTTGCGGCGGTCGAGAATGTCCGAGAGCACGCCGGCAGGGATCGCCAGCAGGAAGATCGGCAGCGTCGCGGCCGCCTGGACCAACGCCACCGCGGCGGGCGCGCCCGAGAGGTCCGTCACCAGCCAGGCGCTGGCGACGTCGCGCATGAAGGAGCCGATATTGCCGGTGATCGTCGCCGCCCAGAGCACGGCGAAGACCTTTTGGCGCAGCGGCGCGAAACTCGAACTGGGCGGGTGCGACGCAGCCTCGCTCATCGTTCCGTCTCCTTCGTTCGGGCGAGATCGTCGAGCGCGACCAAGATGAACCCGCCGATCAGGCCGAGATGCTCGAAGAAGCCGTTCATCGCCATCATCCGCCCTTGCCCGACCGGCAGCTCCCAGAAGCGGACGGCGATGAAGGTCGCGACCAAAGTGAAGCCGGCGAGCGCAAGCGCGGCGAGCCAGCGCCAGCGGCCGGTCAGGATCATGGCGGTCGCCACGAGCTCGAAACCGATCACCCCGACCGCGAAGAGCGGCGCCGGTGTCAGGCCGAAATGACTCATCTCGGCGAGCGCGCCCTGAAAATCGAGGATCTTGGTCACCGGCCCCTGGATATAGGCGGCGCAGAGCAGGAGCAGCGCGAACCAGCGCAATGCACCGACGATCGGTCCGGATGAATTGTTCCCGGCCATGTCACACCGCCCAGCAGGCGCAGCCGAGCGCGCCCCAGAAGCTCCTGAGGTCGGCGACCGGCAATTTGCTCGACCAGGCTCCGGCATGGTCGTGGCCGTGGACGCCGCAGGAGCTGGCGCAACCACAATTGGTCAGCGCGGCGCGGCGCAGCGAATTCTTGCCGGCTCTATCAGGCTCGCCCCAGGCGCCATAGCCCTTGAAGGTCCGCACCGGCGACCAGTCGGGCATCGCCGGTGGCGGGGCGCTCTCGTCGACGCTGGCGAAGTCCCTGGCACCATAGACGATCCTGCCGCCGACGACGGTGAGGTCGGCAGTGATGAACGAGATCTCGTCCTCCGGACAGGCGAAGAAGTCGCGATCGGGCACGATCAGGTCGGCAAACTGGCCGACCGCGATCTGGCCCTTCTTGCCCTCCTCGTTGGAGAACCAGGTGACCTTCTCGGTCAGCATGCGCAGCGCCGTCTCGCGGTCGAGGCAGTTGCGCTGCGGTGTGAGGCGCAGGCCTCCGACCGTCTTGCCGGTGACCATCCAGGCGAGCGAGACCCAGGGGTTGTAGGAGGCGACGCGGGTGGCGTCGGTGCCGGCCGAGGTCTTGACGCCCTTTTCCAGCAGTCGCGCCACCGGCGGCGTCGCCTCGGCAGCCGCCGCGCCATAGCGCTCGACGAAATACTCGCCCTGATAGGCCATGCGGTGTTGCACCGCGACGCCGCCGCCGAGCGCGGCGATGCGGTCGATCGAGCGCTCCGAAATCGTCTCGGCATGGTCGAAGAACCAGTTCAGGCCCTTCAGGGGCACGTCCTTGTCGACCTTCTCGAAGACGTCCAGCGCCCGCGAGATCGTCTCGTCATAGGTTGCGTGCATCCGCCAGGGCCAGCGGTTCTCGGCGAGGACGCGCACGACCCCCTCGAGATCGCCCTCCATCTCCGGGGGCATGTCGGGCCGCGGCTCGCGGAAATCCTCGAAATCGGCGGCGGAGAAGACCAGCATCTCGCCGGCGCCGTTATGGCGGAAATAATCGCTGCCCTGCTTGTACTTGGAGGTCTTCGTCCAGTTGAGGAAGTCGTCCTTCTCCTGCTTCGGCTTCTGCGTGAACAGGTTGTAGGCGAGGCGGATGGTCATCTGCCCGTCATCGGCGAGCTTCTGGATGACGGCGTAATCATCAGGATAGTTCTGGTAGCCGCCGCCGGCATCGATCGCGCCGGTGACGCCGAGCCGGTTGAGCTCGCGCATGAAATGGCGGGTCGAATTGATCTGATAGTCGAGCGGGAGCTTCGGCCCCTTCGCCAATGTCGCATAGAGGATGTTGGCGTTCGGCCTGGCGAGCAGCAGCCCGGTCGGGTTGCCGTTGGCGTCACGGGTGATCTCGCCGCCCGGCGGCTGCGGCGTGTCCTTGGTATAGCCCACCGCCCGCAGCGCAGCGCCGTTGAGCAAGGCGCGATCATAGAGATGCAGGATGAAGACCGGCGTGTCGGGAGCGACCGCGTTGAGCTCCGCGATCGTCGGCAGGCGCTTCTCGGCGAACTGATGCTCGGTGAAGCCGCCGACGACGCGCACCCATTGTGGCGGCGGCGTCACCGCGACCTGGCGCTTGAGCATGGTCATCGCATCGGCGAGCGAGCGCACCCCGTCCCAGCGCAGCTCCATGTTGAAGTTGAGGCCGCCGCGGATGATGTGCAGGTGGTTGTCGATCAGGCCGGGCAGCGCGCTGCGGCCCTTGAGGTCGATCACCTTCGTGTTCGGCCCGGCATGGGCCATCACCTCGGCCTCGCTGCCGACGGCGAGGAAGGTGCCGTCCTTGACCGCGACCGCGCTGGCGCCCGGGTTGCTGCGGTCGAGCGTCGTGAAACGACCGTTGCTGAAAATCAGATCCGCGATCATCGCTGGTGTTCCGCTTGGCTGGGGCTGCCCCTGGGCCAGGGCTGAGGAGGCAAGGCCGGGCAAGGCCAGGCCGCCTAGGATCGTACGCCGTGTCGGCATCAGCTGCGCTCCCTTTCCGTATCCGTGTTCGCCTCGACCAGCGGCTTGCCGCCGCGGGGCAGATGGCCGAAGACATGCGGCTTGACGTGGTGTTCCCAGGACTGCTTCGTCGGCTCCTTCGCCCAGATGGCGCGCAGGAGCGGCGGCAACTGTTCACCGATCAGGATACCGAGCAGCCCGATCAGCGCTACGATCGGCGGCGCCGGCGAGCGCACGCTGATCAGGCTGTAGATGATGCCGACCAGGAGGCCGGCGCCGAGCGACATCAGGTAGAGTTTCATCGTTGTTCCGCTGCTCCCCATAGGGGGCGGCAGTCCGCCGGGCCGCCGCCGCAGGATTCGTCAGCCGCGCACGAAGGCGAGCAGATCGGCGTTGAGGACCTCAGCGTTCACAGTTAGCATGCCGTGGCCGTAGCCGGGATAGGTCTTCAGCGTGCCGTTGCGCAGCAGCTTGATTGCCGCATGGGCCGATGTGCCGATCGGCACTATTTGATCGTCCTCGCCATGAAGCACCAGCGTCGGGATGCCGATGGCCTTGAGATCCTCGGTCTGGTCAGTCTCGGAAAAGGCCTTGATGCCATCGTAATGGGCCTTGGCGCTGCCCATCATGCCCTGCCGCCACCAGTTCTGAACAACGCCGGGAAGGAGCGTCGCGCCGTCGCGGTTGAAACCGTAGAATGGCCCCGCGGGAACATCGAGGAAAAACTGCGCCCGGTTCCCGGCCGTCGCCTTGCGGAAGCCGTCGAAAACCTCGAGCGGCAGACCGTCGGGATTGGCCGCGGTCTTCAGCATCAGCGGCGGCACTGCGCTCACCAGGACGGCCTTGGCGACCCGTCCGGCCGGCTCGCCGTGCCGGGCGACATAGCGCGCGACCTCGCCGCCCCCCGTCGAATGGCCGATATGCACGGCGTTGCGCAGGTCGAGGGCCTCGACCACGGCGAAGGCATCCGCCGCGTAGTGATCCATGTCATGGCCGTCCCCGACCTGGGCCGAGCGTCCATGTCCGCGCCGGTCATGGGCGACGACGCGATAGCCGTGAGCGAGGAAAAACAGGATTTGCGCATCCCAATCGTCCGACGACAGCGGCCAGCCATGATGGAAAACGATCGGCTGGGCCTGCTTCGGTCCGAGGTCCTTGTAGAAGATATCGACCCCGTCCAGCGTGGTGACGAATGCCATTTGAGTGATCCTTTGCTTTTAATGACGAGCGGCGCACGATTGAGGCCGCACCCGACAGGGATTTTGCGGGTTCTGGAAAGGCCTGGAGGCTGCTACGAACTGCCAGACGTCCGACAGATCGCATGGCTCCAGCATCGATCGAATGCCCTCGGCAATCTCGCTCATCGCCAGTGTCAATAGGACGAGAGCAAGACGAAGGCCATTAGTTACCTGAAGGATACCAGTCATGAGTGCTCATGCTGATGAAGAGGCGCTTCATATCGACAGCGGACACTGCGCTGCCGACGGTTTCCTCAAGTTCTTCTCACAGGAGTGGATGAGCCATATCGTGTTTTCACTGGCACGCCAGGGCCCTTTGCGCTTCGGGGCCCTGCGGCGGCAGCTTCCACCCAAGATCTCGGCCCGCGTTCTGTCCGCCCGCTTGAAGTCCCTGGAGGCGGCCGGCTATGTCGAACGCCGCGATCTCAGCGGACGCGTGCTGCATGTCGAATACTCTCTCACCGCCTCGGGGCGCGCGGTCGACGCAGCACTTTCGGGCAGTGAAAACCTGCTGGCCCGCGACGCGCGCTGAAACTGCGCACCGGCGAGCCTGCCGTCTTGATCAATCGTCTCAGACCCTTGGCATGTCTTCACGGCGGATTATGCCACGGCCGAGGTCGCGAGGCTCGAACTGTTCAGCGACGGGTATTTCGCAGAGCCGGAGGCCTTTGGCGTGGCGGCGTGGGAGGCCAGTTTCGCCGAGGTGGAGCGGCTCGACCCTGACAAGATCGGCCCCTATGCCAGTGTGAAGGGCTCGGGTCCCTACGGTTGGACCGACGACCGCACCTATCTCGGAATCGCGTTCGATCGCTGAGTGATTTCGAGGCCACCCGGACCGTAGGCATGCGGCGCCAAGCTGAGCTACACGCCAGGTCCGCTTCTGGGCGGACCACCCGCGTCCGCAACTGGCGCTACGCCGCCGCGGACTTTGGCTGAAGGCACCTCCGGCTTCGTGAGGCTCCTGATCTCGGTGTCCGCGAAACCGGCAGCAGGCCGAGCCCGCGAGCTGTTCGGACAAGCCGAGCCAAGCTCTATCTGGAAATGTCAGTTTAACCTGAACGTCACCAGCACTGCCGCATAGCACCCCAGTATGATGGGAGCGGTCGAATGAGTGACCATGATGCGCTGGTTGTCCGCGGCCTGGTGAAGCGCTTCGGCGGCTTCACGGCTGTCAACGGCCTTGATCTCTGTGTACGGCGCGGCGAGCTCTACGCATTGCTGGGGCCGAACGGGGCGGGCAAGACCACTTCGCTCAGGATCGTCGCGGGGCTGCTCTCTCCGGACGTGGGCGAGATCAGCATTTGCGGAATCAACCGCCTGCGCGATCCGGTTGCGGCAAAACGTGTGGTGGCGTGGCTCCCAGACGAACCGATGGTTTATGACAAGCTCACGCCTGTCGAGTATCTCGATTTTGTCGCCGGCCTTTGGCAAGTCGAGCCAACGGTCGCAAAGCGGCGCCGCAACGCCCTGCTTGAGACCCTCGACCTTACCCGCGTGGCAGACCAACGCTGCGAGGGCTTTTCCAAGGGTATGCGCCAAAAGGTTGCCCTTGCTGGCGCGTTGATTCACGAACCAAAGTTGCTGATCCTTGACGAGCCGCTGACCGGCCTCGATGCGTCGATGGCGCGCCACGTGAAGGAACTGCTTCAGCAACGTGTCGCAACCGGCGTGGCGGTGATCCTCACCACGCATATCCTCGAAGTCGCTGAACGACTCAGTGACCGCATCGGCATCATCCGCAGTGGCAAGCTGGTCCGCGAAGGCACGATGGCCGAGCTGCGCAATGGTGGCGCCTCCCAGGATTCTACGCTCGAAGATGTTTTCCTCGATGTCGTCGCGCGCGAAGAGGCAGCCTGAGATGCAGGCCCTTATGTCCGGTGCAACCCGCGCCGTGCTGGCCCTCGAAGCCCGCCTGGCATTGCGCGGCATTGCCGACATGGCAGGCCCGAAAACGGCAATGCGTCCCTGGCGGATTGCGGGCGCGTTGGCTGTGGTCTGCACGATCATTTTCGGCGTATCGCAACTTCTGCTGATGACGGCTGGCGAACTGGATCCTGCCGATCCGCGCTTTCAGATCACATTGACGATCAATCTTGCCTTCCTGTTCGTCCTCATGATCTCAGCCGCGCTCGATTCCGCCGCCTATGCGCTTTACGCGCGCAGCGACTATGATTTGATGTTCTCCGCGCCCCTGCCTCCGCAAACGGTGCTGCTGGTCAGGGCTCTCAACGTTTTTGGCTTCACGCTGACAAAAGCCGGTCTTTATGGCGCGCCGATGCTGATCCTGCTGGCGGTGCAGCGCGGACCTCATTGGTTGGCTGGCCTGCCCATGATCCTGGCCCTTGCGCTCAGCGCAACGGCCATCGCGATCGGACTGGCAATGGGCCTGGTTCGCATTATCGGTATCCGGAGCACGCGCGTCGCGGCGCAGATTGCGGCAGCGCTGGCCGGTCTGCTGGTGCTTGTGATGGTGCAGTGGGACGCGATTTTTGGGCCAGGTCCAAAGGACGCCCTTGTCGCGGACTATCTGGCCAACCCTCGGTCTCTTGTTTGGCAATTGGCGATGCTGCCTGCCCGCGCCATGACGGGCGATGTTGTGGCCCTCTTAGCCGTGGTTGCCTGCGCGGCGCTGATGGCCGTACTGATGTTCACCGGCCTTGCCGAGAGCTTTGTGCGCAATGCGGTCCTCGCAGCAGGATCCGCGTCTGCAGTTCGACCCCGCGCCAGGCGTAGTCGTGCATCCTTCGGAGCGTCCCCATTGGGGGTGCTGATGCTCAAGGAACGGCGCATCATTCTACGTGATCCGTGGCTGTTATCGCAGATCCTGATGCAATGCATTTTTCTGATCCCGATCGCCATCGTGACAGTCTATCGGGTCGCAAGCGGGGCTAACGGCGCCTCGGCGCTCGTGCCGGTCCTGATCGTTCTGTGTGGCCAGATTGCCGGTGGTCTGACCTGGATTGCGATGTCGGCAGACGAAGCAGCCGAACTTGCCTTGACCGCCCCCCTGGACCCCAGCTTACGCGAGCGCGCCCGTTTTGGCGCCATATCCTGGCTTGCAGTCACGATCGCCGCACCGCCGTTGATGCTCTTACTGATGTTCGATGCCTGGGCCGGTCTGGTCAGTTTGCTCGGTGTTGCATGCGCCATCGCCTGCGGCATCCTCGTTAACATCTGGCATCAACCGAGACTGGCGAGGACCGGCATGATCAGGCGGCGCATGAAGAGTCCCATCTCCGTGACGCTCATAGAGCTTCTGGCCTTGACGATGGTTGCGGTCGGACTCTGGCCATTGCTGGCTGGCGACTACCTGGCGACGATGCTGGGCGCGCTCCTGGCCGTGGCAACGATGGGCGTGCTGTATGCGGCGCGCCCACGCGCAGTAGCCTAAGCGCGAATGTCCGATTCCGGGCAGAGTCCTAACGTCTGCAAGTGGCGCTGCGCGGCCCTAACCTACAAGGTCGACGAATTCCTTGAACTCTCCGGACTTCAAGGGCGTTTGGCTAAGGCGAATGAGGAGTATCGCGCCCTTGTCGTGGAATGCTATCGGTCGCGGCAATGAAGAAGGTCTGGCCTCCACCATCCAACCGTGGCGGTGCTGCTTCTAGGCGACGAACGTCCTCGACATCTGCGCCGCGGGGGCCCTGCCGCGCCTCAAGAACTAATCGCTCGACACTTTCGGCAGGACCGGAAAGCGCTGCTTCCACGGTGCCGTCTACGCAGTTGCGCACCCAACCGCTTACGCCAGCTGTGAGGGCGCGGCCGCGGAACCATTGCCGGTAGCCAACTCCCTGGACCCGTCCGGAAATACTGATGTGCAGCTCCATTCGACCCCGCGCTTTTCCGTCGAGAAATCGCTCCACGAATTCTAACACCCAGTCTTGACCACTCTCAAAGCGCGCTCGTTTGAATGTCCGCTTCAGGCTGGCGGGCCAATATATGGAAGTGGCGCAACCCGAGCTTCAAATTTGCCGAGGTTGAGTGACCGACTCGGGTGTAGATCAGCCGAAATTGGTGAACCTGATCTTGCCTTTGTCGGTGCTGTCCTTTTCGTGCAGCCAACGTCCGAAAGCCGAGGTTCCGGACTTCTCACGCTTGTCCGTGAGCTCCATTATCGCCCGGGCGCTGCCATGTTCGATCATGATCTTATGCGCCCTCAGCATGACGGACTCTCCTGAGTGAGTTCGGGAAGGCGACGACAAACATCGGCATGGCGAGCGTCACTCGCCCTGGCACAACCACAAACATTGTCGGATTGCTGCGAGGAATGAGAAAGCCCGGGGGCGGCGTCCATCCGCGCCGTTCAGGTCGCTTCGAGTACCATGTTGAGCGGCGTCTCCGCGGCGCGGCGCACCCGCCTGAACCCGCCGGAGCGGATCACCTCGGCGATCCGCTTCTCGCCCGCCTGAGCGCCCAGCGCGAGGCCGGTCTCCTGCGCCAGCGAGGTCGGAACGCAGATCATCGTCGACGCGGAGTAATAGATCCGTCCGATCAGATTGAGGTTGTCGTCGAGCGCATCGCCCGCCATCGGCTCGACCACCATCCAGGTGCCGCCGGCTTTCAGCGCCTTGCGGATATGCGACGCGGCGGCTTGCGGATCGCCCATGTCGTGAAGGCAGTCGAAGCAGGTGATCAGGTCGAAGTCGCGGCCGCCGAAGTCCTGGGCTCGACCGACTTCGAATGTCAGATTCGTCAGCCCGTGCGATCGCGCATGCGCGGTGGCGGCCGCGATCGACGCGGGGTGGAAGTCGTATCCGGTGAAGTGTGATTTCGGGAACGCCTGCGCCATCAGGATGGTCGAGAGCCCGTGGCCGCAGCCGACATCGGCGACTGTCGCACCGGCCTTCAGCCTGTCGACGACGCCGTCGAGCGCCGGCAGCCAGTCCTGCACGAGGGCGTTGACGTAACCCGGACGGAACAGCCGCGCCACCGCGCAGAACATGCAGCCCGCCTGCTCGCCCCAGGCGACGCCGCGTCCGGTCTTGAACGCCGCCTGCACCTTCGGCTGGTTCTCGACCATCGCCGCCGCCGTGTCGAACGCACCGATCAGGTGGACCGGGCTGTCGGGCTCCGCGAAGATGAAGGACTGCTCCGGCGTCAGCGAGAATGTCCCGCCTTCGTGGCGCACATAGCCGGAGGCCGCCTGCGCCGACAGCCACTCGCGCACATAGCGGCTGGCGCATCCGGCTGCGCTGGCAAGCTCGTCGGCGGTCGCCGGGCCGATCTCCTTCAGCGTCCTGTAGAGGCCGAGCGCGTCACCGATCCGGACCAGGGGCACGCTGACCGCTCCGCCGATGTCACCGAGCACGCGGCCGACGAGTTCGTTGAGAGTCGCTTCGTTGAGCTGGGTCATGGCGGGTCCTCCTACCCTTTGGACGGGTCTGGCAGGCTTGGAGGATGAGACCCATCTTGGTCGCTGTGCATGAGGCGGCAGTCCCGTGCGGGCGGGGAAATGCGACCAATCGGAAGGACAGATGTCCCAAGCTCGGCGTCAATCGGCCGGGGGCTGCTCGCCGCCGAGTGCCAGGACGATGGCCTGGGACCGGCTGTGCACGCCGAGCTTGCTGAAGATCACCGACAACTGGTTGCGCACCGTCTTGGCACTCTTGCCGAGCCTCTGCGCGATCGCCCGGTTGTCGAGCCCCTCTGCGATGAGCTTCAGGATAGCCGTTTCGGCGGCCGTCAGGCCGGCCTGAGCGATGGCGCGCGGCTGTGCGGGCTGGTCCCAGCCGAGGAAGGCGGCAAGCTCGGCATGAAACACCGCCCAGGCCGGCTCTTCCGGCAACAGCACATGGTTCTTGCTCTCGAGTGGCACGAAGCGCGCGCCAGGGATCGCGGCCGCGAGCTTGCAGCCCTCGCTGAACGGCACGCGCATGTCGCCGCGGCTGTGGAGTATCAGGGTCGGGACGCTGATTTTCCTGGAAAGTTCGGCCACATCGATCCCCTGCATATTGCTAAGCAGTTGAGCAGCGACGTCCGCGCTCGCGGTAACGCGCTCGAGATCGCCCCACCAGCGATGCTGTTCGGGCGTTCCATCGGGGATGAAGAGATTGGTGAAGAACTGGCAGAATGCCGGATTGTCGCGGCCCCACCCGATGCGGATGAAATTCACCAGCGTCTCGGCCTCCAGTCGTTCGGCCTCCGTCTGCGCGCGAACCCTTCCGCCTTGGCCATACGCGTTGAGCAGAACCAGATGCGATACGCGTTCGGGATGACGGAGTGCATAGGCGACCGCGAGCGCGCCGCCCTGCGAGAGACCGAGAAGCACGAAGCGCGGTTCCTCGATGGACTCGGCTACGGCATCGAGGTCTGCGTTCCATGCCTCGATCGAAAGATCGGCGACATAACGCTCGGACAGGCCGCAGCCGCGCGGATCGTACCTCACGAAACGGTTTTGCGCTGAAAGCGTCTGAAGCCAGGGGCGCCAGACTGGGCTTTCGAGGTCGTAGTCGACGTGGCTCAGCCAATGCGCCGCGCGCAGGATCACCGGTCCTTCCCCGCACGATGCGACTGCGATGCGAGTGCCATCGGCAGATGTGCAGAACCGTATGCTCTGGCTAAGCTTCATAGTCGGAGGATATCGCAGTCGGATGGGAGGCGACAGGATGGTCCGGTGGCTGTTCAGTCGGCTTACGCTGCAATACGGAAAACCGGATCGTGGCTTTTCGGCCCGCGGACAAGGTTCCGCTTCCTGGCATCGTCTCAACGTCCGCAAATGGCGCTAGCCGTATCTTCGATCGATCGCGGCGGACCCGAGTTCGGCCCCAGGGGGCCGACCGGACATGCTCGACCGGCTCCTTAGAGGGAAGCTATGAGCGCCGCCTCAAGCGGCGTCCGGCATTCGTTCGAGCATCTTATCGAGCGTGATAGGATAATCGCGAACCCGGATGCCTGTCGCATTGTAGATCGCGTTGGCGACAGCCGCTGCGACGCCGCAAATGCCGAGCTCACCAACGCCCTTCGCTTTCATCGGCGAGGACATCGGGTCGGTCTCGTCGAGGAAGATCACCTCCTGGTGCGGGATGTCGGCATGGACCGGAACCTCGTAGCTGGCGAGGTCATGGTTGACGAAGAAACCGCGGCGGGTGTCCACCGCGAGTTCCTCCATCAGCGCCGCGCCCACCCCCATCGTCATCGCGCCGATCACCTGGCTCCGCGCGGTCTTGGGATTGAGGATGCGGCCAGCCGAGCAGACGGCGAGCATGCGCCTGATCCTCGTCTCGGCCGTCGCTGCATCGACACCAACCTCGACGAAATGCGCGCCGAAGGTCGACTGCTGATGCGTCTTGTCGAGATCGCCATATTCCATCAGGTCTTCCCCGGTGAGCGGTCCTGCCTCTGCAGCGCGGCCCAGCGGCACGCTGCGATTGCCGGCCCTGACCTCGCCATCGGCAAAGACGGCCTCGCTCGAATTGATGCCGAGCCTCTGCGACACGGCCTCGCGCAGCTTGATGCAGGCGGCATAGACGCCCGCCGTCGCACTATTGCCGCCCCATTGCCCGCCAGAGCCGGAGGAGACCGGGAAGCGGGAATCGCCGAGACGCACCTCGACCCTGTCGAGCGAAACGCCCAGCATCTCGGCCGCGGTCTGGCCGATGATGGTGTAGCTGCCGGTGCCGATATCGGTCATGTCGGTCTCGACGATGACGCGGCCGTCGCTCTCGAGGCGCACCCGAGCGCCCGACTTCATCACCAGATTGTTGCGGAACGCCGCCGCGACGCCGATGCCGACGAGCCAGCGCCCCTCGCGCATCTGCGCCGGCCGTGCGAATCTACGCTCCCAACCGAAACGCTCGGCGCCCAGCTTGAGGCAGTCCTGGAGCCGGCGCATCGAGAACGGCCGCTCCGGCTTCTCCGGATCAACCTGCGTGTCGTTGAGGATACGGAACGCGATCGGGTCCATTCCCAGCTTCGCGGCCATCTCGTCCATGGCGACTTCGAGGGCCATCAGCCCCGGCGCCTCACCCGGCGCGCGCATCGCATTGCCCTCGGGCAGGTCAAGCACGGCAAGGCGCATAGCCGTCAGCCGGTTGGCGCCGGCATAGAGCAGCCGCGTCTGCTGGACGGCGACCTCGGGACCGCCGCCAGGAAGATCGCCCGACCAGCTCTCATGGCCGATGGCGGTGATCCTGCCGTCGCGGCCTGCGCCGATACGGATACGCTGGATCGTCGCCGGGCGATGCGTGGTGTTGTTGAACATCAGCGGGCGCGGCAGCGCCAGCTTGACCGGGCGCCGCGCCGCCCTCGCGCCGAGCGCCGCCATCAGTATATCGGACCGCAGGAAGAGCTTGCCGCCGAAGCCGCCGCCGATGAAGGGCGAGACGATGCGGATGTTGTCCTTGGGGATGCCGAGCGTCTGGGCGAGATCGCCGACGCCCCAGGCGACCATCTGGTTCGATGTCCAGAGCGTCAGCCTGTCGCCCTCCCAGGCAGCGAGCGTCGCATGCGGCTCCATCATCGCATGGCTCTCGTCGGGGGTCGTATAGGTCTCGTCGAGCTTGACCTCAGCCTGCGCGAAGGCGCCAGCGAAATCGCCGGTCTTGGTATCGGCGAGGCTCGGATCATCGCCTTTGGGTTCGCTCGCGCCGGCCTTGGCGGCTGTGAGATCGAAAGCGCCCTTGCTCGGCGCGTATTCTATCTTGACGAGGCTCGCCGCGGCGCGCGCCTGTTCCAAGCTATCGGCCACCACGACGGCCACAGCCTGATGGTAGTGCTCGATTTCGGGGCCGGCGAGCAAGCGTGCGGTGTTGCGCTTGCCTTTTTCGAGCGTGCCGGCCTCTTCCGCCGTGACGACCGCGAGAACGCCAGGCGCATTACGCGCCGCCTCGGTGTCGATTGCTGCGATGCGCCCCTTGGCGATGCCGGCGCCGACTAGGTAGCCATAGGCCTGGTTCGAGACGACATCGTGCTGCTCATATGCGTAGCGCGCCGCGCCGGTGACCTTCAGCGGCCCGTCCAGGCGGTCATGCGGCCGGCCGACGACCTTCTGCTGGTCGATCGGATTCTCGCTTGCGGGCTTGTCGAATTTCATGGCTCAGCCCCTTGCTTCGGACAGGACGGCGCCCAGCGTGCGCTCGACCAAAGGCAGCTTGAATGCGTTGTGATGGGTCGGCCTTGCGCCTTCGAGCAGCGCTTGCGCCGTCGCCTTCGCCCCGCGCGGCAGCTCGCGCTCGGCGCTTTCGCTGCGCCAGGGCTTGTGTGCGACGCCGCCCAGCGCAACTCGGCCAGAGCCGTCGCGCTGGATCACGGCTGCGACGGAGATCAGCGCGAAGGCATAGGAGGCCCGGTCGCGAACCTTGCGGTAGATCTGGGCTCCGCCCGCCGGCTTCGGCAGGGTGACTGACGTGATCAGCTCGCCGGGTTCGAGCACCGTCTCGATATGCGGCGTGTCGCCAGGGAGGCGATGGAAGTCGGCGATCGGGATCGCCCGCGTCGCACCGTCGGGCTTGACGGTCTCGACCTTGGCGTCGAGCGCTCGCATGGCGACGGCCATGTCGGAGGGATGCGTCGCGATGCAGGTCTCGCTGCCGCCGATCACGGCAAGCTGCCGCGAGAAGCCGCGGACCGCCGAGCAGCCGCTGCCGGGCTGGCGCTTGTTGCAGGGCTGGGCGGTGTCGTAGAAATAGGGGCAGCGCGTCCGCTGCAGCAAATTGCCGGCCGTGGTCGCGCGATTGCGCAGCTGCCCCGACGCGCCGGCGAGCAGCGCCCGCGAGAGCACGCCATAGTCGCGGCGCACGCGCCCATCGGCGGCGAGCGCCGTGTTGCGGACCAAAGCGCCGATGCGCAGGCCGCCTTCGGCGGTCGCTTCGATCTGGTCGAGCTTCAGCCCGTTGACGTCGATGAGATGGGTCGGCGTCTCGATCTGCAGCTTCATCAGGTCGAGCAGATTGGTGCCGCCCGCGATGAATTTCGCCTCCGGACGGCCAGCGGCGGCAGCCGCTGCCGACGCTGGGGTTTCGGCGCGTTCGTAGCTGAAAGCTCTCATCCCCGCCTCCCCGCGACCTCGGTCACCGCTTCGACGATGTTGGAATAGGCCCCGCAGCGGCAGATATTGCCACTCATGCGCTCGCGGATTTCTGCTTCCGTGACCTGCGTCGCCGCGCCCAGATCAGCCGTGACATGGCTCGGAATACCGGCCTTGATCTCCTCGAGCATGGCGACGCTCGAGCAGATCTGACCCGGCGTGCAGTAGCCACACTGGAATCCGTCATGCTTGACAAAGGCGGCCTGCATGGGATGCAGCCGCTCGGTGCTGCCGAGCCCCTCGATCGTCGTGACGCTCGCATTCGGGTGCATGATCGCCAGCGTCAGGCATGAGTTGATGCGCTGGCCGTCGACGATCACCGTGCAGGCCCCGCACTGGCCGTGGTCGCAACCCTTCTTGGTGCCGGTCAGGTGCAGGTGCTCGCGCAAGGCATCGAGCAAGGTCGTACGAGTATCGAGGTCGAGGGTCCGGGCTGCACCGTTGACGCTGAACGACACTTGCGCCTTCACCGGCTCCCCGACCGGAGCAGGCTGGGAGCGCGCCCCGCCCGACATGACCGGCAAGGCGGCACAGGCGCCGGCGACGACGATCAGATCGCGCCGGTTCAGGCTCAGCTGTTCGGATGTTGGCATTTCGCGCCTCCGGTTCGCAGAAGGACATGCAGCGACGATCCGCGATCGGAAGGGTCGCGCTGTTGCGAAGGAGAACGGTTAAGCCCGCCGCTAGTTCATCCTTGTTCCAAACAAAGCCGCGCACGAAATCGTCAGAGGCGCTTCTTCGGCACCCTCACCGGCTCTCAAGTTCTCGCTCGGCCTGCCGATCGGCAGTTGAATTCTCCGCTCCGCGGTAGCGCTCGCAAGCGCTCTCGACTTTCCTTTGTAGAATGTCCACTCCCGGGGCAGCGTACCAACGTCCGCTCCTGGCGCCTAGCCAGCGCTGCCAATGTTTGCTGTCAGTTCGCCGGATATTCGTCGTCCCCCGGTCCGGTTCCAGACGCACCAGCTCCTCAAAATCCACCGGCTTGCCCTTCGCGCGCAGCTGCTCGGCGCGCTCGCTCGCTGCGTCATACAGAGCCTTGCGGGAGGACGGCATACCCCAGCGGACCATGGCCAGCTCTGGTCCCGCTTCAGCGTTCCGAATGATCGGAGCAGGCCGGTCGGGATTAATGTTGGGCTGTGGCGGCAGGTTGGCGAAGTTAGCGCCGCCGTCGTTAAACGGCGCAAACAGCTTGCGCATCGCCTCTACGTTGCGGGTGTGGCTGTAGAGGTTGCACATGCCTCGCGTCTCCGGCTCCGACGGATGAAGCTCGCCTTGACCGGCTCCCCGCCATAGAGGCAGTCGCCGACCTCCTGATTAGTCAGAAGCGAGCCGCCATGTGCGGCGACAAATGCCTCCGCCAGGGAGCGATTCTTAATGCTCGCTTGAACGAAGCCGAATTCCGGCAGGCTGTCTATTCTGAACGTCGCGCTGCGCGCGTCGAGCCACGCGAAATATTCCCGCTCGGCCGACACCACAACCCCAGCGTGCTTGACTCCCGATGGGGACGGGAGGGGCTGATGTATGAGGGGGTCGACGTTACGGGCGCTGCCGTATTGGCGACGCACGCCCAGCTCAATGCGCTGATCGCCATCTTGATCGAGAAGAACGCGCTGTCCGAGTTTGAGATGGAGCGCATGATGAAATCAGCAATCAGTGCGCTCAGCTCTGCTCCGGTCGTTCGCACAAACGACCCCGAATGATTAAAAAACGCGCGGAGGCTACTCGAACACGCTCGCTCGGCCATGAGGGAAACGTGAAGTCTGCGCCCATCAAGATTTAGCGCCAAAGCGGCCATATAGGACGCCGGCCTCGGTTCGCCGGCCCACAACAGGCGGCAATAATGCCTAGCGGAATTCGCCGGAACGAAGAGCTACTAAGGCGCCACGTGCCAGCTTTTCTCTGTTAGTCTGTAATCACCGGGAGCGCCAGCACGCGGCCTGTTACCGCCAGATGCTTGTCACCGCGGTTCAAAACCGCGACCACGACGGACGAGCCGTCATCGCAATCGACGATCAGCCGACGACAAAACGAGATGTCATCGAATGCGGCTGTGTCGAAGTGCAGATAACCGGCTCGGTGGCCGTCGTAATCGGCGGCGAACTGGTAGGAGACCTCAGTCTTGTGCCCATCGCGCAGGTTTAGGTAGCCTTTCCCGGTAAGCATAGCCTGTCTCCCGCCTGGCGGCGTCAACACGCGCCGCACGCGGTTATTTCCAAAAGCGGTATGGAGACAACGGCCAGCCAATGGAGCGCCGTTTCCGGCTCCTTGTCTACGTATCAGGACGCGCCGCGTGGAGGTCAGGACAGCCGGAAGACGGTGACCTTGTCCGCTCCGTCGCGCGGGCCTTTGAACGACGCATGGCGCAGCTTCTCGTCATGCGTCCAACCGCGATAGGCAATCTCGGCCGCTAGCTCCGGCTTCACCCAGATCACGCCCTTACCGGCGATGCCGCGAACAAAATTGCAGCGGACAATTCGCCGCCGTTCCTACCGACGGGATTCGCCTTCGCGTATGCTCGGTCAGCAAAAATTCTGACGGGATGGGAGCCCGAACCGCCATTTCCAGCTTTCGCTTCGTTCACTGCGCGGACCTGCATATCGATGCGCCGCTCAAGTCCTTGGCGCTGCGAAACCCCGAGCTCGCGGATTTGGTCGCGAACGCCACCCGGAAAGCTTTTGTCGCAACCGTTGATCTCTGCCTGGACGAAAAGGTCGACGCACTCCTGATTTCGGGAGACCTCTACGACGGCGACCAGACCTCCATGAAGACGGCAGGCTTTATCGCCGCTCAGCTTCGCCGGCTCCATGATGCCGGCATCCTCACCTTCGGCATCCGCGGCAACCACGATGCGGAGTCCCGGATCACCAAAGAGCTCGTCTTTCCCGAGAGCGTGACCTTCTTCAAAGGCTCGGCTGGCGCCGTTCTCCTGCCCAGCCAACCGGGCCGTCGGGACATCGTCGTCCACGGGATCAGCTTCCCGCGGCCGCACGCTCCCGAGAGCCTGCTGCCGAAGTTCAAGCCGCCGGTCGACGGCGCGATCAATATCGGGCTGCTGCACACCAGCCTCGCCGGCGCCGAAGGCCATGATCGCTATGCGCCGTGCAGCGTCACGGAACTCGCCGCCGCCGGCTTCGAGTATTGGGCGCTCGGACACGTTCATAAGCGACAGGTTTACCTCGACAAACCTGCCATCGTGATGCCCGGCATCCCTCAGGGGCGAGACATCAACGAGAGCGGCCCCAAATCCGTCAGTCTCGTCACGATCAGCGACGACGGCGCTATACAGATCCAGGAGCACCGCACCAGCACGGCTCAATTCGAGCGCGTCTCGATCGATTTGTCTGGCGTCGACGACTGGTCGGACGCGATCCGAGCGGTCGGCCGCAAGTTGGCGACCGAACGGGACGCTACCGTTTCCGATCACCTGATCGCCCGCGTCATGCTCACCGGCGCAACGCCCCTGACCTGGCGACTGCGCCGAGACACCGAGCTGCTGCTCGCCGAAGCCGAGCAGCAGGCTGCCATTGTAGGCAACACCTGGATCGAGAAGGTCAGCTCTGACTGCGCCGCATCTCACGGGGCAGCGCTCAACGCCGCCGGCGCCGTGGCGGAGTTGTCGCAGCTCATCACTGAAGACGTCCTGAAATCAGACTCCTACCGGCTTCAGGCCAGCGAGATCGTCTCGGAGCTGAGAGGAGCACTCCCCCGAGAGCTTCACAGGATGTTTGGAGAGGATAAGGCCAGCTTCGAAAAGCTTGTCGGGCAGCTGAGCAACGATGGCGCGCTCGACGTCATCGCCCATCTGCATGGAGCCGATCAGGAGCCGCGGGTCTGATGCGGATCAGGCGTCTCGACCTCACCCGCTTCGGTCGCTTCACCGACCATTCGCTCGACTTCGGCAGCCTTGAGGATGGCCAACCTGATTTCCACCTGATCGTCGGCGCCAATGAAGCTGGCAAGTCCACGCTTACGACCGCCATCGTCGACCTGTTCTTTGGCATCGCCCAGCGCTCGCCTTACGATTTCCTGCACGGCTACGACACCATGCAGATCGGGGCAGCGCTCGACTTGCCAAGCGGTACGCGCGAGGTGGTGCGCGTCAAACGCGGCGCGCGACTCCGTGATGCGGCCGGCCAAGCAATCGACGAAGGCGTGCTGACGGCCGGCCTGTCTGGCATCACTCGCGAAGCCTATCGAATGATGTTCTGCCTCGATGAGGAGACGCTGCGTCTCGGCGGCGAAAGCATCCTCGCCAGCCAGGGCGAACTCGGACAACTGCTCTTCTCCGCAAGCGCCGGCCTTTCCGCCTTCGGATCGATGCTCATCGAGCTGCAGGAGACCGCCGACACCTTTCACAGGACCCGTGCGCGGTCGACCGAACTCTCGACCTTCAAAGCCAAGCTCGATGCGCTGAAAGCCAGGAAGGACGAGATCAACGTTCTCGCTTCGACCTATGCTCAGCTCGTCCAGGATCGGGACGACGCGGCGGCAAAATACGAGACGGCGTTGACCGAGCGCAGCACGTCGAAGCTCCGTCTCGACGAGATCAATCGCCATCTCTCCGCCTTGCCGGATCTCGCATCCATCAGAGCCATTCGCCTGGATTTATCGAGCTTGGCTGATGTGCCGCAACCGCCTGCCGCCTGGGGTGAGCGTCTGCCGGAACTCATCGCCGCAGATGGCCGCCTCAAAGCCGCATCCGAAATCGCCGCGGCGAGCGTCGAGCGGATCCGGCAGGAGCGGGACAGCATTCAGGCGGAGCAATCCATCATCGACGCGGGCTCGTCGATCGACGCCCTGCACTCCGGAGAGGCGCGCTATGTCGCTGCACTCGATATCGCGAAGCGGCAATCCGAGCTCGCCGTCATCTCCGGCAGTCTCAAAAAGGTCGCGGAGCGGCTCGACCGTCCGGAGGCGGACCCCTCGCAACTGGTTCTGCCTGCATCGCTTGTCGGAAAGCTTCGTGGCCTCATCGATCGACGATCCGGCATCCATGAACGGCTCCAGTCCGCCACCAAAGAACACACCCGTGCCAGCGAGACGCTCGCCGCGGCAAAACAGGTCCTCGAAGGGTTCGGGTCGACCAAGCCCGATCCGGAGTCGGCGGCGCGGCTTCAGTTCATTCTCGATCAGACCCGGGTAAGCGATCACGTCGCCCGCGAAAAAGCAGCTCGCCGTCTTGTCGCCGACCTCCAGGAGAAGCTCGCGAACCAGCTCTCACAGCTCAGCCCGTGGTCCGGTGATATCGATCAGCTCGGATTGATCCGAGTGCCCACGTCAGAGCAGATCGAAGACTGGCGCGGTCGGGCTGAAACCATCCGGCAATCCCTGGCTACGCGCCGCTCCGAAATCGAGGGCCTGACCAATGCCGCCGTCGAGCTCGCCGCGAAAATCGACTCAATCAAGACCGCGACCGGACTTGTCGATGATGCGGCCGCCCATGCCTCCCGGGCCAGGCGTGATGACGCCTGGCGCACCCATCGCCAAGCCATGGATCAGATCACGGCCGAAGCCTTCGAAAGTTCGCTGCGGCACGACGACGGGATCATCGATGCCCGGCTCAGCCAGACAAGCCAGGCTGCCGACCTCCGCCAAGCTGTCCAGGCAAGTGCGACCACCTCCGCAAAACTGAAGCGGGCCGACGAGCTCCACAGCGAGGCGCTCGATTTGAAGAGGGTGCTGCAGGGCGAGATCGGAGGTGCTCTGACCGTCATCGGATTGCCGTCAGACATGCACCTAGCCGAACTCGACCGTTGGCTGCCACGCCGCGTCTCGGCGCTCGAACTCGCCGCCGGCCTCAAGGGGGCCTCAAACGAACTCCAATCTGTCCAGGACGACGCTAAAGCCCAGATCGAGCGGCTCGCATCGGCCCTGAAGACAGCTGGGATCATGGCGGTCGACACCGCCTTCGACACCCTTCTCCTCAGCCTGCAGACGGTTGTCGATCAGCAAAAGAAGCGCCTGACGGAGTTCGCTAATGCTGAGAAGGCAGTGGACAGTCTTACGGCCGAGCTTGGCGCGCGCAAGCGCGATTTCGGCGACGCGCAGTCCATTGATGACGAATGGCAACGGGATTGGGATGCTGCCGTCGGATCCTGCTGGCTGGGTGAGGTCTCCTCCCGACCCGGACCCGACGAGATCAGCCAAATCCTTTCCCACCTTGCAGAGATCCCGCCGTTGGAGGTCGAGCGCGAAAGCCTCAGCCACCGCATCGAGGCGATGAGGCGGGATCAGGACCAGTTCGTCCAGGCGGTACAATCCATCGCCAGCACGCTCGGCCTCGCCGCAGATGACGATCCTCTCAAACTCGCCGCAAGCCTGCGCCGGCAACTCGAGCTCGCGCGCTTGAACGACGAAAAGCGTCGCGGCAAGCGGGCCGACCTCGAACAGGCCGAGACAGCGCATCGGCAAGCCATGGAGGCTGTCGCGCTTCATGAGGCTGAAGCATCCACCTTCACCTCTTTCTTCGACGTCGATTCGCTGGTCGAAGTCAGTGGCAAGATCGAGCAGGCCAATCGCCGCTCGGAGCTCGAGCGCCAGCTAAGGCTACTTGACCAGCGCGTTACCGCTGCGTGTCGGTCCGAGACGGTAGACGCCGCTGAAGCGATCCTCACCGATCTTGATCGATCACAGCTTGAAGCCGAGGCGGCCACACTCGCAGCGCGGATCGAAGGCCAGGATCGCGAAGCTCACGACCTTCATGCTCGACATATCCAGGCAGATCGCGCGCTCGCGGCGATCGGTGGCGATGATGCGGTCGCACGTCTCGACGAGGAGCGCCGGACATTGCTGGTCGAGCTTGAAGACAAGGCCATCCGCTTCGCTCGTCTGAAATTAGGTATCGCGGCCGCTCACCAGGCGCTTCAGATCTATCGGGATACGCACCGCACCTCGATGCTGCAGCGCGCCTCGGAAGCCTTTCGGACGATCACCAAGGGCACCTATTCGCGCCTCGCCACCCAGCCCAGTGACGACAAAGAACTCCTGGTGGGCGTCCCGGCTGCAGGCCGATCGAAACTCGCCACGGATATGTCGACCGGCGCCCGCGCCCAGCTCTATCTCGCCCTGCGCATCGCGGGCTATCACGAGTTCGCCAAGACCCGTCCCTCGCTGCCGTTCATCGCCGATGACATCCTCGAGACCTTCGACGATTTCCGCTCAGAGGAGGCGTGCCGTCTTCTCGCCGAGATGGCTAAGACTGGGCAGGTGATCGTGGCTACTCATCACCGCCACCTGATCGACATTGCTCGCGGGATGTGCCCCGCCATTACCGTGCACAACCTGCCCATGTGAGACGGAGCGAACAGGAGGCGCTTCCGTAAATGGCCCATTGCTGACATCGAGGGAGTCTGCTTTCGGGCAGTATCCTGAGGCCCGCAACCGGGCAGCCGGAGTTGGCCCATTCCCGATATCCAGAATGTCCGCTTGTGGGTAGGTCAACCAGTGAAGAGCCCTGCGAGGCAGAGCCCCAAAGACGGGCTATTCGCTCCGCACCCGGACGACGTCAACCAGCTGCGGTCCAAACGCTGTCGCTTGGCTCAAAAGCTGACCCTGAGCTGTGCAGTTCCCCCGATGCGGCGGGTGTTCCCGGAGAGTTCCGAATCGACGCGCATGCCGAAGCTGACGGTCTGGCTGAGCCTGGTGTCGGCGCCGGCGGCGAGCAGAGCGGCATTTCGGTCGAGCCGCGCGCCAGTCGCTCCGGCGCGGCGGCTAGAAGGGAAAAAGCCCGCCGCCACCTCAAAGGCTGGCGGCGGCCCATGTCCAGTTTGCCGCTCAGGCGAAGATCAGCTGATCGCCGAGCTGGGCCGCGGTGAAGTTGGTGACGATGATGCCGCCAGAGCCGCCGAGCGCGGTCGTGCTGATGACGACGCTGCTGCCGCTATTGGTGAAGGTGAGCTGCCCGGCTCCGATGCCCTCGAAACGCAGATAGTCGAAATTGTTGGCGCTCTCGCCGAAGCCGTCGACGACGTCGAAGATCCCGGCCTCGAAATCCGCAGCGAGCGTCCAATACTGGTCATTGCCGGCGCCACCAGCGGAATAATCCTTGCCGGCCCCGGCGATGAGCTGGTCGGAGCCTTCGCCGCCGAAAAGCTGGTCGGCCCCGCCCTGGCCATAGAGCCAGTCATTACCGAGCTGGCCGTACAGGTGATTGATGTTGCCGTCGCCGATCAGGTAGTCCTGCTCGACCGACCCCGTCAGGGCCTCGACGCCTAGCAGCGTATCGCCCTGGGCATCGCCGCCGACGCCCATGCCGACATCGAGCCGCACCACGACACCATTGAGCGAGCCGTCATAGCGCGCGAAGTCGAAGCCGGACCCGCCGACAAGCCAGTCGGCGCCAGCGCCGCCGTCGAGCTGGTCGCTATCGGCTGCGCCATCGAGATAATCCGTGCCTGCTCCGCCGAGCAGCGTGTCGATGCCGGAGCCGCCCAGGAGCGCGTCATTATCCGCACCGCCATCGAGCGTGTCGCTGCCGCGCCCGCCATCGAGATAGTCGTTGCCGGCATTGCCGACGATGGTGTCGTCGCCATCGCCGCCATCAAGCACATCCGCGCCGGTGTCGGCATCGCCGATTTCCCCGAAAGTGCTGGCCTTGCTGCTCACTTCCGGCAGGTCCGAGATGCCGTTGTTGGTGTAGTTGACCGTCTTGGCGTAGCCAGCCGGCACGGAAAACGTTCCGCCGCCGTAGATCGTGTCGTTGCCGGCGCCGCCGAAAATAGTGTCCGCCCCGGTCCCGCCTTGTAGAAAATCGTCTCCCAGCCCCCCGAAAATGGTATCATCACCACCTTCGCCATTCACGTAGTCGAAGCCCGATTGACCAAATATCAGGTCGTTTCCAATCCCGCCGAGAATGACATCTGCCTCAACAGTCAAGCTTCCAACGATATCACCGTCACGTCCACTTGCAGAATTATCGCCGTAGACAACATCATTGCCGCCGAAAGCAATAATATAATCCTCTTGTGACCCGCCTTCGATATAGTCAATTTTTGCACTTGCAAAAATATAGTCATCGCCATCAAAGGAAAAGATATCCGTTGCTAAGTTAGGTACGTCAAAAATTTCAGACCGACCTGCAACGCCTTGATAGATTCTCTTGTTTGAAAACGACATTAAACCATCCTTATTTAGAATTTAAGCGCTGTCGCGACATTACAACTTTCCGTTACGGGATCGCCTCGGTTCGCTAGGACTTTTGATCGGCCAGTAGTGGCCGCTTTGGGTGGGATATCAGGGGACGTTGACAGCGGAACCAATTGTACCGGCACGGATGATGGCGTCACCGAAACCGTCGCAGAGAAGGTCACGGCGACGTCGTGCAGTGGCACCAGTTCAAACTCCTGGATCAGGGTGCTCAGGAAGCGCGTTAACAGGTATTCGGCCTGATGGCGCCCAATGCAGTGTCGCGCTCCCGCGCCGAACGGCATGGCGCTTGCGATTGACGCGGCGGGTCGCTCACCGCCTGGTCCCGCAGCGAATCGGCAGGGGCTGAATAGCCGCGCGTCCGCGAAGAGTGCTTCGTTCAGGCCTACGGCGGTCTTCATCCACATCACATTCGTCTTGGCCGGGATGCTGATCCCCTCCACCTCCATCGAACGCGTCTCGGATATCTTCGAGCTAAACGGAACCGGCGGAAATAGGCGCATCGTTTCGTGGACGATGTTCAGCACGAAGGGATCCCCTGCGATCTTGCCTGCATCTCCTGCCTCGAGCACGCGGGCTCGGGCCTCGTCCTGTACATGCGGATTGCGGGAAAGCAGGTAGAGCGCCTGGGCCATGGTGTAGCTCATGGCGTCGGTTCCTCCGGCAACGAGCGAGATCAACTCCTCGACGCATTCGTGGTGACTCCAGGTCACCGTGGCGCCTGGATCAAGCTTCAGCCTGACAAGCCTTTCCAGCACATCCCACGGCTCGTTCCCTCCACCGCCCAAACCGCGTTGCAGCCGTCGCTCCAGAACGGCCTCAAGATGTGTGAAGAGGTAGCGATATGCGGCTCTTGCCCGCCTCGCTCTGATCGGGAACAGCCATCGCACGAAGAAGGGATGAAACGCCCGGAAGCTGATCGCCTCCTCAAGCTCTCCAATGGCAGCCAGATATGCGCCGAGGTCCGACCGGTGCTCCCACTCGTCGCCGCAGAGGAATGAACCCAGGCTAGTCGCGCTCCAGTAATGGAGGTCGGCCTTCAAGCTGCCATGCCGGGTCTGCCCGGATCGCCAGCTTCGGAGATAAAGCGCCGAGACTTCCTCCAGACGACCAGCACCTTGCTGCACGGCTTTTGGTGTAAACTGCGGATTCATCTGTTGCCGATGGGCGGTATGCCTCTCGCCCCTCCTCAAGCCCATCAAGCTTCGAGGCAGCACGGTGCTATCGGCAACCCGGTTTGAATCCATGTCCTTATGGCCAAGGTCCTTCGGCGCGACCGAAAGCGATACAAACGGCGTGTTGCCCCACGCCATGTGGATCTTCACGACCGGGCCGTACACCCGATGCAACTCCACCAGCGCCCGATCACGAGCGCCATGATTGTGGAGGAGGAGAAACTTAAGGCTCCCGACGAAGAACGACGGCTTCGGGCCGGGAATGTGGGCATATCGTCGAAGCTCGAGGCATCGGAACGCCACACCCAGCGCCAAGACGCCGACCGGGGCGAGCGCCACGAGAAGCCATGCTTCGGGGGAAGACAGCATCCGGGCAAAGGCCAAGATTGCCACGACAAGCACAATTGTGATGACGAAACCATAGAGGCATTCGTACAGTTTCAGGAGTGCCGCGGCGCTCTTCATAACGGGTCTCCGGCAGGGCGACACAACCCTTGCGCGGAACTAGGCAGAACGTGACGGCACCCGTCCTGAAACCCGAACGAAAAACATCCGAAATTTACCCGAAATTCAACGGGATCAGGCTTGTCCTTGATCGTGTCTGTCTCGCTGCCGCCACCGTCCGGTGGCTCGATGCCCGCTTCTGCAGGCGCCCATGACATATGGATCGCGGCACCGCGATAGCGACGCCCGAAGGAGAAGACGGCCTGACATGATCCTGCAGGGCGCGAGGTCTCGATGATGCGGCGCTGGTATCGGGCCGAGGCCCGGGCGCTAGCTGAAGACCGCCGCCCTGACAAAGACTGCCTTAACGGCCGACCTTGACCCAGCCCATCCGGTGCAACGGGGCCAGCACCGCCGTCTCGAAACGGGCGCGATAGGCAGCCTCGTCCGACATACTAAGCGCCCGCAGCGGACGCGCCAAGAGCGCCAGATCCCGCTGCCGCAGATGGGTATCGAGCGCCTGCGCCTCGGCCAGGCGACCGGCGCCATGCAGTGCAACCAGGCGATAAAAAAGCCGTTCCTCAGTTGGGAAATTGAGCCCGGTAGACGTCAGAAAATCATCGGCTGCCTCGCCCGGCTGCCCCGTCATCAGCTTCGCCAAGCCCAGTAAAACCCTCCAGCCTGCTGAGTACTGGTGAAGAGGGCTTTCCAGTAATGCGGCCCGCAGCGGCGGCTGGGCGGATTCGGCATCGCCCAGCATCAGACGCATGATACCGACATTGGCACGGTCCACGACTCGGACGGGATCTGCGCCGGCGCGCTCGTAGAAAACCATCGCTTCGGCGAAGCGGCGGTGTTGCCGCAGGACGGCCGCCTGGGCCGCTAGCGAAAGGGTCGCCTCAGGCTTTGCCGCCATCGCCTGGGCGGCAAAGCGCTCCGCCTCGCGCAAGTCCCGCTCCGGGTCCCGACTGGCACCGGTGGTCCGCAGATTCGCATGGACGAAGGCCGCCTCGGCGGCCGCTTCCGCCAGGCGCGGTTCGAGCGCGAGCGCACGGAGGAACAGCGGCAGGCTCGCACGCAGGCGTTCCTCATAAGTCCCGCCGCCCTGCTGGGTGATGCGCCCATCCGCCAGCAGTCGCCGCGCCTCGTCCCGAGAGGAGGGCGCAGCAGATGCCACAACGGACGGCGCTGCCGGAGGAGGCGGGCGGTATGCGCCGATCCAGGCGGCAGCCGAAAATACGAGACCGAAGCCTCCCACGACAAGGGCGGCCCAGGCCACGCGGCCGCGCGGTCGACTGCCAGAGGGCATCGGTGCTTCCGAGCCGGGCGGCGTTGCGGCATCGGGGCCTGCACCCGGTGTGAGCAGCGCTGAGGGATCGGCGGCTGGCACAACCGGGCGCAACCGCGTCGCCATCACATAGCCCCGCCGTGCGTGGGTCTGCAGCATGCCCGCCTGGGTGGTTCCCAGCGCGCGCCGGATTTCCGAAACACATTGCGTTAGGCTGTCGTCCGAGACCGCAACATCACCCCAGACGACGGTGAGCAAGGCGTCACGCGACACGATCTGGCCGGCATGGGCGAGCAGATGCGCGAGCACCGCCGTGGTCTTGGGGCGCAGCACCACCTCCCGCGCCTCAGCAGTCAAAACCCCGCGCGTGAGGTCGAGGACGAAGCCATCGAAGGCGAGGAGGGGGCGCGGCGATTCCAGTTGGTCAGTCATGCCCACCAAAGCAATCTAGGCCTGCCCGTTTTCGAGCGAAGTGGATGCCGGTTCGCGTGAAGAGAGCGAGTCAAACAAGGGCTAGGGCAATTGAACGATCCAGTTGGATCGAAAATTGCTCTAGAGATTCCTCCACGCGCGCCGCGTTTTACAACGCCTTCAAGACCCAAGCCCATCGGATCCGCCGCCCCACCTCCGTCCGTTCCGAGCCGAAGCCCATCGGAGGTGGGCGGTGGCCACCGCGGCCGCCTGACGAATGCGGCCGGGCAGGGGTCTTGCGGTCACCATGTGCGAACCTGACAACACCCGCTTGCGATCGGATCAGCCTGTCACATTACGGAGGCGTCGGATGCCAATTCTGACCGTTCTTGCGTTTTGGTCGCCAAATCTGTCCACGCATCGCGAAATCTGTCTATGCTGCGGATGCGAACGGCTGACGCGGCCGGGATGGAGGCATATCGATGGTCGTGCCTGTGATCGAGCCTGCTCTGCCGGCGATGTTCGATATTGTCCGGGCAAGGCACCCGGGGGACTTGGACGGCCGGTTGCGCGTAACCGAACGCGTCGCCAAATCGGACCGCATCTACACCTATCAACTTCAGAACCGCGCGCTTTGGAGCGCGAAGTTTGACAAGCCGATTTTTACACTCGCGACCCGTACCGCTGGTTCGATCCTGGCAAGCTACGCCGACAGCAGCTTCGCAACGGATGTCTCCGTTGAAGGCGACGAAGGCGATCTTTTTTGCTTCACGACGATGCTCCTCGGACACATGACATTGGTCCAAAAGGGCAATTCAACGACGGCCAGCGACGGTCGCGGCCTCGCCTGGAGACCAGGCCCTGGGGGCCGGCTCTTGATCAGCGATGACAGCGCACGCACGAATGTCTTCTTCAAGGTCGCCGATGTCGAGGATGCGCTGGAGCACATGCTCGACGAGCGCCTCCGACGGCCACTCGAATTCGAGCCCAATCTCGATTGGGGCATAGGGCTTGCGGCCAGCCTGAAGCGCCAGGTTGATTTTGTTATGCATGAGTTTCAGCGACAGGACGGTGTGGCCAGCAACCCCGTCGCACTGGCGTCTTTGACGGACCTGCTGATCTCGCTGGTGCTTCGCGGCGTGCCACACAACTACGTCGATCAGTTGAACGAGGGAGCTTCCAGTGTAGTCCCGGCCTATATTAGGCGCGCGGAGGACTTCATGCGCGCAAATGGCGCGGAGCCGATCCGCATGCCGCAGGTCGCCGCCGCCGCTGGGTGCAGTGTGCGAACGTTGGGGCATGTGTTCAAGCACTTCCGCGGCAATACGCCCCTTGGCGTGCTGCACTCCATCCGACTTGAGTTAGCGCGTGACGATCTGACTCTTGGCGCATCGGGAACCTCTGTGGCCACGGTCGCGCGCCGCTACGGTTTTACCAATTCATCCCGCTTCGCCACCGCCTTTCGCCGCCGTTTCGGCGAGACGCCATCTGAGGCCGCGCTACGCTCATCGCGCTCCTCCAGTTGAGTGCTGCAAAGTCACGTTTAGGTCCAAAGCCCACTCGGCCAATGCGGCTGACCTCTTGCCACCGTCGCTGAAATACCTCTGAGCGTCTGCCGATGGCCCGTCTCAGAACCTGACCCTCAATTGCGCGGTTCCGCCGATGCGGCGGGTGTTCCCGGAGAGTTCCGAATCGACGCGCATGCCGAGGCTGACGCTCTGGCTGAGCCTGATGTCGGCGCCGGCGGCGAGAAGCGCCGTATTCCGGTCCGCCCTGGCACCGATGGCCGCGAAGCTCGCGCCGGGCAGGCCGTTGAGCGAAGCAGCGAGGTCGGCGTCGCGCTGGTAATAATGCGCCCAGGCGGCGCGCACGAAGCCGGTGACGGGAGTAGCGCCGGCCAGCAGGTTGGCGTCGAGCTGTAGCCCGAGCTCGCTGCGGCTGGTCATGTCGGAACGCCCCGCCAGCGTCAGCGCGCCGGCGGCGGCACCGGTTCCGTCACCCTCAATTGCGACGGGGCTGCTCGCGCGCACCGCCTGAAAGGCGGCGAGTGGCGAAAGAGTGAGGCCGCCCCAGTTTGCCACCGGCAGGCTCGCTTCGACCCGGCCGCTCCAGGCCTGCGTCGCGTAGGAGGCGGTGACGCCCGTGCGACCGAGCGCGGGAATGGCACGGGTGGTGTCGGTGTCGAGCCTGGCATAACCGAGTGCGGCGGCAAGGTTGACGGTGCCCAGCGTGGTGCGGCCATGGAGGCCAGCCTGGAAGACATCGGCCTCGGCCTTGCCGAGACTGCCCGAAAGCGAGGCGCGCGATTGGCCGCCCGCGACCGCGATGCCCGCGACCGTGTTGGAGCCGAGCCGGATGTCGACGCCGACCGCGAGATGAGCATCGGAGAGGTTGCGGTTCGCCGAGCCCACCGCCCGGTCGCCGTCATTGCGTCCAGTCGAGCTGAAGGTTGCGCCCCAAAGCGAGAAACGCGTCGGATCCAAGGTCGAACGACCTGGGCCGCCCTGCCTTGAGGGCAAGTCGGCGGTGAAGCCGGCAGCGCCGCCGGGGCCGTTCTGGGAACCGGCGAGGCGGCCTGTCTCCGAGCCGTCGAGCATGGTGCCGAGGAACTGGCCAGCCGCGCTGTTGGCCACGGCTGGCGCTGCGGTATGGACCTCGCCCGAGAGCTGGTTCACGGCGGCGGGGATCGCGGTAGCCGGCAGGTTGTAGATTCCAAAAAGACCCGAGGGGTCTGCGCCATTGGCAACCGCGGCATCGATGGCCGAGGCGACCGCATAAGCATTAGCCGGGCGGCCGACGCCAAGTCGTGGCGATGGAGCGGACGGGACGAAAGGCGGGACGACGGGGTCGATGATCGGCGCAAGCGGCTTCGGCGTCAGCGTCAACTGCACGTCGTTGCTGGTGTAGCTCACCGCGCTAGTGACGCCGTCGCCGAAGGAGCCGGTCGTGTCGACCGTGCCGAAGGTGCCACTGCGCCCGCCCGCTGCCGCGAGCAGCGTATAAGGCGTCGAGAACAGATAGGCGCCGCCCAGCGGCACGATCCGCAGCGTGCCGCCCAGCGCGGCCGTGCCGCTGACGTTGATCCGGTCGGAGACGGCGCCCTGCACTTCGGCGAGGTAAAGCGAGCCCGCCCCCAGCACCAGGTTGCCGTTGACCGTCAGCGTGCCCGGCGAGTTGCCCGGCGCCAGCGTGCCGTTGACCGTCAGCGACGGCAGTTGCCCCGAGCCGCCCAACGTCGCGCCGGCGGCGACCGTCACCCCGGAAGACGATGCGATCGAGCCGTTCACGATCAGGACGCCGCCGGTGACCATGGTCGCGCCGGTATAGGTGTTGGCGCCCGCGAGCGTGAAGGCGCCTGTACCGACCTTGGTCAGCGAACCTGTGCCCGAGAGCACGCCCGCGAACGTCGTGCCACCATTGTCCGAGCCCGTGCTTAGCGTCGCTGCGCCCAGGGTCACCGCGCCTGCGCCCGCAATCGAGCCGATCGCCTGGTTGAAGCCATTGAGATCGAGCGAGGCACCGGTCGCAAGGGTGAGGGCCGAGCTCGGTGCGAGGCTGCCCGCAGCCCCAGCCAGCAGGGTGCCGGCATTGACCAAGGTCGCGCCGGTGTAGCTGTTGACGCCCGAGAGTGTGAACGTGCCCGTTCCGCTCTTGGTGACAGTGCCCGAGCCCGAGATGGCGCCGCTGATGGTGCCGTTTCCGGAGCCTTCGAGGCTGAGCGCATGGCCGCCCGTAGCGATCGCGCCGCTGAAGGTCGCGGTCGTGTCCAGCACACGGATCGCGCTGGAGCTGGTCAGGGAGATGTTGTTGCCGATGGTGCGCGCACCCGTGGTCGACAGCGTGCCGCCATTCAGCGTGACCAAACCGGTGCCAAAGGCCGCGTCATTGGCCGCGACGATCGAGCCGGCACCGATCGTCGTACCGCCGGCATGGACATTGGCGCCTGACAGGGTCAACGCGCCGGTACCGACCTTGGTGAGGATCACCCCAATATCGATCCTGCCGGCATAGGTGGTGTCCGAATTCAGGCTGCCAACCGACAGCGCACCGAAGTCTATGGAGCCATTGCCTTCAATCGAACCGATCGACAGCGTGTTTGCGGATAAACTCCCGCCCTGGCCGATGAACCGCGAGCCCGCAGCCGAGACGCTGGGACCGCTGAAAATGACGAAGCTACCTACTGTTGCAATGAGCGTCGTCGCGCCGGTAACCGTGCCGCCGATCGCAATCGCCCCACCCGCTGCCGCGATCAGCGTCTGCTCGACGCTCGAATTATTGGTGATGGCCTGTACAACCAAAGAATGGTTCGGGGTCATCGACAGTGTGTAGGCGAGCGCGTTGCTGTTGTATTGGATTGACGTGATCAAATTGTCGGTTGTGACAGTGACATTTCGCACCGCCGTGGGGCTGTTGGTGAAGGTCGCTGTGCCGTTTGTCGGCACCGCTCCGCCAGTCCAGTTCGAATTGAGGTTGAAGTCGCCCGTGGCGCCCAGCCATTCGGCAGCCTGGGTGAGAGCCGGAGAGCCGGCGGCAAAAGCCGTGACACTGACCCCGAGCAGCAGCGCGAGACGCAAAGAGATAGTCGTATTGCGATGGAGCATGCTCGGCGAAGGCCTTCGTCTTCTGAATGGGATCAAAGGATCGTTGTCGCGGCTGCAGTTTGCAGGTCGACCGATGGGGACGAAGACAAATCCAGAAGGGCCCCGGTTTTGTCGCCGAATATGTCTAGCTGCGGCCGAATGTGTCTAACGTAGCGGAAGATCGGGTAATCAAGCGCGGAGCGACCCACCACTGTTTGAAATAGGGAGCGCGGCCAATGACCACGATTGAAGCAGTCCGCCGCGGTCTGTTGCTACGATTACGGGGGTGGACTGGCAGCGCCGAGGTTCCACCGCATCGTCCGGAGGCGACATCATGCTCGGAGACGGTGGTTCAACCACGGTGCACAATTTCCAGCGATCAGTCGAAACTCTCCACGTCGTCGGCTTCATCATCGTGCAGCATCTTGCTAAGCAGGACGTAACGGTTGATCGTTGTAGGCGTAACGTCGAGAGTGCATCTCTCGCGCAATTTGGCCGCCTCCTGATGCACGACCAGTCGCATCTCCTGGGGGTGGATCGCGTACGCCGCGCTCCAGATTAACATGCGCTGAAGATTGAGATCCCAGCTCAGGCACGCGGTTTGGATCCGTGTCAGTGGCTGTTTCGACTGACTGGGCTCGGCGGCTGCGACCGCCATCGCGGCGAGTAACATCAACAGTTTCAGGAGTGCCGCGGTGCTCTTCATGACGGGGTCTCCGGCAGGGCGACAACATGGCCCTTGCGCGGAACTAGGCAGAACGTGACGGCACCCGTCCTGAAGCCCGAACGAAAAAAATCCGAAATTTACCCGAAACTCAACGGATCGGTCTAAAACATCCCGAGCTGGTCGACCGCAACCGGGTCGGCACTCCCGCATTCATGCCGCTGAAGATCGAAGCGCTTGTCCAACGGGCAGTATTAGAGCGAGGTTGATGTTCGCAACGGGTCGCGAGCGGGCCTCGAACGCCCCAGCGGGGAACGTCCGGTTTGGGGCAGTAAGCCAATGTCCGCAGTTGGCGCGAAGCGCCATGCGGAGCTAGTGGTTCATGACGGCCTTTAGGAAGACGGATTGGGAAGCAAATCAGCTTCCGGTCGCGAGCGGGCATGCGCCGCCGAGGCGGCCGCGGCTGCGGTCGAGGCGTCGGCGCCTGCCAGGGTCTGAACGGCCACCATGGAATCGGCGAACGCGATGCCGACTGTGGGGAATGTCGCGACCATCTTCTTCACCGCCATGCGCTGGACATAGCTGGGCTGAACCGGGCGAACCGTGAATTTGAAGCGGACGAGGAGCGCATTGTCGAGGATGTCGGCGACGCCCTGCATGCGCAGGGGAGCGAAGAACTCGTCCTTGAATTCCGGGTCCTGCTGCATCTCGTCGCCGATCTTCTTCACCGTTTTGCGCAGCTTTTCGAGATCGGTGTCGCGCTTGAAGCGCAGGTTGAATTTCACAGTCGCCCAGTCGCGGCTGAAATTGGTGATCTGGCCGAGCTGCCCGAAGGGGATGGTGTGGATCTGCCCATTCTGATGGCGCAGGCGGATCGAGCGCAGGGTGAAACCCTCGACCGATCCCTTGGCTTTGCCGCAATCAATGTATTCGCCGACCCGGAAGGCGTCGTCGCTGAGATAGAAGACACCCGAAACGATATCGCGCACGAGCGCCTGGCTTCCGAACGAGATGGCTAGCCCGAAAACCGAGGCGCCGGCCAGTAGCGGGCCGATGTTCACGCCCAGCTCCGATAGCACGATCAGCAGCGCAATCACGCTGATCGTGACTGCAAGGACGACGCGCAGCAAGGGGAGTAGGGTGGCGAGCCGCGAACTCCCCATGTTGGCTTCTTCCCCCGCGTGGGGGCCCGCGCTCGTCGCGACCGGAGTATGGCGGCGGGTGACGAAATCGATGAGCTCCCAGGCCACAAAGGCCAAGAACAGAGTGATCCCGGTCGCTAGTGAAGAGCGCGTCAGTGCCCGCCAACCCTGAGCATCAACCAACCCGAAAACGTCCACGATCCAACTCTGTGCCACGATCGCGATGACGCCGATCAGGATCGCGACGCGCAGGCAGCGCAGCACAACGTCGAGCACCCGCCGCGGCTGCGGCGCCGATGAAGGCAGAGAGTCCGTTGCGGTAGGCGCCTCGCCGTCCGGACGCGTGAGATACCGCACGAGGGTCTGCAGGCTGATCAGAACGATGAGCGCGTTCAGTGTCAGCAGGACCGCATTGGGCACGGTGTAACGGATGCTGACGGCGCCGTAGATCTGGGTCAACCCCAAGAAAACGAACAGTGGAATCGCTACATAAAGCCAGTTCAGGCCAAGGCGGCGCCCGAAGCTCCGCTGCTCCTGGCTCTGCGACAGGGTGGCGAACCAGCGCGCCATCGGCGCGCGCGATGCCGCCGCCGTCGCGATGGCGAGGCTCACGCCGATCGTCGTTGCCAGAAGCTGGCCGGCGGCGACGGCTTCCGGCGGGGCCTGCGTCGCGATCAGCAGACGGATCACAATGCGCAGCGAGCCGATCACAAGGATCAGCAACGAAATTCGGCGGCAGACCGTTGCCGCATTCTCGTCGTCCATATCGGCAAGGCGGGCACCGGGAAGCCCGGGACGCAGGACAAGACGGAACAGCAACACATAAAGGCGCCAGGCGAAGATGCCGGCGAGAATCCCGACAGCCAATTTGTCCTGCCCGCTCGCGTGGGAGAACCAGATTCCGATGGCGCCGTAGCTGACGAGCCAGACCGCGCCGATCGCCAGGACATCGATCGCTAGAAGACTGATCAGGGGGATCATCGCCGCAAGGCCGCGTCGCCCCGCCGCATTTGCGTTCAGCCGCTGTCGAAGCGTTCCGAAGACGGCCCAGATGCCGCGTTCGGCGCCGAGCGCAGCCAGCGCGGATGCGAGCAGCAAGGCCAGGAAGGCGGGGAGGCTGCGCCCGCCGCCCGACTCGCTGATTAGCGCGGGTAGCGCGATCAGGCGCTCCGCAAGCTCGGGAAAGGCGGCGAGCGCCTGTCGGCTGTGTGCGACGAATTCGCCGACGCGGCCCTCGACATCAGCATCCGGAACAGTGGCCGGAGCAGCGCGCGGGGCTGGGGCGCCTTTCTCGGTCTGACGGGCGTCTAGTTTGCGAACGACGGCATCGCTGATCGCATCGACCAGAGCGTCGAACTGCTCCTTGCCGATGCCGGCCGGAGGTTGAGGTGCCTGGGCGAAAGCGGGAGGCACGAAGCCCGCGACCGTGCACAGCAGGAAGCAGCTATAGAGCCACGCAGCCAAGCCCGCCATGCCCCCTCGCGCCGGCTGGCGACGGAGGTGCCCAGGCGACGCGAGTCGATCACTGCCCATCTGCCCCCCCAGTTGAGACTCTTTCGTCACCAGCGGCTTCGGCCGCTCGCCTTTAGTGGCCGCTGAGGACGAGGGTCCTGATCGGCAGCACTTGCGCCTGAATGCGCAGGAGCAGGGCATGCACCAGCCCGACCGCGTCCACCGCATGCAGGACGATGCGCCGGAAGGTGCTGGTATCCTTTGCTGCGATCACATCGTGATTGCTGGTGTAGGCATTGGCGATGCAGCTCGAACCCGGCGTCACTCCGTCCAGCCCGCCCGGGTGGAGCGGCTCGAGATAGGCCAAGATCGTGCCCGGGCGTACTACCTGCTGTGCGTCGATCAGTTGTTCGCCGCTGCGGACCTGGCCGGCGGCGATGAAGTCCTGCACACCTGTCACCACCATCGGGATCACCGTCCACGGCTTCGAGACGCACGTGGCCTCGGCGACCATGCCGACCTTGATCACCTGCGCCTCGATCTGGTTGAAGCCGGCCTGTAATCCGACCCGGCCGGCCTCTGCCGGAATGATGGTCCCGGCCGGACGCATGAAGGGGTTGACGATATCGCCGGCCCGCAACGTGAATTGCTCGACATGCCCGGTAAAGCCGGCCCGCACCACGGTCTTGCCCAACTCCACCTCGGCCTGCGCCAACGCCGCCTCAGCGCTGGCGCGCTCGGCCGGCAGCAGCGTCACGATCTTTGTCTGGGCCGCCGCCTGCGAGGCCGTCGCGGACGCAACCGCGGCCTCGCGGCCGGCCACGATGTTCTCCAGCCGCTCGATTTCGCGGGTCGCGACGATGTCGTCGTTGCGCCGCTTCAACTCGCGCTTGGTCTGCAGTTCGTCGAGTGCCTGCTGCAGCGCGCTCCTCGCCTCCTGGATCTTGCCGTCAAAAGCGAGGATATCGGCCTTCGCGACAACCAGCGTCGCCTCGACCTCGGCGATCTTGCGCCGAGCGGCCTCGACGGCCGCCTCCTGGCTCTTGCTGTCGAGCGTGAAGATCGGCGCGCCCTTTTCGACCTTCGCGCTGTAACCGACATGGACCTGCGCGACGCGGCCATTGATCTCCGGCACGATCGGCACGCTCCGGAAGAACACCGTGGCGCTGCTCGTCGACGGATGGTTGTAGAAGATCACCGTGATCAGGCCGACCGTCAGCATGACGCAGGTGACGATGCCCCAGCGCAGTTCGAACCAGACCGAATAGAACGTGATCTCCTTGCCCAGCCGCTTGCCCTGGCCGTATCGGCGGTAGAGGTAATCCGGAACGATGGTGAAGAGCGCGCAGACGAGAAGCTCAAGCATGGTTCTTCTCCTCGATGCCGGCGCTCGCGTCCCGCGCGTTCCCCTCCGGCCCGCGCAGGGCGGCCTCCGCGTCCGATGCAGCGTCGCCACCCCGGCCCGGCGCGATATCGGCGATTTTCTCAAGGGAGCCGGCCATTCGGCCGAACATCCCCGGAATGTCGGGCAGGTCGATCAGCGCGAGCAGCAGCCCGGCGACCCAGAAGGCATGGACATGTGTGAAGAGCGCAAGCAACCCGAGAACGGCGACGATCTCGAACTGGATCTTGTGCGTCTTGTGCGCCATCCGCTCGGGCAAGGTGTGCAGGCGTAGGAAGAGCAGGCCGATGCCTAGTACGGCGCCGATCAGGATGACCGCCGCGGCGACCATCAGGTAGTCCGTTCCCCCGGGTGCGGTGATGAAGCTCGGCAGGTGGTGAGGGGCGGCGGCGTTCATGGCGATATCCCTGGTTTCGGGAAGCTACGGGCAGACCTACTGCTTGAACCCGATCAGGACTCCGTCAGCTCCCAGTGAAAGCTGCAAGCCTCTCCTTTGCGTCGCGAGGCGCATCATCACGCCCTTGGCATTGCGCAGCCAGAGCGTGCCGCGGCCCTGGCCGCCGATCGCCCAGCCCTCGCGGATCTGGACATAGGCGCCCGCGATATCCTCGACCTGGTTCAGGCCATAGACTGAACCGGTTGCCGTAAGCCGCGAGGCGCCGATGCCGCCGATGCCGAGTCCGCCGACGGTGAGGTCATAGCTGCGGTTGCGGAAGCGGAGCGTACCGCCGCCGATCGCCCCCGAGCCAATGAAGGCGACCTGGAGCTGCTTGATGCGAACGGTGGCGCTGGGCGGGCCGCTGGGGCGGGCTTGTGCGTAGGCGCCCCCGCCAGCCAGCAGGAGGCTCAGAACGAGGGCGGCGATCCTGACAATCATGATGTTCTCCGGATGGTTATTCTTTGCGCGTCTCGGGGCTGCGGAATCCAAACTTGGTTCGGGAGGTCGGATAGTCGCCTTTTTGGATCCGCCGCCGGTTCGGGTTTGAAGCGTGGTGTGTCCAGGTCATAGAAGGCAATGCACGACCGAACTTTCGTTGGCAGGCCCTATCGATAGTGATCCAGTGTCGCCTCGACTTCGGCCGCGAGTTCGTTCATCAGGCCGCGATATTCGGCGATGCGAGCCTCCTTCACGGGGGACGACGATTGCTCCCAGTGCAGAAGTGCCGCTTTGGCTTCGGCGAGATCGGCGCAAAGCGAACAGAATTCCTCGTTCGTCCTGGCGAGTTCCTCAATGGCATGTCCCCGATCCGGAAAATGGGCGACGGCGACCAGCAGGTTTCGATCCATGATGCAAACCGGACGGCTGCTTGAGGCGATGCGGATGCACCGCCTCACGATCGGGAGCATCGCGCTGTAGCCGGCAACCCGGGAGTAGTTTACGGTAGGATACGCTGGCTCAATGTCGGAACGGATCTGGGGGTCCTATGCTCGACGGCCGCAGCATCGCCGATGGAACGGATCAGGCGCGGGGGTTGCCTTCGGCAGACGACGTGCGGGCGGAGCTTGACCGGCTCATCGCGAGTCCCGAGTTCAACATCCCGGGCCGGGCCAAGAAATTCCTGCGCTATATTGTCGAGGAAACGCTGGCGGGACGCGCTGCCCGCATCAAGGCTTATACCGTCGGAACGGAGGTCTTCGACCGCGATGCCGCTTTCGATGCCCAGAACGACCCGGTGGTGCGGATCGAGGCCGGGCGACTGCGGCGCGCGCTGGAGCGCTACTATTTGATCGCCGGGTCGGCGGATTCCGTCACCATCTCCATTCCAAAGGGCGGTTACGTGCCGCTTTTCGAGCTGCGTGCCGCCCGCCAGGCCGCACCGTTAGCCCCAGTGTCACCCGCGCCCGACACGGCTTCTATGCCGCCGCAGCGACGTATGGCCTGGCTCGGAGCCGGCGTCGTCCTATCCTCCATTCTGTTCATCGGTAGCGCCCTGTTGAGTGGCTCACGCGACGGTCCCAAGCCGACTATCGAAGCCCCGGCAGTATCGACGCTTGCCATCACGCCGTTCGCCAATCTCGGCGATATCCCGGAGGCGAAGATCTATGCCGAAGGGCTGACCGAGGAGGTCATGAGCCAGGTCGCGCGCTTCAAGGAACTGTCGGTCCTCGGGCGCGAAACCTCTCGGAACATCCCGCCCGGCGCCGATGCCGCGCAGATCTATCGTACGCTTGGTGCCAGATATGTGCTGGAGGGAAGCGTTCGCGCCGCGACTAGTCAGCTGCGCGTTACTGGCCGGCTGCTCGATGCCAGGACTGGGGCAGTGTTGTGGTCGCAGAGCTATGACAACGACCTGCGCGCACGCGATCTCCTCACGATCCAGAACGATGTGGCGCAGAAAGTCGCCACTGCCATTGCGCAACCCTACGGCATCATCTTCCAGGCCGACGAACTACGGACCGGCGCGAAGGCGCCGGACAATCTCGAGGCCTATGCCTGCTCTCTGAGGTTCTACGGCTACCGAACCACACTCTCTGCCCAGAGCCATGGCGCCATCCGCGGCTGCCTTGAACAGGCCGTCGCCGCCAATCCCGGATATGCAACCGGCTGGGCCATGCTATCGATTTTATATCTCGACGAAGACCGCTTCGGCTTTAACCCAAAACCGGGCTCGTCAGCAGCCATTCAGCGCGCGACAGACGCAGCACGCCGCGCGATCCGTCTCGATCCCGCCAATGTGCGTGCGCTTCAGGCGCTCATGATGGCTCTGTTCTTCACCCAGCAACCGGCCGAAGCATTCGAGATTGGCGAGCGGGCTGTGGCCTTGAATCCGAACGACACTGAGTTGCTTGCCGAGCTCGGAACGCGCGTGGGGCAAATCGGCGCCTGGGCCCGCGGCACGGCGCTGCTGGAGCAGGCCCTTGCCCGCAATCCCGCGCATTCGGACTATTATCATGGGGTCCTAGCCCATCACGCCTATATGCAGCGCGATTATCGGCGCGCCGAAGCGATGATCCGGCAAGCAAGCTTGGACAAGTTCCCGCTCTACCATTTCGTCGCCGCCATCATCTACGCCCAGCTCGATATGAAGCCGCAGGCGGCGGCGGCGAAAGGCGAGTTCCTCCGCCTGCTGCCGAAATTCTTCGAGGATTGGGAGCATGAGATGGCCAAGCGCAACTACCGACCGGAAGATGCCATCCACCTGGCCGAAGGCGCGCGGAAAGCCGGCTTTCCGTTGCCGAACAGGACGGCGGCGGAGACCGCTTTCGGGGTGGCTTCTCCGCAGCACTGAGGGCCGCAGCCATCCCGAACATACAGGATGCTACATGCCATGTAGCCGCGCCGCTGCTAAACGGGAACAATGCGATCCGGTATTTCGAGGCGGCCAAGAGCAAACTTCCGACAGGCCAGCTGCCTCCGGCGCGATGGGGTCTTTTCGGGTAGAGCGGGGCGACGGCAGTGTGCAGGGCCACAGCGGCGTACGTCAGAATTCGAACCTGGCTCATCGCAGCGCTTGCCGTGGCGGTGCTCGGAGCAGGTTGCGGCACCCGGCCGGAGACTGGCTTCCTCACCCCGGTCGCAGCTATTGACGCAGAGGGGACGGCCCACACGATCCTGGTTGCGACGACCCGCAAGCGGGATGAGCGGCCGGGCACCTTCTTCGGCGGCGAGCGCGCAACGCCCCTCGATTTCGCCAGGATCGAGGTATCAGTGCCCCGCGGGCACCAGTCGGGCGAAATCGAATGGGCCTCGACGGCGCCGGGGAACGCACAGACCGATTTCGTCGTTCGCCGCGCCGGCTATCTCGACGGGGAGAAGGCGTTCGTCCGATCGCTCAATGCGCAGCTCGCCGCGCGTCCGCGCGGCAACCGCAAGGTGATGCTGTTCATCCACGGCTACAACACGATGTTCGCCGAGGGGCTCTACCGTTTCGCCCAGGTCGTTCACGACGCCAAATCGCCCGCCGTGCCGGTGCTGTTTACCTGGGCGTCGCGCGGTGAGCTGACGCAGTACGTCTATGACAACAACAGTGCGACGACGGCGCGCGACGATCTCGAACGGACCATCCGCCTGATCTTCGCGAGCGACGCCGAAGAGGTGAATATCCTGGCCCATTCGATGGGCAACTGGGTCACCGTTGAGGCCCTTCGGCAGATCAAGATCTCCGGCGGGCTGGCGCAGATCAGCAAGCTCGGTAACCTCGTGCTCGCGGCGCCGGATATCGACGTCGATGTCTTCAAGTCGCAGATGCGGCGCTTCGGCAAGCCCAGGAAGCCTTTCTTCATCGTCCTGTCGAAAGACGATAAGGCGCTCAGCGCCTCGCGCTTCATCGCTGGAGGCCAGGAGCGTCTCGGTGCCGGGAGCAACGCGGCGGAGCTCGCCGCACTCGGCGCCGTCGTCATCGATCTGTCGGACGTTGCGGCAACGGACTCGTCTAATCACGGAAAGTTCGCTCAGCTCGCAGCAATCGCACCGCAATTGGAGCGCGCATTGGCACAGGGCGTCGATAGGAAGCCCGGCGCCGCTCAGGAGGCAGTGGGAGACTCCCTGAGCGCGGTCGTTTCGCTACCGATCAAGATCCTCGGTCTCCCACTGAGGATCATCGCGCAATAGCCCACACGAGCCGACGCAGAGCGACCGGAGAGCTATTCGATACCCTCACTCAAAACCAGCGGAGGAGACACTCATGACGATGACGTTTTCTGGTCTTGCGGCCTCGGCACTGCTGGGCGTGCTCATGAGCCTAGCCCAGGTCCAACCTGCGGAGGCTGTTGTGTACTGCAAGACGGTTGGCATCCCGAAAGGCTGCGTCGCGCGGGTTGGAGCTCCCGTCGCTCGCCGCGCCGTCGTGACCCCCGGTTTAGGTGCGGCCGGCGTTGGAATACGACCCGGCACGCCGATGAATCGAGGCGGACCGGTAAACCGAGCCGGTAGGCGCTAACCACCGGCTTTGATCTCGCTTCTTCCGGGGCGATTGACAGTGTTCAACCGCCCATATGCCAACTCGCAACTGGCTCCGAGCAGCTAGCGGCGCACCTAGATTTTGGAAGTGCCGCCGATGCTGGCATGCAAGCCGATAGCGATGAGGCGGTGGAATGACGAATGACGTTCATCGCCGCGCTACCGTTCGACCACGATGGAATCGAAAATTGTTCGTAAAATCTGCAAAATGGAGACATCCGATGTTGAAGAATATGAGCATGATCATGGCAGTTTCGCTCGCGCTGGGGGTTGCGGGTTGCGCGACCAATCCGACGGTCACCAGCCAGACGGTCATCGTTGCCGGTATCGGGCCGGTGGAAGTCGAGCGACTTGATGTCGAGGTCGCCGCCGTAGATCCCGCCGAGCGCATCGTGGTTATTCGGCAGGGCCGCCAAACATGGCCGGTTGCGGTGCCGGAAGTGTTCGGCAACCTGCAAAACATCGGCCCCGGTGACAGGGTCGAGGTCCAGCGCGTCGAAGGCGTGATCCTTGGCGCCAAGCGCGCTCGCAAGGGTGCCAAGCCTGCGATCATCTATTCGGAGGCGGCCAGCGACCCCTCCTTCCAGAACCTGCCGGAAAAGTTCGTCGTGCGGTCGCTGACGGTGACGGCGAGGTTCGAGAATTTCGATCCGACAACCAACGTTGTGAACTATGTTGGACCGGCCGGAGCGCGGACCCATACCGTGTCGGACCCGGTCATCCTGAACGATCTCAGGCGCCTGAGGCGTGGCGACATGGTCGAATTGACCTTCGCGCAAGCCTTCCACTTCCGGAAGTACTGAGCCCTCGGCTCACCGAGGTGTATGGATGCCGGGGTCGGGCGCGAGCTCAAATCCAGAAGGAGGCGAGCATCGCATCCAGCTCCGGCAAGAGCGCCGGAGAACACATCTCCAGCAATATGCTGAGGCGGAGGTTGGCGCATTGAATCAGCGCCGGATGTTCGATGAGTGGCCCATTCCGGACGCAGGGAACGCCCGCTTTCCGGCGATCTAGTGCAGCTCTAGACCGGAAGACAAAACTGTCCAATCGTGGACGCTAAAGATGTCCGCCTATGTGGCTTTCCATTGACCAGCTGCGTGTTTCCAGCGGAAATGCCCGGAGCGCCCCACAACCGGCACGCGGTCAGTTCCCCCATGGGCGGATAGTGATGGGATTTTCCATTCATAGACAATAATCCGTGGGAAAAGCCCTAGGTTGCGTCCTATTTCCCTTGCGACTTCAGCGTGAAATCTAGATCGATCTTGAGAGAACTCAAAGACGACAGCGACAAAAGAATGCTGCCAAGGCTGCGGGTAATACAGGTAGGAGACATCCATCTCGTCCGAACGGCGAAGACGGAGCGCCATCTGGACGATAAGGATCCACGCTTTCCGAGCGGGGTTCGCAACCTCATGGCAGGCTCCCCAATCAAGACAGTGTTTCGCACGCTCCATCGACTCATTGAGCAAGAACCCATCGCTTCGCTGTTGTTTATGGGCGATTTCGCCGAAAAGGGAGATCTTCCTGGTTTTGAAGCCTGCGTGCGCTACCTTGCTGAAGCGCTCCAAATCGGATCTGGCCGGCGCCTAAGTGCACTTCAAGTCGGATTCATATCTGGCAATCATGACATTAGCCGCGACCTCGCGGCGAAACCTGGCCTACGTACGAAATTTCTGCCGCTGCAAAAAGCCATGGCGGAGCTGGGCCTGCCAAGCCTTCCGATTGAGCAGCCCATCTGGCTCAACACTACCGAAGGAAACAGTCGAATAGACATTGCTCTTCTTAACAGTTGCTGGGGGTGCGGCGCCAAGGAGTTTATACCAGAAGAGTTCCGCACAGAGATTTCCAACGCTATCAATACTGCAATTAGCCAAGGTCTCGATGAGCGTGCGACCACCGCCTATTACGATCGCCAACTCGATACGCCGGCTTTCAGCAACAACACTGTGCAGTACCTGATCGATGCCGTGCCCAAATTGCCCGGTAGTTCCCTGATATTGGCCTGCGCTCATCACAATCTTCTGCCGCAGCATATGCCACGGCTCGCGCCCTATACCGAGCTAGTCAACTCTGGCGTAGTACGCCGCGCACTTCTCGCCTTGGAAAGACCGGTTCTCTATCTCCATGGTCATATTCATGACGATCCAGTCGAGATAATTCAGACGCCCACGGGAGGGCCTCTTGTCTGCATTTCTGCACCTGAGGCGTCCGAAGGCTTCAACGTTCTAGAGCTCGTCTTCACTCAATCAGGATTGCCGCTAACCTGCTACCTTCGACCCTGGCGCTTCGATGGGGGCGTATTCCACGAACGGACCAGGCGAGTGATTCCGATTAGCGGCAGCCGCCGCAAGCCCTCGGATCCCTCCTTGTCGGCCATTTACCAAAAGATCGTTGCCGAGCGAGACTGCTACTGGCACGCGCTCGTAGGTTGCGCAAAGACAGTTGGAGCACCTGAACCTGATGGGGCCACCGAGGAAGCCCTCGAAACGCTAGTCTCCGACCAGCTCATTACGATCGAGAACTATGATCTCGACCGAGAGCATTGGATCATAAGGTCTAGACTATGAATCTGCGCGATCTCAATCCATTCCGGCCCACGCGCTGGGAACATCAACGCACCGGCCATCATCTAATCTGGTTCGCCAAGACCGCCGAAGAGCTGACTGGGGACAAATCAGTATATATTCGAGGGAGCCGCGGCAGCGGTAAAACTACCCTTTTGAAAAGCATCTGTTGGGAGGATCTCACTCGGAATCCATCGCTTATTAGGCAGCGGAGCTTGACTGATTTTGCATACATTGGCGTTTATATTAAGTTCCCCGATCACGTCAGCATGTCTCTTTCTTACTCGGATTGGGGTAAGATCTATCCCCAATCTCCCAATCCCGAGCTCGAAATGCACCGCTTCTTCTCACTTGCGGTTGAGCTTGTCTGTCTCGATCGGTGCCTGACCGCATGCCACGAGCTTCGCGTCGACGGTGCGGTCAGCCTGATGCCTAGCGAGGAGCACGCAATCGTCAGCGCAGCACTCAATGAATTTCCGGCCCTCGGCGCCTTTTCTGATCAGCTTAGCAGTTTCCACGGCCTCGCGCGGGTGGCGCGCACGATTGTGCGCGAAATGAACCAAGCTTGCGGACGAGGTAATATCGCGGCGCTTAATCACCGTTTACCGGCCCGCGAGCCTGGTGAGCTACTCAAGTTCGTGACTGAACGACTAGCCGAGGCCATATCTCTCACGAACGACCCTCATGGGGGGGCAATTGGATTTAAGTTCTGTCTCGATGATTGCGAAGTTCTGAGTTCAGGTCAGCAAAAAAGCCTCAACACGCTGGTCCGTATAAGCAAGCACCCAGTATCCTGGGTCGTAAGCTCGGTTGGCTCGTTCTTCGACACATCTGATACATTCATCGACCAACAGCCGCTTACCGATCATGATCGCCGCATAGTGCCACTCGATTCTCGGAGCTCCGACGAATTCCGGGCTCTCTGTCAGGCCGTTTTGTCTCTGCGCCTCTATTTCGCCGTGAGTCAGGAGGCGCAAACAGCCTATACAGGACAAATTCAGGAGTACTTCCCGCTTGATACGCGGCTTGGCAAGCGCAATGTCAATGATCTCTTTGCATCCCTCATCGATGAGTCAAAGAGTGTATACGCCACGCGCGTCGAGCACGCAGCCAAACGCCTTCGTGAAGCACTAGTACAGCGATTTGATCGCTATCGCGACAAATACCCAGCTGAATCTACCGGCTACCCCTATTACGAAGCCTATGTTTTGCTGCTTTGGAATGGGCGAGAAGATGCTTTCAAGGTCGATTTTGATCGTGGCGATGAAGAGCGGATGCTGTCGCTTGTCGATCGCTTCGATAACGGCTCGTTCGAGGCTTGGCTGCGGCGCAAGCAAGCGGCGGCGCTTCTGCATTTTGCGGCCAAGCTTGGATCGCGCCGATTACCGCTTGGCGGAACTCCTATCATAATTTCACTTGCTGACGGCTCGGTGCGAGATTTCTTGGAGATCATCGGTGAAATTTTCGAGTCTTACTGCCGACGCCAACGCATTGACCGGGGTGATACTGCGGCACTCGACTATTTCGCTTCGTCACGCACGCGCATTGGCTGGCCCATCCAGACCCGCGGCATCTATAGCGCAAGTGCCTCATACCTGAGCGGTATCAGCAATCGGTCCGAACTCGACGCAAGCGTCGTCACTCGCTTCATCGATGGCCTGGGGTTGTATACGGCGGCGCTTCAGTCGAATCCCAATGATCCCTCGGTCCTAGGCCGCGCGGAAAGGGGCATCTTCAGCGTCCGAATCCCGCATATCGCCGGCGATGATGCTAAGCAGCAATTGGACGAAGAGCTTGTTTGGAATGTCATTCGTCAAGCTGAGCTCGCCGGCTATATTCGCACTCAATCCGTGAGGTTCGGGGCTGGCGCAGCTAAATATGTGCTCGACAACGATGCGCGGATCATAAATTTCCGCCTTCACCGGCGATTTGCCCCACATTTTCGCTTTTCTTATAGGGGCGCATATGAACCAGTTTCACTGGCATTCGAAGATGTCGCACTGCTGCTCGACAGAGTGAATCAGATCGATTCGAAGAGCTGGGTGCAGCGCATGCTAAACCGCCCTGCGCGGCCCGATTTTGGCGAACAACTGAAATTCGATCTCATCCTGGCCCCCGAAGATGACTGACACGCTTGCTATCGGTCGGCTCTCACTTCGCCAGCGGCAGCTTGTCGCGGGCGAAATCCTCGTGGGCCCTTATGACCTCGTTATTGTCGCGGTGAGTTGGGAGGCCCGTAACGCTACCGCACTTCAAGCAATTGGCGGGACGACAATTGAGACTCTGATGATCCGCTTCGAGTCTCCCAAACCCACGGTTGACGCCAAGAAGGATGCCAGCCAAGCGGCTCTCGAGGCGTTGTGCCCGAATAACAAAATACTTCGGCTAAGTCGATCTATAGCGTTTGATAAGAATAGTACCGATCTAGAAAACGAATTGCGCGATCGCTTTCTGGCCAAAGGAAGGCCTCTGCGTATCCTAGTCGACATCAGCTGCATGCCCCGATCCTATTTGAGCTTCCTGTGTGGGCTCGGATTCGCCAACGATTATATCTGCCGCTTCGACTGCCTCTATTCGGAAGGCCAGTATGATATGAGGGGTTCGCCTAGCCCTGGGGGACCGCTGTCGATCATTTCTGAAGGAGAATGGACGTCGCTCCAGATACCATACCTTGAAGCAAGCGAGACATTTCCTGTTGAGCGTGACCTTATTGTAATACTTGGTGGAGAGATCGGATATTCTCTGCCGTTTATCGAGCGCTACGAGCCTAACCGACTCAGCATCGTTTTTATTCGTGATGGCCTTGACCCGGAAGCTCTCACAGGCAGCGAGAGAGCGGCGTATAGCGAACTCACCTCTGAGCCAAACTTAATGCGGGAAGACTTCGCCATTAACGACATGATTGGTGTAGTCGCACACGTGTGGCGCTTCTGCACGACAGATTGCGGGCGTCCCGTTATTGGCCTTGCGATCGGTTCCAAAGCGCAGTCGCTCGCGCTCGCTCTTGCCGCGCTGGACCTCGACAATCTTGAGGTCGTATGCAGGATACCCAGCGCCTATTCTGACCGTGATGTCGAGCCGAGCGGCCGTATTTTTTTCTACGGTATTGAAGACCGTTTTGAGCCCATGTCTTACCTCCCAGAGGAGCCTGCTAAGCTGGCCAAAGCGTAAAAGGGCGGGCCGCTGCAAAATTAGATGATTTTGTTAGCCCTTAAGATGCGCTGGATTGCATCAATTCCGGCCCTCGATGTCGAAAATCGGATGTCCGCTTTCTCGACGCATTCTAAGTCCGGCTTTTGGCGCTCGGGCGACCTGAAGATGGTCACTGCCGCCTTGTTGTTGAGGCCGGCAGCGGCTTCCATCATCGATCCTCGCGCTCAACCCGCACGGAAACCGACCCCGCGCGATCGAAGATTGACGCACCGCCCTTCACCTCTCCGAGGATGACGATGCCGGGTTGAGGGACCTGACCATCGCGATAGTAGACGACGAAGTGGTCCGGCCCCCACAGACCGATCGTGCCGTTCTTGAAGGCCCGCTGGCGCGCCGCCGCTGGCAAGCCGGCAGGCAGGCTTCCCGTCTTCTCTTGTCGCAGATGATCCGTCATGGGGATGGTCAGCGGCAGCATGCCTAGCAACGTCTTGGTGGTGGCGTTGTCGATGAGGTCAGCCGTGACCGAACCCCACTCCGACGAGATCTTGATGCGTTCCTGAGCCATGGTTGCTCCCATTGTTCCAAGGAATATCGCGCCGGCGATCCGAATGGTCCTCAGCGGCATTGTCCGGTCCTCCTGATTAGCTGTCGTTTCAAGCCCCGCCGGTCGAGCTGCGAGGCATGGCTCCGCGTGCTTCGCGATCAGGCGACGAGATGCCGGTCGAAGAAGCTCGCCAGCTTGTCGAAGGGGATCACGTCGGTCTTGTCGTAGAGATCGACATGGCTGGCGCCGGGGATGATCATCAGCTCCTTCGGCTCTGCCGCGGCCGCATAGGCGGTCTCGGCGAAGTACCTGGAATGCGCCTTCTCGCCGTGGACGAACAGGACGGGCCGGGGTGCGATTTCCTTGATGTAGGTGAGGATCGGCATGTTCATGAAGGAGAGCGGCGTGGTCTGCGTCCAGGAATTGCCGGAGTTCACCGCGCGCGGGTGATAGCCACGCGGGGTGCGGTAATAGTTGTGGTAGTCGACCATGAACTGGGCCTCGCCGCCCTTGAGATCGTTGTACGGCGGCTGGTAGGCCGGCGTGCCTTTGGCCGCGTCCTCCCAGCGCTGCCGGCTGAGCTGTTCCAGCGTCTTTGTCCGCTGTTCGAGCGTCACGCTGTCATTGTACCCTTTCGACATGACGCGGGTCATGTCGTACATCGTGCTCGCGACCACGGCCTTGACCCGCTTGTCGACTGCGACGGCATTCAGCGCCATTCCGCCCCAGCCGCAGATGCCGATGACGCCGATGCGCTCGCGGTCCACCATCGGCTGCAGGCCGAGGAAGTCCACGGCTGCACTGAAGTCCTCGGTGTTGATGTCCGGCGATGCGACGTTGCGGGGCTCGCCGGTGCTCTCGCCCGTGAACGACCCATCAAAGGCCAGCGTCGCGAAGCCGCGCTCGGCCAGGGTGTGGGCATAGAGACCGGACGACTGCTCCTTCACCGCGCCGAACGGGCCGCCGACCGCAATCGCGGCAAGCCGGCCATCGTCGCGTGTCCTGGGCAGGTAGAGGTCGCCCGAGAGGGTCAGGCCGTAGCGGTTCTTGAAGGTCACCTTGCGGTGGTCGACCTTCTCGCTGCGAGGAAAGGTCTTGTCCCAGCTGGCCGAGGGGGCCTGGGTCTGCGCTTCGGCGTTCCGGCCGAGCGAAGCGGCGGCGGCGATCGCCACGCCCACGCCCGTCAGCTTCATGAGGCCGCGACGGTCCAGCCGAGCGGATCGATCATTCCGGGATGCTGTGTGTTCGTGGGTCATGGCATGCTCCTTTGCGGTTGAGGTCAGTTCGGCTTGAGAAGGGATCGGCCGCCGCCGATCAGCAGGACGGCCACGGCGGCGAGTGCGACGCTTCCTGCGAAGGTTGCGGCGATCGAAAGAGTGTCGAGCAGGATGCCGCCGAGGACTGCGCCCAGCAGGATCGAGGCCTGGATCGCGGCCACCATCAGGCTGCCGGCGGCCTCAGGCTCATCGTCGACGGTCCGCGACATCCAGGTCATCCAGATCACCGACATCGCGGTGTTCGTCGCACCCCAGATCGCCAGGAACATGCCCGCAGCGACGACCGAGCTGCCCAACAGCAGTAGGCCGAGCGTGCATCCGCCCATCACGAGGGCGGGAAGCCTGAGCCAGGGCGCGACGCTGCCGTTCACGAACCGACCGGCCGCCCAGGTACCGGCGAATCCGGCGCAGCCCAGCAGGAGCAGGAGCATCGAGAGGACGGCGACGTCGGCGCCGGTAACCTGCTCCAGGAAAGGGCGCAGATAGGTGAACATGGTGAAAGCCGAGCTCCAGGACAGCATCGCCGCGACGAGGCCGCGCCGGAAATGTGGACGCGCAAGCAAGCCGATCATGCCGCGGAAGTCCTGTCTGCCGCGGGCGGGGAGAGCCGGCAGCGAGATCAGGTGCCAGGCGAGATTGACGGCGACGATCGGGACCAGCATCCAGAAGACGGCGCGCCAGCCGAGCAGGTCACCGAAATAGCTGCCGATCGGGGCGGCGAAGGCGGCCGCGATCGCTTGGCCGCCGTACATGAGAGCCAGCGCCCGCGGCATGTGGGCGGCGGGGACCAGCCGCATGAGGACGGCCGTGGCCAGCGCCCAGAAGCCACCGATGCAGATGCCCAGCAGCGCGCGGCCCAGCATCAGCATGGCGAAGTTCGGAGAGGCCGCCACCAGAACGAGCGACAGCAGCATGAGCGCCGTCATCGCAACCAGCACCCATTTGCGATCAAGCCGACCCGCCACGGTCGTGACGAGCATGCTCGCAGCAATCGCGAAAAGCCCGCTGACCGAGATCGCCTGCCCGGTCTGGCCCTCGGTCGCGTTCAGCCCGGCCGCCATCGGCGTGAGCAGGCTGACCGGCATAAACTCCGAGGCGATGAGCATCGCGACGCTAAGCGCCATCGACAGGACGGCGCCCCAGGCGGCGGCGGGCCTCCCCTCGTTCATGGTCGTAACGGCTGCCATCGCAAGCGCCTCCCTTATCGATGGAGACGATCTAACAGTTCAGGCATCCTTCTAATAGTCGTCGCAAACGGATTGAACTGATCGAACAGGTCGAATAATAGATCTGTGCGTGAGGGACCCATATGCCGATCGGCGACCTGAACAGGCTTCGATGGTTCCAGCTCGTGGCGGAGGAGCGCAGCTTTACGCGCGCTGCTGCCCGGCTCGGCGTGGCCCAGTCAACGCTCAGCCACTCCATCAAGCAGCTCGAAGCACAGATGGGCATCCGGCTATTGACGCGGACAACGCGCAACGTTGCGTTGACCGAGGCGGGCGAGCGGCTCTTGCAGACGATCGCGCCGCGCCTGACGGAGATCGACGAGGAGATCGCCGCGCTGTCCGCGTTTCGCGACAAGCCCTCCGGCTCGATCAGGCTGACGCTATCGGATCACGCCCTGGACCGCGTCGTCTGGCCGAAGCTCAAGCCCGTCCTGAAGGACTATCCAGACGTCACCGTCGAGCTGATCCTCGACAGCACCTTCCGCAACATCGTCGAGGAAGGCTTCGACGCCGGCGTTCGTTTGGGCGAGAGCGTCGAGAAGGATATGATAGCCGTCCGGATCGGGCCTGACTGGCGCCTGGTCGCGGTCGCCTCGCCGGCCTATCTCGCCGCCCGTGGCACACCGCGCCATCCGAAGGATCTCGTCGGGCACGCCTGCATCAACATGCGCCACGAGAGCGCGGGCGGACTATATGCTTGGGAGTTCGAGAAGGACGGGCAGGACCTCCGAGTGCGGGTGAGTGGTCAACTCACCTTCAACAACTCCTACGCGATGATCGACGCGGCCGTGAGCGGCTTCGGCATCGCCTACGTCCCGAACGACATCGTCGAGCGAGAGATGGAATCCGGGGCTCTGGTACAGGTGCTCGACGACTGGTCGCCCCTCTTCGACGGCTACTTCCTCTATTACCCGAGCCGCCGGCAGAACCTCCCGGCTTTCAAGGTAGTCGTCGCGGCGCTGAGGCACCGGGAGTGAAAGCGCTCCAAGTCGACATCGCTGAGCGGCCATGTGCGGATGTCCGCTTTGCGACGTGTCTCCAATGTCGGGAAGTGGCGCAGAACCGCCTATGAGCCCTCCCTGATTGAATCGGCGGCACTGTGAGCGGCCCCTCTTGGTTAGCTTTCGCGACGGTCGTACATGGCTACCTCGCCATTCTGGAGCGGCTTGCTGGAGGCCAACTACTCAGGGCCAGTCAGTCCCCGCCAGTCCACACCCTGGGGCTCGTCGCAGCAGATCGAGCACTTATCCGGCGCAACGCTGCCGCCGCACGGCGGCCGTTTCGCGGCTGCGATGCGGAACGCTGTCCTAAGGCCAGGCGGAACATCCCGGTACGGGGGAGCGTTGTCCGGCTACTCAACAGAAGGGGACAGTGTCGTGAAAATCTCGACAATAAGCCTTATCGGCGCCGCCGCTCTAACCCTCAGTGCGTGCGGCAATACAACGGAGCAGCGCATTGGCGGCGCCGCTGTCGGGGCAGGAACCGGGGCGGTGGTCGCCGGCCCGGTCGGAGCGGTCGTCGGCGGAGCGGCTGGGGCTGTCACAGCACCGTCAGTCGTGCGTAGCACCCGGCGTGCGACCCGCTAGAGCAAAACCATACCGAACAAAAAGGGCCGTCCTTTCGGGCGGCCTTTCGCTTGCCGAAGACGAGGCAGATCACTGCCTACCAGAAAGCCCGCTGAGACGGCCACCGCATCCATGCCGGTGCAAAGCATCAAAAGCTGCCCCCTGGTGCCGGGCGGCGATAAGCAGCGAGACGACGCTTGCAGCGCCGATTGTTGAGATGCTGGCGCTCCCGCCGTCTGTTGGGCTGGAGCTTTTCCTGCGTCCTGCGTTTCAGTGTCGCGGGGTCCGAATGCGCGGACATCGACCCCAATATCTGCTCCCCGTCCGACGGCTACGACCCCAACGAAGCGCATCCTTTCAGCCAACTTCAAATGCAACCAGAGCCTTGAGCCGCGTTTCTAACTTGCTTCGTGCAAGCGAATGCCATTGTTCGGAAGTATCTCGATGCCACCCCGTTCGAGCGCCCTCGTAATGCTGATCAAATTGTTTGCGATTGGGATACGCGCCCCGCGTTCGAAGTCCGCAATTGTCTGACGAGCAACATTTGCTTCGCGAGCTAACTCGTCTTGGCTCCAACCGAGCATCGCGCGCGCCCCGCGGCATTGAGCAATGCTCAAATTCGGGTGGGAGTTCGCAACTCTCTGATTGACGTCAATCAATTTGTCTATTATCCCATCTAGGTACAAACGGCCGGAAGGGCGCGGCAACGCCCTTCCGGCCTGACCACGCCTAAGCTGTCTGGAGCTCGGATCATGGCTGATTCCGACAATAGCACGACTGTGCCTTTCGTCACGACTGGACGGCAGCGTTGGACGGCACCCATAGCCCGCTCTGCGGATCGCGAGGCTGCTCACACAACAACATTAGCGGATCCGGCTTTGGCATTGTCACAGGCCTGGACCGAGGCTCATGCCGCGACGGCGGCGCAGTGCCTGAAGCAACAGCAGCTCGAGACCGCGTTGCTGGAGCGGGGGAGCTCTGTGGAGCTCGTTGGCGGACAACCTGCCAGCAGGGCAGGGGGCCGCGGCGGCATGAGGCGGGCCTACGCCGAAGCAAAGGCGGCCGAGGCACTGGCCGGTGCGCGCGAACAAGAGCTGCTGGAGCGCTTGGCCCGCACGCCCGCAACCTCGCTGGCAGGGATCGCCGCGAAGCTCTCCGTCATCGCGATCGAAGCGGAGGACAATACCGACCTGGCTGATTTTCCCGTGTCGCATGTCCGCTCCGCTCTTGAGGACCTTCGGCGTTTGATGGGCGGCGAAACCGTCGATTTACGCCCGGCATCGTCGGACGGCTGCGCAGAGGTCGGCGAACCCGACCTTTGCGGTGCGCAACGCCAACTCATTCAGCGGGAGAGGTGAAATGGCCGCACAGGCTGCGACAAGGATGGCACTGTTTGGGATCGCTGCGCTGCTGCTCATCTCGGACTGGACCGGCGCATCTGCCGAAACGACCAAGGACCGGATCCTGCGCGAAGGCAGGATCGTCGTCGGCATCCACAACCGCTCGCCCTGGGGTTTTCGCGACGAGAAGACAGGCGAGCCCACCGGATGGCATCCCGACATTCTCAAGGCCGCCTTCGCCGAGCTCGGCGTCAAGAACCTGGAATTCCAGGTGACCGAGTTCGGGGCGCTCATCCCGGGCCTTCTCGCAGGCCGGTTCGACGCTGTCGCGTCGGGTCTGTCGATCACCCCTGAGCGTTGCAAACAGGTGGCCTTCGGCGCGCCGGACCTGCAGGCGCCGGACGCGGCCATTGTCCGGGCTGGCAACCCCAGGAAGATCCACGGCTATGCCGACATCGCCGCCCAGGACGACATCGTCATGGGGGCCGGCCGCGGCAGCGTCGTCACCACCAATGCCGCAGCAGCCGGCGTACCCGGCAGCCGCATGCTGCTGTTTCCGGACATCGAATCCAATCTCTCGGCGCTGCGCGCCGGCCGCATCGACACAGCACTCATGGCGTCGCCGACGGTCATCGGGCTTCTGGCCGGGAAGGGCGGGCACGGCCTCGAACGCGTGGCACCGTTCGACGTCGGTAAGGCGCAGACCAACTTCGCGGCGATCGCTTTCCGCAAGCAGGATGTCGAGCTGCGCGCGACCTATGATGAACAGCTGGCCAAGCTGAAACGCACCGAGGCTTTCGCTGCGATCATGACGAAATACGGCTTCGGCGAGCAGGAAGCCGTGCCGCCGGGCATCGTCACCGCCGACCTCTGCAACGGGCAGCGATAACGATGCCGATGAGCCTGTTCGAGATCTGGCTGGGCATTCTGCAGGGGTTCGGCACAACGCTGGCTGTCACCGCCTATGGCCTTGTCTTTGCCGTTCCCTTCGCGCTGGTGTTCGGCGTCGCCCAATATCTCACGCGCGGCGTCGCGCATCTGCTGGTCACCGGCGTCATCGAGTTCTGGCGCAGCTCCGCCGTCATCATCCTGCTGTTCGTGTTCTACTACGCGCTGCCTGTCGTCGGGGTCACCCTGTCGGCTCTGACGGTCAGCGCCATGGTGCTGGGTCTGAACGCCGGCGGCTATGCCAGTCAGGCGGTGCGCGCCGGTCTTCAGGCGCTTCCGCCCGGCCAGAAGGAGGCAGGTGCGGCCCTTGGTTTGTCGCGCCCGGCCATCCTCCTCCTGATCGAGCTGCCACAGGCGCTGATCGCGATGAGCCCGACCTTCGTCAACACCCTCATTCAGCTGGTGAAGGCGACGGCGCTGGTCTCGCTGGTGACGCTGACCGACATGACGTTCCGCGCCAAGGAAATCGCGCAGGTCGAATACAATCCCGTCGCGATCTACACGGCGCTGCTTCTTGCCTTCTTCGTCGTTTGCTACCCGATCGCCCTGGCCGGACGCTGGCTGGAGGCGCGTGTCGCCGCACCCGGGAGCCGCTCCGGTGGGATTTGATCTGGCCTTCGCCCTGTCCAGCGTGCCGACCATTCTCGGCGCGATCGGCACCACCCTCGGCGTGGCGCTCGTCAGCTGTATCGGAGCTGCCGCAATCGGCTTCCTCTTCGACATGGTGCGACGCGTCGGCGGGGTCGCCGGCCTCACGATCGGCTTCGTCATCGACTTCATCCGGTCGACGCCGGTTCTGGCCTGGCTCTATTTTCTCTACTTCGTCCTGCCCTTCTACGGCATTCGCTTGGGCTCGATGACAGTCGGCGTGCTGGGGCTCAGCCTCTATTACAGCGGCTATCTCGCCGAGGTCTTCAAGGCAGGCATCGACGCCATTCCCAAAGGCCAGTCGGAGGCGGCCCGGGCGCTGTCGCTCAGTTGGCGCGACGCCGTCATCTACGTGATCGCGCCGCAGATGCTGCGCAACATCGCCGCCCCCCTCGGCAATTATTTCGTCTCGATCCTCAAGGCGACGCCCTATCTGGCGGTGCTGGCGGTTCCCGAAATGCTCGGACGCGCCTTCGATATCGCCTCAGAAACCTATCGCTACACCGAGCCGCTGGTCGTGGCCGGCCTCATCTTCCTGGCGCTCGCATTGGTCATTTCCCATGGCGTCAAGCGTCTGGAGCGGCGCCTGCTTGCCGTCGGCGCCCGATAACTCAGCGAAAGTCGGACCGGAGCATGAGCACGCAATCGCAGTCCATCGTTGATATCCAGGGCCTCAACAAATGGTATGGCGCCCTTCACGTCTTGAACGACGTTGACCTAAACGTCGCAAGTGGCGCGTGCGTCGTGGTGTGCGGCCCGTCGGGTTCAGGCAAATCGACACTCATCCGCTGCATCAACGGGTTGGGAAGCTATCAGAAAGGCACGCTGCGCCTCGCGGGTACGACACTCGGTGTCAATGCCAGGGAAACGGCCGCCGCGCGCCGCCAGACCGGCATGGTCTTCCAGAGCTTCAACCTGTTTCCACACCTGACAGTGCTGTCCAACTGCACGCTGGCGCTGCGCCGCGTCGCAGGCCGGAGCCGCGCCGAGGCGGAAGACATCGCCATGGCGCATCTGGAAAAGGTCAGGATACCGGAGAAGGCCAGATCCTATCCCGGCCAGCTCTCGGGTGGGCAGCAGCAGCGCGTCGCGATTGCCCGCGCACTCTGCCTCAACCCGCGCCTCATGCTGTTTGACGAGCCGACCTCGGCGCTCGATCCGGAGATGATCAAGGAGGTGCTCGACGTCATGGTCGCGCTGGCCCGTGACGGCATGACGATGATCTGCGTCACCCACGAGATGGGTTTTGCCCGTGAAGTCGCCGATCAGGTCGTCTTCATGGATGGCGGATGCATCCTCGATCGTGCGCCCGTGCGCGACTTTTTCGGCCCATCGGGTCATCCGCGCTCACGGCTGTTCCTCAACACTGTCCTGAAGCACTGAGAGAGCGCCGATGACAGGCTCCACGCAGGTTTGGACGCCGCTCGACTTCGAGGCGGATGGCAAGCAATGCGACTGGCTGCGCGTGCCGCATTCGACCGACTTGTCGGGTTATGGCGTGGTCCCGATCCCGATCGTCTGCATCCGGAACGGAGCAGGCCCCACCGCGCTGCTCATGGCCGGCAGCCATGGCGACGAATATGAAGGGCAGGTCGCGCTTGCCGCGCTGGCGCGCGAGATCGACCCGGCCGATGTGAAGGGCAGGATCATCATCCTGCCCGCGCTCAACGCCCCCGCTGTCGCGGCCGGCCGGCGCGTCTCGCCGCTGGACGCAGGCAACCTCAACCGAGCCTTTCCAGGCGATCCCGCTGGCGGCCCGACGGGGATGATCGCGCATTACGTCGCGACCGTCCTCCTGCCCATGGCGGACCTTGCCATCGACCTGCATGCAGGCGGACGCTCATGCGACTATATACCCTGCGCCCTGATCAGGAGCGGCGGGAGCGCGTCAGAACATCGGCAGCTCACCGACCTCGCGGTCTCGTTCGGCGCTCCGGTTACCTCCATCAGTGACGGCTCCGGCGGCGGGGGCAGGACCACATTCTCGGCGGTCGGGCAGGGGGCCGGTGTGCCGGTGCTGACCGCCGAACTTGGCGGTGGCGCCGCCCTGTCGCGGGACGGCCTGGCGATCGCGGAGCAGGGGCTGCGACGCGTCCTGCAACGCCATGGCCTGTTGTCGGGTTCAACCGCCGATCCTGCCTCGCCAACACGCTTCATGCGGGTTCGGGGCAGGGGGGCCTTTGTCTATGCCATGCGCAAGGGGCTGTTCGAACCGGCAGTGGAACTGGGCGCTGTCGTCCAGGCCGGCCAGCTGGCCGGTGTCATCCATGCCATCGATCGGCCGTGGCAGGCGCCCGAACCGGTCTCGTTCACCGAGGACGGAATGGTGGCCTGTCGACGTGCACCGGTGCTGACCGAGCCGGGAGATTGTCTTTACAAGCTCCTCGTCGACGTCGATCCCGCCTGATCCCTGCAAAGACGCCCGATCGGAGCGATCATGATCCTCTGGCGACCGAGCCGCCCTTCGACGATCCGTCCGGTGGGCGTCAATCCACAGGCCAGGTTCAGGTTGAAGGCGGCGAGATTGGCGACGTTCACGCTCGACATGACATGTGTGACGGTCGGCCGTTCCCGCGCGATCCATTGTGCGGCGAGACGGATTGCGGCCTTGCCATAGCCGCGCCCCTGGAGGCGCGTGTCGATCCGCAGATTGTTCAAGGTCATGCAGCCTTTCTCCGCCCAGACGGGCAGAGCGGCGCCTTCCCGCGCAACGATGAAGCCCACGACGCTGTCGCCATCGAACAGCGCAAAAGGCGTCTGGCGTGGCGGCGAGGCTCGCAACTGAGCGAAGACCTCGCCGATCGGCCCGCCGGAATAGGGCTCTGTGTCGGGATCGACGGCAATGCCGGCGACAACCTCCTCATCGTCAAGACCGAGTACATGCAATGAGACCGCCATTTGATGTCCTCCGGACCGTCAAAATCGCGGCAGTCTCGTCCCCATTTTTCAAGCTCGGTCTGGTGGAATCCCGGGATGGACGTGATGTGCTGCCAGCCGAGGACAAAGGCAGATCTGGCGGTCCGACCGTGCCGGCGGCATCGGTCCGCGGGCCAGGGAAAGACTGGCTCCGGGATCGATCATGGGGCCTCGGGTGACAGTACGCGCAGCGGCGCGCGACGAGCTAGCCGGTCGTCTTGGCTTCGGCGAATATCGGCTCCTGGATGCCATAGGCGCGCCTTGTGCTCGCGATCGCTTCTGGCGTGACGTCGATCAACAGCGCGATGACGTCGCCGTCTTCCTGCTTTTGGACATCTCCCAGTTCAGTGATGCTCCAGCCAAAGGCGCGCAGGCGTTCGAGCCAGAATGATTCACATACGACGCTGATCTGCCGAGCGCCGAGTGTGCGGGCCACCTCCAGCACACCGCACAAGATGACGCCGGCAACCGGAGACGATCTGCCGCCGCTGCGCAAAGCGGGGCTGATGAAGAAACGCGTCCATTCGAAAATGTCGGGCGCCCGCGGCGGCCCGCCCCGCGCCAGTTCAGGAAACACGTTGGCGAGCAAATGGGGCTGTAGCGTCGGCACGAGGCGCGATCCGCCGACGATCTTGCCGACGCTATCGAGGGCGAGCAGGTAGACGGTATGCTCGGTGTCGAACGCATCGATCTCGAAATTGATGGGTCGCGCCAAGGCATGCCATTGCCGCCGTTTGACATAAATATCGTAGCGGAGACGAAAGTATCTCTCTAGCTGCAGTCTGTATTTTCTTCTGTTGGCCCAAGTGACCACGTGAATCCGAACAACCATGAGCCCTCCCTATGGGATGGGAGGGTAGTTCTCCGCTACCGGGCGCTGTGTGCCGGGATTCCGGGATTGCTAGATTTGGATCTCGTCCCTGCGCAAAGCCTTTACGACCGCGTGGACAATGTTGATTGCATCGAGCTTGTCGCGGATGTTGCGCTGGTGACTCTCGACGGTATGCGTTGCGATCCCGAGAATACAGGATATGTCTTCATTCGTTTTGCCTTGGGCGCTCCACTGCAACAGCTCGCGCTCTCGCGGCGTCAACGGTGAACCCTCGTCTTTGTCCGACCTATTCTCCCAACCGCTGACTTTGCGAAACAAGTGGACACAGAGCGTTTCGATCAGAGGCATTGCGCCGGGTGGAACGTCGATGCGGTCGCTCGCTGCCGTCACCACCGCCGGGCCGGCAAGCGGGACATGGATTGGAACACAAATTCCATCCTTCATGCCGAATTCAGCTGCCTCGTCCATCACGAGACGGCCACGCGGTGTCAGACCACCAGTAGGCAATTGATGCCAGAAGAATGGCTGCGCGCTCAAGCGGCTGCGTGCGGCGCAAGGATCGTATGGGAAGTGCCCTTCGGACTCGTAGCGAATGAACCATTCGCGCGACCATCCGTCATGCAGGATCGCACGATGCCATTCGCTGTCGTGAGGCACCGGCAATCCGGTGATCAGAAAACTGTGCAGGCCAAAACGCTGGAGGACCCCCTCGAATATTGTGAGGGCGCGTTCAGATGTGGGTGCGGCGTCGATAGCGGTTATCGTCGCGAGAAGCTCCAAAAGGGCAGCGTTCATCATTCATAGACCTCGGCGGGTCTTGCAATGCCCTATTCAACCTAAGCGTGCTTTGCGACCCCTTTCAATGCCGGGCGCGCCGATTGTCTACTATAGGAGTCAAAGCTGACTCGCCGTTCTCGGTCTCAGGCGCAAATCGGCAGGACGGAAAGTCAGTCCGTTGTATCAGGCCCGGACCGCTTGTTTGAACGTCCGGTGTGCCGCACCGTGGCACCTGGGGTGATCAGATCCTGGGGTTCAACTTTCAACGCTTTTGCCAGGGTTTCCAACGTATCGAGTGTGGCGTTGCGCCGACCGGCTTCGACGCTGCTGATATATGCCCGCGTGCGCCCCGAGGATAAAGACAACTGCTCCTGCGAGAGCTGTCTTTCCCTTCGGAGTCGCTGCAGGTTCAGACCAAGCACAGCGCGAAGTTTCATCCCGCAAAACGTGCGGCGATGTTCACTGTGGTGCGACACACTCTAGTGAACATTCGGCGTTGACAGACAGGTCAGCGCCTGTTTGAACCGGCTGGCGACCGAACGATCCTGCGCAGAGGAATTGCGATGGCCGGCCAACCTGTTAGCAGGCTTTCAGCAGGCGGCGCGGCCCCAGCCTTCCACGATCGGGCGACGCTGGAGATCGAGCATCCGAAGGAGCACGCAGCGCCGGGTGCTGCGAACATCGTCGGGCTGTCCTGCATCCGCTGCGGCGCGTCCTACCCGGCCAGCATCGAGATCGATTCCAGGGGCTGTCCGGCCTGCCGCGACGCTGCGCCGGCCAATCTCAAGCCTGTCTACGCTTCGCCGGTTGAACCACTCTCGATCGCACCAAACGCGCCGCGATCATTGTGGCGCTACGCCAATGCGCTGCCATGCGCACTGGAGGACGCCGTTTCGCTCGGCGAGGGGCAGACGCCGTTGATCGAAGCTGCCCGGATTGGTCGTGCGCTGGGAGCCCGGAACCTCTTCATCAAGGACGAGAGCCGAAACCCAACCTGGTCGCACAAGGACAGGTTCTCGACGGTTGCGGTGTCGGTGGCGCGCGCGCAAGGGGCAAAGGTGGTGGCGACGGCCTCATCCGGCAATGCCGGAGCCTCGCTGGCCGCCTACGCCGCACGCGCGGGGCTGCACTGTGTTGTCGCTACGTTTGGCGGCTCGGCCACCGCCATGCTGGCGCAGATCAGGAAATACGGTGCAACCGTCTTGCCGCTCGCCAACAAGATGGAGCGCTGGACGCTGCTTGCCGAGGCCGCGACACGCTATGGCTGGTTCGTCGCGTCGCCCTGTCATGCGCCCGTCGTTGGCAGTCACCCCGTCGGTATCGAGGGCTACAAGACCATCGCTTATGAAATTGTCGAGCAGTCGGGTGGCATCGCCCCCGACTGGTGTGTTTTGCCGGTCTGTTACGGCGACGCCCTGTTCGGTGTCTGGACGGGGTTTCAGGAACTGTTTGCGCAAGGCGCGATCTCCCGACTGCCAAGGATGGCTGCAGCCGAGGTGCATGGTTCGCTGGCGCAGGCGCTCGCCACAGGTAGCGACAGGATCGAAGAACGAAAGCTGGCATTCGAAAGCCTTGCCGTCTCGATCGGCGCGCCGCGCAGCACCTATCAGGCCCTAAAAGCACTGCGCGAGTCCTCCGGCCGCGCCGTGCCGGTGAACAATGACGGGCTTGTGGAGATGCAGGAGCGCCTTGCCCGCGACGAAGGGATTTTCGCCGAACTGGCGTCGGTCACGCCACTTCTTGCGCTGGCGCGACTGCGTGAAGACGGTGTCATTGCAGCCGATGATCATGTGGTGGCAGTCGTCACCGCCAGCGGGTTGAAGGATCTGGATCGATCGGTCGGCCAAGCTGGACATGACATGATCTTTCAATCGACGCAGGATGCCTGGGATTGGCTTGGCCGCAATGCGGCCGCCCTGATGGGTCGGTGAAAGCGAGACGGCCCAGGGATTAGTGAGAGCGTCCTTCCTTCCCGACTTCGTCATGGACGATTTAGTCGAGGCTGCGTCTCGCCCATTTGAGCCATGTCCAGTCAGCCTCGGACCCAGGCTCGACGATCGTGAGCTCGCGGGGCTCGGACCGCGGCGAGCAAGGCCAGCCCGGTAACGAGGCGAGCCAGGCATCATCGAAGACCGTCTCCGCATATCGGTGACCCTCGTCCGGCATGATGACCGCGATCCGGGCTCCGGGTCGGGTGCTTGCAGTCCACCTGCCGACCAGGGCCGCGGCAGCGCTGGTCGGCCCCTGAAAGATGCCATGTTCACGCAGCAGGCGGCGAGCCTCGCTGAAGGCCGGATAGGCGCCAACCCAGTGGACTTCATCGATCAGCTCATGCCGGAGATTGCCCGGCAGGATGCTGTTGCCGAGACCGCGCAACAACCGCTTGCCGGCAGCTTGTCCAAAAAGGACACTTCGGTGAGTGTCGACCGCAATGACAACGAGTTGCGGGAAGACCGCGCGCAGAAACAGTCCCGTCCCGCACAGCGAGCCGCCGCTCCCGACACAACCGACAAGACAGTCGATCTCGCCGACCGTCCGCACGAGTTGCTCGGCCAGCCGGGCATAGGCGAGCGCGTTTCCTGGATTGTCATATTGCCGCGGCCAGAAGCAATTGGGCTCCTCGCGGCGAATGTGCTCGAGCCGCTGCAGGCGGCCGAGCTGATCACCATTACCAGCGCGGTCCTCCGTGATGATCATCTGCGCGCCTAAACCATCGAGGCGTGCCTTGTACTTTGCGTCGACAAGGCTTGAGGCGGAGACCAGTGTGAGCCGGTATCCGCGTGCCGCTGACAGCAAGGCCAGAGCCATGCCGAATGTGCCGGATGTCGTCTCGACGATGCGCATCCCGGTCTCGAATGCGCCGTCGGCGATTGCGCGGTCCAAAATATAGCGCGCCGGCATGAGCTTCATCAGCGGGAATGCTGCCGCGATCAGATTGGGAGCCAGCGCAGCCATGCGAGGCGTTTCCAGCGCGCGGAAATAATCAACATCCAGGGCTACCATGTCGCGCCGTCGTCGTTGATCTGGTGAAACTCGACGTCGCAGAAACCGCATCTTCGCACCGAGGCCGCGACGCTTTTCGCGCGCTGTCGCAAGTTTTTGCCGGCGCGGTCGAAGACAATGCCGAGCAGTGAGCCGCTATGCGCTACCTGGACGCCGCATGCGCCAGCGCCTTTCGCGATGTCGATGACGCGTTCGAGATGCTGTTTGGGCAGATGCCGCTGGCTGAGCAGCGCGCTAGCGGTCGCCGCTCGTCCAAGGCAATTGGGATCCTGATAGCGGACCGCATAGGCGATCAGAGCGCGCAGGACACGAAACTGTTGAATCTCGAGACTGTCATAGCGTGCAGGTGGCAGATCAAGCGTATCGATCGGCCGTCCTCCGATAGCCTTGAAGCCGACCAGCAACAGAGGTGGCAGCGAGCCGCCGAAATCCTCCAGGACGGCACCCTCTCGCTGCGCGAAGAGGACAGTGTGTCCATCGAAGGCTATGGCGTCGCTGGCGCGTTCGGCGGTGACCGCCAGCTGGCTGACACGAGAGGGCTGCAGCCGGACGGCGTGGGCTGCCGCCACAGCGCGAATGGCGGCGACGACATCCGCGGTCGAGGAGCCGTAACCATGACCGATTGGAATGTTGCTCTCGATATGGAGGAAACCTGCTTCCGAAACGCCCAGATGGCTCAGCGTCTGACGTGCAGCCAGGCCCGCCTTGACCTTGCCGGCCGGGTGCGTGGTGAGGTCGGCTGTGGGCGCACAGGTGAAAGTCGCCTTCGAGACCAACTTGGTAAGCGGGAGGGTGACCAAGCCGCGATGGAGTCGCCCGTTCCGGTCTTCGAAGACCCCTTGCAGTAGCTCGCCATGGTGCCCGCATGCAGCCCCGACGCCGATCCTCGGCAGCGGTTTGCCATTCGGTGCGGTTTCGGAGACTCCAGCCACGACTCGCTCCCAGCGATCAGCATCTGGGCAGTGGTGACTTCGGCGGCGCCAATCCGGCGTCATCAAATTCCGCCATTGACTCAAGGCCGACCGCCGCCGCCCGGTCGTTCAGGCGACAAAACCCAATTGCCCTGGCGTCCCCCTAGCATCCATCTGGGCGGAGGCGAGGAACTTTGCTGTGCCTATGGTCCAGGCCGATACCGTCCCATGGCGGGAGCTTATCGTCGGCCTGCCGGGCGACAGGTCGCACTCGTCTTCGAATACGGCCTTCGCGCCGTTTTAAACCGACCGGAGGCTCTCTTCATCGGACGATCTTGTGTTCCAGCCGGTATCCGCTGCTGCCGACCGAAATCGAGCTTCCGGTGACGACTACGCCGCTTGGCGCCATCTCCCGCCTCGAGCATGCGCTCGACGGCTTCGAAGGTGATCGGGAGCGCTGCCGCCAGCGCCTGGCCGATGCGCGCCGCAGGCTTGAATCCTACCAGTCGCGCGGCGAGGGGGCGTTCGCTTTCGCCTCGGAGCTTGCTGAGAAGCACCGCCTGCTCGCGGAGGTCGCTGCGGCGCTGGCGAAGGATATCGACGGCATCGGTGCGGTTGACGCGATCGCAGCGTGATCGGCCCGGTGGCCGGCGCGCCCTCGGGCGAGGCCGGCAATCCTCAGGTCGCTCGTCAGGGCTGCCGCGAAAGTCGATGCTCGTCGTCGATCAGAGTGAGGCGGCATGGCGCCGTGTCGCCCCACCGCCAGAGAACGAGGTTGAGGTCGTCGGGGGTTGCCCCGGGGGCGAAGCTCCTGACCAACAATCCATGATAGCCTGAGGCGATGAGGTTTCGGGCGAAGGCCTGGGTTTTCGCTTCTCCCGCCGTCTTCATCTGATCGCGCCAGGTCGGATCATTGAGGGCCGCGGCATCCATCCCCTTCTCCTGAAGGGCGCCATCGTCCCGGCAGTCGAAAACGCGCTCGATGTCCGCGTCGTAGGAGACGAGGGTCGTCGGTTGCAAGCTGCCGACCTGGTTGGCTTCCCGCAAGGCCGTCATGATCGACACCGACGTGTAGAGCGCTGGCGTCCCTTTCCGGTTGAAGCGCCCCCCATACAGCTCAGCGCCGCGTCCCGATAACGGCTCGCGGGCATAGACCGGGTTCAGCGCCCGGTAGAGGACCCCCTGGAAGCGCATCAGCCAGGTTATGCGTGAACGCCGGCGTCGACCGCGTCGATATAGTCGTGCACTTCGTCGGCGCGGCCGTCACGGACGAGCTGCATCGCCGTCAGGCCGGAAAAGCCGGGCAGGGGCTCGGAGCGATACCAGGCATAAGCCATCAGCGCCGAGCCGAAGCGCGGCTCGACCTTATTGATGATTTCCGTCACTTCGCGCAGCCGGCGTTGCGTCTTGTCGGAGCGGATGCGCTCCTTGCGCTGGATCGCATCCTTGCCGAGACCGGCCGTGCGGGCGATCTCCTCGCTCGTGGTGCGCAGCGTCTCCGCGATCTTGCGCGGCGAGAACAACCCGCCGTCAGCATATTGGGCAAGTCCCATGGCGCTCTCCTTCATTCAGAAATGCCAATCATTCTGACGCAATATAGCGTCGAAATAAGCGTGTTTCAATCCGGTCAGGAGAAGAGAAAGGGAAAGGGGAACGGCTGCTCGCAGACCGGGCGCGCCGCTGCCGCTGGCGCTCAACCGCGCCATTCGCGATCCCGGCCCGGCGTCCTGCGCAGGGCTTCACGCGCCCCGCTTGGCCGCCCGGCCGGGCTGCTCGGCCGCAATTGCTCCGGCCCGCCCGCTCCGCGGGCGTGAGGGGGTCTTCGGACAGAAGACGGAGAAGGGCCGGTGCGAGGCCGCGCCCACACCCCTGAACAGGAGCCTGCCATGCTACTCAAGAAGGTCGATCCGCGCGCCTTGAAGGACAATCCCGATCGCTCGCGCCGGACGAAGTCCACACCCCAGGCCGATGCCCTGCTGCTCGCTACCATCAAGCTCGTCGGCATCCTGCAGCCGCCCGTCATCGTCCCCGAGCAGGGCGGCGGTAACGGCTACCTCATCGAGGTCGGCCACCGTCGCGTGAAGCAGGCGATCGCGGCCGGTCTCGACGAGATCGAGGTTCTGGAGGTCGAAGCTTCGGACGATCACGGCGCGATGCGCTCGATGATCGAGAATGTCGCTCGGGAACCGCTCAACCCTGTCGATCAGTGGCGTGGTATCGAGCGGTTGGTCGTGCTCGGCTGGACCGAGGAAGCGATCGCAGCCGCCCTCGGGCTGGCGCTTCGGCGCGTTCGGCAGCTCAGGCTCTTGGGCAGCGTCCTTCCCGCCATGCTCGATCACATGGCCAAGGGCGACATGCCCAACGAGCAGCAGCTCCGCACCATTGCGGCGGCCCCGGTCGACGACCAGAAGGAGGTCTGGAAGAAGTACAAGCCCTCCAAGGACGATCCGAAGGTTACCTGGTGGAACGTCTCGAACGCGCTGACCAAGACCCGGATGTACGCCAAGCATGCCAGCTTCGACGACGAGCTCGCGCGCGCTTACGGCATCGAATGGGTCGAGGACCTGTTCGGACCCGCCGACGAGGACGGCCGCTACACCACCAATGTCGAGGCCTTTCTCGGCGCTCAGCAGGAGTGGATGACGAACCATCTTCCCAAGCGCGGCGTCATCGCCGAGGTCAACAGCTGGGGTGAGCCGGTTCTTCCGCCGAAGGCGGAGCGCGTCTACGGCAAGGCAGGCAAGAGCGATCGCGTCGCCATGTATCTCGATCGCAATGGCACGGTTCAGAGCGTGGCCTATCGGATGCCGGCGCCGAAGGCGCAAGGCAACGGCACGTCCCCGGCCGGAAACGCGGCCGAAACTCCAACGGGCCGTCCCGACGTCACGCGCCGGGGGATCGGGATGATCGGTGACTTCCGCACCGATGCGCTCCACGAAGCCTTGTCGCGGGCGCCGATCGCCAACGACACCCTGATGGCGCTCCTCGTGCTGGCGCTTGCCGGGCGCAACATCACGATCGCATCCGGCACCAGTGACGATGTCTATGGCTTTGCCCGCATGGACCGCCACGCCGTGCGGCTGATCGGCCAGGACGGCAAGCTCGGCTTCGACGAGCAGACGCTGCAGCAGGCTGCGCGAGGCGCACTGATCGAGGTGCTCTCGTGCCGGGAGAACCGCTCCGATTCCGGGATCGTGGCTCGCATCGCCGGCGAAGCGATCGGTGCGGATGCCTTCCTGCCGAACATGGGCACCGAAGAGTTCCTGTCCTGCCTGTCGCGTCCGGCGCTCGAGGGCTCGTGCAAGGACACGCCGGTCCTGCCGCGTCCGCGCGTGAAGGAAACCCGGGCTGCGCTCGTGGCGCATTTCACTGATGACCGCTTCGTCCATCCTTCGGCGCTCTTCGCGCCGGATTCGACCGCGCTGGCGAATTGGCTCGCGAAGCACGAGGCTGTTCCCGAGGACGAGCAGGAGGAGCCGCACACGGAATTGCAGGACAGCGACTCCGGCGCCGAAGCCCAGGGCGACGATGCGGAGCAGTTCCGCGAGGCTGCCTAGCAGCGCTGCGCATCGTTCATCCAACCTACAGCCGCCGCCGGCTCGTCCGGCGGCGGTTTTGTTTCGGTCAGTACAACAGTCCTCGCGTTCAGCGCATATCGTCAAGCAGGCGGTACGGCGATGCGGCTGGCGTCGCGGTGGATGTCCGTGATCTCCTCAGGCAGACCGTCTCGACCGCGCCATTTCACGAGGGCGATCGAATGAGCGTGGCCGATCTAGCCCAGCTCTACGAAATCGACACCAGCGTCGAGCTTCCGGAGCCTACCGAAATTGCTCTGGTTGATGACGTCCTCACGGCAGGAACGCATTTCAAGGCGGCGCAGGCGGTCCTGCATGCGAGATACCTGGCCGCGAAATCTTCGGGCTGTTTTGGGCCCGTCGCGTCTTCCCGAACCCGTTCGAGAATCTCGACGACACCTGATCCGGATAAGTTACGGACATCCTGCCATCCAGGTATTCAAGCTACCCCTCGAACGCTCCCGAGCGTTCTTGCGCCACGCCCGCACGATCCCGGCCAGTCGCGGCGCATCGCGAATTTCATCTTGGCCTGGTGGAATGCCGACGACCTCGGCGGCTTCGGCCTCGCCGACATCTTCGCTGTCGATCAGGCGATCGGACAGGACATGGCCTCGGTCTTCCCTGGCTCGCCGGCCGATCGGTCGCCGAGTACCCGGGTGCCTATCGTGCCGAGATCAGGGCGATCATCCGCCTCTGGCGACCGGAGATCTGGGTGCGCGCTGCGCAGACGGCATGAGCCTGTTCGCGATAACAACGTTGCGGCTTGGCTGGAACGCCGCGGGCGGTCGCGACGCGATCCCTGACGCTGTGTCCCCCTTCAAGTGGCCTCTCTGGTGGCCGGTCCCGCCGGCCCTCCCTTCGGCCGTGTTTGCGCTCTTAAACCGGCGGCCGGCCGCTTCAAGGCCGCGTTCCGCGCCGCTTCGCGGCCGGTTCGACCGCTCTCGGCAGGGCAGGTCCGCAGGCGGCACAGGGCCTACGCCCCGCTTGCCCGCAGACCTGCCCCGCTCGATTTGGCCGCCCCTAGCCCTGAAGCGTCCGTCTTTCCGCCGGTTTCGTTCGAGCGCGCCCGGAGGGAGGGCCGGCAGGGGCCGGTCCGCTTCTTCGGCACAACCGAAGGAAGGAAGCTCGCATGTCCAGGACCGCTCCCCGCCCGACCGCCCGCGTCGTCCAGCTCCGCAAGGGCACGACCCTCGAAATGGCCCGGCTCGCCTGCCCGGATGCAGCGCAGGCCATCCTCATCGCAGAGAGCTTCGGATTGCCCGTGCTCGACAGCGATGGCATCCGCGACCTGCACGAGCGATTGATCGTCGAGACGGCCGACGCGCTCAGGGAAGGCCTCGCCGAGCGCGCGATGCAGATCCATCTACAGCGGATCGTCGGCTCCTATGTCGGCTCCGCCCATGGCGCTGGCCAGTTCTACAGCCGGGCCGTGAGCGAAGCACGCGACCTGACGAGCAAGCTCGCCAACGAGGCCCGCGACGACGATCTCGACGGACCGGTCGGCTTCGAGAGCGCTGCGCAACGCAAGCGCGAGTTCGCCGCCGACATGGGCGTCCAGGCCCACGCGCTTCGGATGGCGGCTGAGGGCGCGGTCGCGGCCTATGAGCGGGTCGTCGGCGAGCACTGGAAGCCCTTCGAGCGTGCCGTCGAGAATCCGGGCCATGCCGTCGACCGCAAGGCGGCCGAGATGCAGATGGCGGCTTTCAGCTGAGTCGCTACGGGCGAGGCGGATGCCTCGCCCGTCTTCGCGCCAGCGACTGCGACAGGCCGGTCTCTCAAGAGGCCGACCTTTTTGTCGTGCAGCTATCTCACTCGGCCGGCTCGCGCGCTGAGCGGAAATTTCGCCGGATCGTTATTCCACGGATCGAAGATGAGCGCGCCGGATGGCCGCGCATCCTTCACGTTGCGGATGACTAGGTAGAGATCATGCTCGATCGCCGTAGCAGCGAGCATCGTATCGATCACCGGTGGTGGATGTCCGGATGCGCGCTTCACCTCGCCGGCGAGACGACCCCATCGCCGCACGACCTCGTCGGTCAGCGACAGGATTCGCTCCCCGAACCGCACTTCCAGCGCATCGCGCGCCGCGATGTATCGAGGCCGGTCGGCGTGATCGTCCGCAAGGTTGCCCTTGTCGTACTCGGCGAGTGTGAGAACGCTGATGTGGAAGAAGCGCTCGTCCTGCGCTGCCGCCCAGGACTTCACGGATGGCGCTCCCTGCGGATTGATCAGCGCGGCGACGACATTGGTGTCCAGCAGCCAGCCCTTCAACGTTCGACGTCCCGTCCGCGATCCATCTCGCGCTCCAGATTGAGCCCGCCAAGATGAAGGCTTTCCATGAACTCGACGAACGGCGCCCGCGGCTTCTCCGGCACGAGGCGCTCAAACTCCTCGACGCTCATCACGACGACAGCGTCGTGCCCGCGCACGGTCACGCGTTGCGGCCCGTTCTCGCGCGCATGCCGCACCACCTCGCTGAACCGCGCCTTGGCGTCTTCGAGCTTCCACCGTCCCACCGGGGTCTGGCGTCCGACTGCCTTCACAGTCTTCAGGTTCGCTTGCTTGGTCATCGTCTCACACCTGGTCAGATGGTCAGATATCTAGCACGGCGCGGGCGGTTCCGCCAGATTGCGGATGGCCGGACCAGAAAATGAGGGAACGTACCATGCGGCCCGTCCCGGGCGGTGGTCCTGCCGGGGCCGGTTGTTCGCGCAACGGCTTCGCCGTCCTCCACTGCGTTTCGGCCGATGACCACCCGCCGCGCGAGCGCGGGCGGATGGTCGGGTGCGCGACCCTCCTGATTGCCCCGGCACCGGACCTCCGTGACCGGCCGCGATGGGCGCGGTCCCGAAACGGAGGACAAGACAATGACGGCCAAGGATAGGGAAACGCGCTCCGACATCTATACGCGCATCACCGAACGCATCGTGGCGGATCTCGAGAACGGCACCCGTCCCTGGGTCCAGCCCTGGAATGCGGGCAAGGCGAGTGGACGGATCACCCGGCCGCTGCGCCACAATGGCCAGCCCTATACCGGGCTGAATGTCCTGCTGCTCTGGTCGGAAGCGGTGGCGCGCGGCTACTCGACGACGATCTGGATGACGTTTCGCCAGGCGAACGAGCTCGGCGCCCATGTGCGCAAAGGCGAAAGCGGCGCGACCGTCGTCTATGCCAGCCGCTTCACCAAGACGGAGGTCGATGCCGCCGGCGGCGAGGTCGAGCGGGATATCCCGTTCCTCAAGGCCTATACCGTCTTCAATTGCGACCAGATTGAAGGCTTGCCCGATCACTATTACCAGCGCCCGGAGCCGCCGGCCGATCCGCTGGTGCGGATCGAGCACGCCGACCGCTTCTTCGCCAACACCGGCGTGGTGATCCGTCACGGCGGCTCGAAGGCGTTCTACGCGCCGGGCAGCGACAGCATCCAGATGCCGGAATTGCAGAGCTTCCGCGATGCCGAATCCTATGTTGCGGTCCTCGGCCATGAATGCGTCCACTGGGCGGGCGCACCGCATCGGCTGAACCGGGATCTCAGCCGCTATCACAAGGACCTGACAGAGCGGGCCCGGGAAGAGCTGATCGCGGATATCGGCGCCTGCTTCCTCTGCGCCGATCTCGATATCGTGCCGGAGCTCGAGCCGCGCCCCGACCATGCCAGCTATGTCGCCTCGTGGCTCAAGCTGCTCGATGGCGACCGCCGGGCGATCTTCCAGGCGGCTGCCCACGCCCAGCGTGCCGTCGCCTATCTCCATGATCTTCAGCCCCTGGCGAAATGCCGGCAGGAGGCGGCCTGAGACTTCATACGTCCCCCCGTCGCGTAGTAGTGCCGCCCTACCGGGCAGGTAAAGCCGGCATCTCGCCCTGGCTCACGTGCCAGATCCAGCTATCCATCTCGGGCCGAGCGGCGATCATCTCCTCGAGCGCGGCCTCATAGGCATCGTCGGCGCTGGCCGGCACGACGAAGAGGGCGAGTGGCCGTGGCCGGTGCTGCATCAACAGCGCCGCCACGATCGGCTGGTCGGCTGGCGAGGCATAGCGCAGGCCCTTGATGCTCTGCTCGCGCGTCTTCGCCAGCACCTCGACGAGGCGTAGCTCCTGGGCGGATTCATAGGGGATCCAGTTCTGCGCCACGACCATCAACGCGATCTCCTCGACGATCGCGAGACCGGCGGCATTGAGTCCGAAGGTCGCGACCGTGATCAGGTGGGAGGCATCATTCGCCGCCCATAGCGCGAGCTCCGCTTCGAAGCGCGCCTGCACGCGGACCCAGCTCCTGTCGTCGAGCAGGAACGGAAAGCCGGGCAAATGCTTGACGATGAGCCGATGGCCGCCGCGCGCCGGCTGGAACTCCTTGACCTCCCCGACCAGCACCATGAGTTTACGCGGGCCGGTCTTCTGTGGCTGGACCGCGCTCAGCGCGGCGGCGCGCCGCTGCTCGATCGCATCCTTGTTCGCCGCGCGGAAAGGCTCGGGGATCAGCAGGACCTCGCTGAGCGGCGCACCCTTCACCAGCATGGTCCTGGCTGCTTCGATCAGATGGTAGCGGACGTTCCACCAGTGGCGCTTGCCGGCCCAGGCCGAGGTCCATTTGGTCAGGCCGGCCTCGTTCCAGAGCAGATGCAGCAACCCGCGCAGCGACAGCCGGCGTGCCTCGCTCTTCACCGAGGTCGATTCCGTTGCGCCTGGCGTCGGCGCGGCCCGGCTGCCGGTTCGCGTCAGGCTGAACTCCAGCCGCAGAGCCGCCATGCCGCTCGCAGGATCGAGCCGGACGGCACTGCCCATCAGCGGGCCGAGTCCCGACAGATCGACCGGCGGCTCATAAGAATCGCAGGTGGGATCGTGCTGGCCGCCGCTGAGCGGCATGCGTTTGACGACGAATTGCTCTCCCACCGCCGCGACATACATCGGGATGCCGGGCTCGCGGCACAGACACAGCGGGCGCATCCGATCGCGATAAGCCGCCGCGATCGCCGCCGGCACTGCCGGATCGTCTTCGGTCCGAATGCGTCCTGCGATCTCGAACCGGCGCATCCATCTCCTCCTGGCTTGGCCGTCGAAGTTTCGCCCGGCCGGACCGGCGCTGCAACCCGAGCGGGTGGGTCGCCGCAAGGCGCGCTTGCCATGGCGTGCTCCGAACCCCGCCCTGGCAGCGGAGCTCGTTGGGGGGCGAGAGGCCTGCCATGCTTGGCGGCCCATCCGGGAGCCAGTCCATCCCGTCCGCGCTCGGGGACTGCCGATGCGGCGGCGGAAAGCTGCTTTGGTGGCGCCGGCGGAGATGCCGGCTCTCCCGATCTCAGAGCTCATTCGTTGCGCATCCACCCCCGGTCGTTGCGGCCCGGTGGTGCGGCATGACGTGGCTGGAGACGTCGGCGGACGGGCTGCGCAGAATCCGCACGGACAGTGCCGACAGAGCCAACGATCGTGTAGACGTCGGCGTATCCCTCGAACTCCACCGATGGAGAGCGGCCGGTTCGGGCCCCTTCCTGTTCGGCGTCACGGTTGCGCCCAGTTGCGGTCTCGATGGATTGGGTGTGACCGGGGGACGACTTTCGTCTCGATCGCCCATCCGCAACGGCCGGTCCCGGCTTTTTTCCGCCGGCGGCTGCACCGCCTTTGCATCGCGAAGCAAAAAAGCCGGGACCGGCCGCCCTCCACTGCGTTGCGGCCCTAAGGACCACCCCATTGCGCAAGCGCAACGAGGACCCCGGCGGGTGCGGGGTCGAGCGCCCCCGGTCTTTACACCGCCATCGAGGCCGCGACGGGCGCGGTCCGAGCAAACCGGAAAGGATCCCATCATGGCTGTCATCGGCGAATTCAAGAGCAACGGCAACGGCATCGTCGGCAACGTCCGCACCCTCAGCGTCCGCTTCCAGGCCCGCCTGCTCCCGATCGAGCGTGTCTCGCGCGACGCCCCGGACTTCCGCGTCACCGGCAACGGCGCCGAGGTCGGCGCGGGCTGGAATGCGGTCTCCGGCGACGGCGAGCCCTACATCTCGCTCAAGCTCGACGATCCGAGCTTCAACGCTCCGATCACCGCGGCACTCTGGCCGGGCGAGACTGAAGGGAACTACACCCTGATCTGGAACCGCCCGAAGCGGGAGGCCTGATCCCCACCGCGAACGAGCCCCGCCGTCCCGGCGGGGCTTCTTCATGCCAGCGATGGCGACGGACGACGCCACGCCGCCAACCCGCAAAGCAGGTCCCGGTTCGCCGATGGACCGCCTTTTCGTGTGTCGAAGCCGAAGGCCGGCATCGAGCCGGCCTTCGGCTTTCTGGTGCTGACCGGAGCCCAAAAAATCTGCTCAGATCGTCAAAGGATGCCATGCCGGCCCGAAGGCCCCAAGGACGAGCGGTGCCCCCAATTTTGCCGCCGACCGCTGCCGCGCCCATCGACAAAATCGGCTCCCCCACTCGCCGCCTGCGGCGGTCGCTGTGCGATCCCTGACCCCTTCGGCCCACCATAACTGCCGGCGTCGTCTTTCACACTCAATCGAGGAGATGACGATGACGATCGAACAGCACATCGAGGAACTGCGCGCCGAACTGCGGGATGCAACCGACCGCACCGAGCGTCGTCAGATCGAGGCGGAGCTGGAGTTCGCGCTGGCCGAGCGCGAAGTCATGCTGGCCGAAGCCGAGGGCCGCTACAGCAGCGAGCCTCCCTTCTGAGGAGGCGTCGCGCTGCTGGCGCGCTCGCGGTCTCAGCCGTTGAGCGCGTCCTTCACGGCCTTCGCCGGCGTGAAGGTCAGCTTCTTCGATGCGGCGACTTTGATGGTAGCGCCGGTCGACGGGTTGCGTGCCTCTCGCGCTGGCTTGTCCTTCACCTTGAACTTGCCGAAGCCAGGAATATTCGTCTCGGCCCCGCCCTTCGCAGCCTCGGCGATCTGCCGGAACACGCTCTCGACGATAGCCTTCGCTTGCGCCTTCGTCAGCTTCTGCTCGCCGGCGATCGTGTCGGCAATCTCGGTCGCTGTGGTCATGGAAGAAGGATCCTGTGACGTTGATGATCTCGCCGAGTATCGCAGTCGGTGCGCGGCGACGGAAAGGCGAAGAATACCGTGTCGCTCGCTATCCCCCGGAATTTCTCGATGTCGCCCACTCTCGACGTCGCCAGTCGGGCTGAATTCCCCTCATCCGCTGCCTTTTTTGAGGCACCAATCTCGCACCACGGCTGTTTCGGCGTCACGAATGGTGGGGCGAACAGGTCTGGGCGAGCCCTTTGGGGACAGCTCTACTCGCGACAGGGCGCTCCCGGAGCTCGCAAGCGGTCTCCGCGCCTGCGCGTGACGATCCTCTCGCGGCGCTCGGCTCCAGCGCGGAATTTCCGAACCTATGACGGGAGCTTGCGTGACCGTGTTTCACGCGCGAGCGTGCGCTGAGCCCGGTTCTTCTTGGCGATGGCGGAACTCAGATCGTCGTAGTCGACCCCGCCCTTCTGCAACGCCCGGCGAGCGTCGTCGACTTCGAAGCCGAGAAGCTCGAACACCGTCATATTCAGGCTCGAGGCGAGGCGTTCGAGCGTCTTCAGAGTCGGATTCCCGATACCACGGAGCAGTTGGTAATAGGTCTGGCGCGCGAGGCCTGTCTTCGGCAGAAGCGCTTCCATGCCGCCGTTCTCGATTTCGAGCTGCTGCAGCCGGATCGCAATCATTTCATTGAGGATCGAGTGATCGATCGGCTGGGGTTTGCGAACGGGCATCGGGTATCGGGGGGCAGGTTGGCGGTCACGATTCCCGGGACGATATATCAGGTCCCAACATTCAGGATAATAGACATTAGAGGAATCCAGAGAAAGCCCGTTGATTGCGCCGGCTTGCCCGTGCCAGCGTTCGGCCGGTTCAACCCTCGCGATGCTGACGATACTCGTCGGCCAGTCTTATGTCGGAGGCAGGCGCCCGACCCGACGGAGATGGTCATACAAAATCCGATCGATCACGCGCAGCGGGTGCGTGCGCTCCTCGGCGGCGAGCTGGCGAAGGACGAGATCGATCGCGTCCGGCAGCCGCAACGCGTAAGGCCTGGATGATGAGCGTTCGCCATAGGCCTCGAACGGGTTCCGCTCGGCTTTTGGTCGCATCGGTCGCCGTCCAGGCGCTTCGGCATTGTTGTGTCGACGCGGCAAGGCGTTGTGAGGCGCAGGATCACCAGCGCCGCGGTCGTCATAAGCGGGCGTCACGACCACAGGTCTTGGAGACGCCTCAGGGCTCGATGCGGCAACACGCTGCGGTCGGAATGCGTCGCGGGGCAGGGCAGGCCGCTCCGGCTTGCTGTCGGAATCGGGGCCGCTCATCTCAAACGGCCGCTTCGTCTGGCGCTGTGCCCTGGCGTGCCGCGAGCAGCTCTCGCACGACCTGGTCGGCATTGTAGCGCGCTTTGCGAACGGCCTCGTCGCCGTCACTCATCTGGTAAAGCGTGCCGTGCCCGCTGGTCAGCGTGCGAAAGGTGACACGGCGGTAGAGCGCGTTTGAACAGATCGGCACCTGTTCGGCATCGAGATAGGCGACGACCTCGCGCAATGGACGCGTGTTGCGGTCGAGACTGTCGTATTCGTTGAACAGCACGCGATGTTGGCTCATCGGCAGGGCGGATGCAGCCGCATGCTGTTCGAGATTGCGAATCGTACGCACGACTTGCGAGGCGTCAAACGTATGGACCTTGCAGGGCAGGACTACGAGATCGGCCCGAAGCGCCGACTGGATCAGAACATTGCCGTAATAGCCGGGGGTGTCGATCACCACGACGTCGTAGCGGTCGAGATCGGCGATCGCCGCGTCCAGTGCCGCCTCATCGGCCGCACGGACCAGATCGATTCCCTGTGGCGTCATCCCGCGTGCGATGCTTGACGCATGCCATTGGTAGGACGAGCCTTGTGGATCCGCGTCGATGATCGCCACCGCATAGCCATGGCGTGCAAACTCTCCGGCGAGGATGATCGCGACGGTCGTTTTGCCGCTGCCTCCCTTCGGATTGGCGACCGCAAAGATGCTTGGCATCGGTGCTCCTCGGGGCTGCAGACTCACTTGGGTAATGTACATTATAATAGATATTAGACAACACCGAGAACTGCGATTGCCGCAACCGTGCATCGCCCCAGGCGGGAAATGCCGCATTACAGCGATACGGCTTCTCGGTCTTACCCAGACCACGGATAAATTGAATGGGGTAATGCGGCATTCCAGGACTGCCGCGATAGCGTAAAGCGTGAAGTGATCGATATCGAATGGCGCTGATGCTGGGATCCGATATTCCCTCACGCGCGAAATGCGATATTGCCGAAATGGCGCAACTGCGTGCTGGCGTCATGCAGTGAAACCGGAATTGCGGTAATAGCGCATGCGACCCATGCGATGCTCCGGGAGGGACTTGCGCGAGGCAAGCAGGCTGAAAGGATGCCGCCTCCGCGTTGGCGGTCATTTGCTCGGCATATGTCTATTTGAATAGATGTTGATTGACAAGATACCGGTTTGTGGGCCACAAACTCGGGGCGGCTGCGAGACGCAGCCGGAGATCGCCTCGGCGCTCGGTGCCGGCATCCGGCGATGTCGGTGGCCCGGCGGATCTGGCGATCCGCCGTTCGGCCGGAAGGGAAGAGGGCGATGGCTCGGTCCGCTGCCGTTCCAAGACGCAAGCCGCGGCTGCGGACCGAGCTCTCCGCGGCGGACGAGCAGCGGCTGCGTGAGGCAATCGTGCTCTTCGGTTTGCCGAAGGCGGAGGTGGTGCGCCGGTTGATCCGCGCCTCGGTGCAAGCAGGACCGGCGCTGTCGGCCGAGAACACCGAGGCGGTGGTCCTGCTGGCGAGTCAGGTTCGCATGGTCGGACGGAACCTAGCGCAGCTCCTGCGCGCGGTCCGTTCCGGCCAAGCGGTCGGGCTGGATGACACCGAACCGGTCTGGCAGGGGCTCTACGATGTGATCTCAGTGATCAATGACGAGCTCACTGAAATCACCGTCGCCTATGGCTTGAGGCTTCGACGTCTCGCGAAGCTCGAGCTTCCGGCGGAGTGCGACGTGTAATGAGCCGCGCCGGCCAGATCGCCTGGTGGACGGAGCGGGTCGCTGCGGCTCGCGACGGGATAGCGCAGGCGCGCGAGGAACGGCGCAGGCCGCAGGCTGCGCGGCTAGAGGAGCACCGCCAGCGGAGCCGCGGCTTCTCGGCGCGTCCAACCGCGATGCCCCACGCCCATAAACTCATCCGAGGTGAGACGATCGCAGGTGGGCTCGATGCGGAGCGCCAGAGGGAGCTTCCGCCCGGGCCGAAAGGCCGCGGCAGCGGTCCGGCCGGGGCGCGCCGTGTTGGGGCCCCTGGACCAATTGCCGGCGGCCTCGCCGGCGGGGGCGAGGCTGTCGGCCGGGCCCGGATGCTCGCGGCTGGCTATCAGCCTGCGGTCGTCAAGGTGGTGTCCTATGCCAGTGGCGTCCCCCGCGCGACGGCCACCGGCCAGTACGTGCTGCGCGAGGATGTTCCGCTCGAGACCCATGACGGACGGATGCTGGCGGATCGGGAGGCGGTCGCTGACGAAATCAAGGCCTGGGCGGTGGGCTTTTCGAAGCGCGCTGAGAGCCAGGATGTTGGAACGGTGCGCCTGACGCTCCGCGACGCTCCCGCCAGCCCGGGAGGCAGGGCGACCTATGAAAAGGCGGTCGCTGCGGCCTTCGAAGGCCATCGTTTCGCCTATCGGTTCGATACTACATCCGAAGGGATGCTGGAAGCGCGTGTGGTCCTCACGATGGCCGGCGCCGCGAAGGAGCGGTTTCGCTCTCGGATGGTGGAGGGCGGAGCGCCAACGAGGGGACAACGACAATTCGATCGGGCGTCGGAAGCGAAGATCAAGGACAGGATCGCTGCTGCGACGGCTATTCCGGCGGATCGGGTCGGCGTCGTTTTGGACGCGACCGGGCATGGCCGTGACGGGGTGACCCATCAGTTGCACCGCTTGATCGCGAAGGGGCCGGCGGTGGACGACCGTAATAGAACGCTCGCCAACGTCGCAGACGTCAAAACTGCCGCGCGGGACTGGGGACCATCGCTGCGTTCGCAATCCACGCGCGATACCATGCATGTGATCCTCTCGGCCAAGGCGGGCACTGATGTGGAGGCATTGCGACGCGCCGCCCGGTCTTTCCTGCAGGACCGCTTCGCCGACCACAAATTCATATTCGGCGTCCATACCGACAAAGAAGCGGAGGGGCACATTCATGCCCATGCCGTTATCACGGTGAAGAGCGAATCCGGCCGGAAACTGCATCCGAGCCGCGACACCTTTCGTGAGTGGCGCCAGGCCTATGCCGAGCATGCGCAGGCCGAGGGCCTGAAGATCGTCGCGACGGGCGCGGGGGAGCGCGCCTCCTCGCAGAGTTATGGCCCGAGGGATAAGGCGATCGTCGAGGTAGCTGATCGACCACGGCCCGAGCGCGCGGCGCGGGATCGTACCTATGCCGCGGATCCGGCAAACCGGCGGATGATCGATAACGCTCGCCAACGCATCGCCGTGGCGCGGGCCAATCGGATTAGGATGGCCGTATCGGACTCCGAACTCCGCGTGGTGAATGACAGCATGCGTGCTTGGCGGGCCCTTCTCGGAGAACAGCCTGAGAACGGGATCGCCAAGGAGATGCTTGAGCGTCTGACTTTTGCGCAGACACTCGGAGGCATTCTCAACACGATCGCGCAACGCGTGGAACATCTGACAAGGGAGGGAGCCAATATGGCCGGGACGTCCGAACAAATGGCAAGGGATCTGCGCCTGATGAACGAGGCCGTCTCACGTACCAGTGACCTGCTCGACGGCGTGACGAAGCAGCAGTTCCGGGAGGCGTCGGCGCGCTATCTGGAGACCTTAGCCAATCGGCTCGATCTCCAGCGCGTCTCCGAGCGTGGCGTGCAGCAGATGAGCCGCGCCGAGGTCGAGGTGATCGTCGGTGCCAATGCCGACTGGCTGATCCAGCGGGCGAATAGTGTTCAGGCGAAGGAGACGCGGGAAGCACAGGCCGCTGCCAGACTGGCAGATCGCGCTGTCGAAACGGAACGGCAAAACGAGGCGACAGCCGGCCTGGATCCAGCGTACCAGCGTGACCTCGCGGCCTCACGGGATGTCGTGAGGGGAGCGGCGCGCTCCGCTGCCCAGGAAGCGCGTGAGGCAAGAGCCGCGACGGAAGCGGCGCGCTCATTGGCGCGGCATCCGGGAGAGCGGCTCTCGGTCGCAGTGGCTCAGACCGATGCGCTCGCGCAATTGCGCATCGAACAGGAGCGTGTCATCCGCGAGATCGAGGCGAGTGAACGCGCCGAGTCCCAATCGCAAAAGGGGCAGCGGATGGGCGAAGGACGGAGAGGGCGCTCCTGAACGCTATCGGATAATCATCTCGCGCAGGGCAATCGCGATCGCATGCGCCTTCGTGACAGCGCCGAGCTTTTCGCGCGCGGACAGAATATGTTTGGTCACCGTCGGCTTCGAAATGCCGAGGATGATAGAGATCTCCCAGTCGGTTTTGCCTCCGGCCGCCCAGAGCAGGCAGTCATACGCGCGGGCCGAGATGCGCCGGCCTGCACGACCAACGTTGAACCGGGCGCTGGAGCAAGGTGCCGAGCGCATAGCTTGGTGCGAAGCCTAGCAGCGATTGGTCATCGGGGCTTGGATCAAGGCGATTTGCGGCGACCGCCCGTTGCGCTCTTACACGCGTAAGCACGCCGCGGCTTTCAAGGATGCGCTGGAACGGCTGCCCGCCTCGGCTGACTGGTTTCAGGCGACCTATCCGCGCGATGGTCGAAGAGACTTAACCTCGACCGCCCCGTGCCGACATGTGAGCGTCCTGAAGTCCACAAAGAAGCCGACCGCCTTCCGGCAGCCCGTCCGATTTATTCGGCTGGGACAGTCAGACCTTTCAGGAAGAGGCTCCCGAGGCGATTACCTCCTCGGTGAGGATATCGAACCGCTGAAGTCCGTGCGGACCGTAGGTGTGGATCATCGGGATATCCGCGGCGTCTCGCCCCCTTGCGACCAGCACTCGACCGATGCGCGGCATGTTGTGGCGGGCATCGAAGATGTACCACTTGCCCCCGAGATAGGCCTCGAACCAGGCGTTGTAATCCATCGGTGCAGGATCGCGGGGCACGCCGATGTCACCGAGGAAGCCGTTGCAGTACCGTGCCGGGATGTTCATGGCACGGCATAGAGCAATGGCAAGATGGGTGAAATCCCGGCATACACCGACGCGTTCATTCATCGCTTGAACAGCGGTGCGCGTGTTTCTGGCGAACCGATAGTCGAATCGGATTTGCGCGTTCACGTAATTGCAGATTTGCTGAACCCGATTCCAACCGGGGGCAAAACTGCCGAACAAATTCCACGCGGTCGCAGATAGCTCGTCGACCTCACAGTACCGGCTGGACAAAGTATATTCGATGAGCTCAGCCGGCAGGTCGCCTGGCCAGACTTCCGGTGCGTTCTTATCGAACTGGTCCGGAATCCCCGTGTCGCGGACGATCACATCGTTTGTGAAGATCGCTCCTCCCTGCGGTATAACCAGCCGGCGACACTGGTTGCCGAAGCCGTCCGTGTATTCCTCGACCGGCACATTCCTGCCGTCGATGATCGATTTAATCTGCGGCGTCGGCTGACCAACCACGTCCTTGCCGCGGCTAGGATGAGGGTCGAGTAGGACCACCGCCGGAGTTGTTTGTGCGGTGACGATCTCGATCCGGTAGCCGACGCGGATTTGCATTGCGCTGCCTCTGAGAGTGATGATGAAGCGCAACATCCCGGGGTGACTTGAGGTTCCCCGATAATCTCCCGTTCTGGACCAAGGTTTGGTTTCGCCCATGGCGCGAACCCGTCGGAACTTGGCGCGGGGGGAGGCCACGCGGCCAGATCCTGAGCAGTAGGAGCGTCCGAGAGGAGCACCTGGAACCCCCGAACCTTATTGATGTTCTAAAGAAGCTCGCCTGATTGCAGGTGGCTGTCGCATTGGGGGGCCACGGTGTCCAATCCGGCTGATTGCGCGATTTTCGCCCCGGTATCGAACGGCCCGGTGCGCGCTTACACAGCAGCCCGCTCGGGCCCCAGCCTGCCTGAGGTCCGTTGGTTCAAGCGGGGGCTCTGGGAGGAAAAACCCTCGCAGGGCAAGACTGAGATAGTCGCTTCCAAATGGCAGATTCACGCAGCCTTCGCGAGCGAAGGGAACTGAATAATGCCCGCGATCGAGACTTCCTCTGCCATGCAAAATCCGGCAACGAAGTCGCCAATTAACAGCGTTGCCAACGTTGCTACCGGCGCTTTCATCATTGCCGCGTTGTATTTCGGACGCGAGGTTTTCGTCCCGGTAGCGCTCGCAATCCTATTCAGTTTCGTCCTGGCGCCGCTGGTGAAGGGATTGCAGAAGCTTCGTGTTCCGCGAGCATTGGCGGTCTTCACGGTTGTCCTGATTGCGTTTGCGACCTTGGCTATCTTGACGATGGCTATGGTTAGCCAAGCGACCCAACTGGCGGGGCAGCTGCCGACCTATCAAAGCACGATGCGCGCAAAGATCTCCGCTTTGAAAGGCTCGGAAGCGGGGAGTGGAGTGTTGAGCCGGGCAGCGGATATTCTGCAAGACCTGAGCAAGGAACTTGACCGCCCCAAGGCAGAATTTCCTCCGTCGACCGAGATAGCCGGCCGTTCTCGAGAGGGGCGTCCGATCCCAGTCGAAGTGCACCAACCCGAGCCCGGTGCGATCGAAACTCTGCAGGCATTTCTGTCCCCGCTAATTCACCCTCTAACCACGACGGGTATTGTTCTGATCTTCGTGATCTTCATCCTTCTGAAGCGCGAGGATCTTCGAAATCGGTTCATCCGGTTGACTGGTACCCACGACCTGCAGAAGACCACGGCCGCGTTCGATGATGCCGCCAGGCGCTTGAGTCGATTGTTCCTCACCCAACTCATCGTCAATGCAGGCTTTGGAGTGGTGATCGGTTGCGGCCTTTGGGCCATCGGCGTTCCCAGTTCGCTGCTATGGGGCATTCTGGCGGCAATCCTGCGCTTCATTCCTTATCTCGGGGCGGTGCTTTCGGCCGTCTTCCCGATGGTGATCGCCGCATCGGTCGATCCCGGGTGGATGATGCTCGCATTGACAGCCGGATTGTTCGTCATCGCAGAACCGCTCGTGGGACATGTGATCGAACCGTTGGCCTATGGCCGCTCTACCGGACTATCGCCCGTCGCCATCGTGGTCGCAGCGACATTCTGGACCTGGTTATGGGGCCCCATCGGCCTCGTTCTGGCGACGCCATTGACCGTTTGCCTCGTGGTACTGGGCCGACATGTCGAAAGACTGGAATTTCTGGACGTCATGCTCGGGGATCGGCCTCCGCTGTCCGCCCCGGAGATTTTCTATCAGCGCATCCTTGCTGGAGATCCGGCGGAAGCAGCCGACAAGGCTGAAGAGGTACTGAAGGAACGCTCGCTCTCCGCCTATTACGACGAAGTCGCGCTCGAGGGCTTGCGGCTCGCGGCAGCGGATGAAGCGCGTGGCGTCCTCGATGCCGCTCGCCGAAATCAAATTCTCGCGACAGTGCGCGAGGTCGTTGAAGATCTGGCTGACCATGACGACAGCCGACCGGTACTTGACGCTGCCGCAGCAGATCCGGAGACCGAGGCCGCCGTTGAACAGACAGATGAAAGTGAAGGCACTTCCGATCTGCCGATTCTCGCCGCGGCTGAGCTTGGCGAGACGTTCGCGGGCCGAGATCGCGTCGTCTGCATCGGGGCAAGGTCACAACTCGACGAGGCGGCTGCCCTGATGCTGAGCCAGATTTTGGAAAAGCACGGATTGGCAGCGGAGGCCTTGCCGCCAAACACCTTGTTGACCTCGGGCATGGTGCAACTTGCTGAGCGCGATCCAGCCTTGATCTGCCTCTGCTATATCGGCCCGCAGAGCGCTGTGCACATGAAATATGCCCTTCGCCGCCTCCGCCGTCACATGCCCTTGGCAATCCTTGTTCTTGGGCAGCTGTCGCAAGTTTCGGATCCCAAAGCGGACGATAAAGGCCCGTTGCTGGCCGATGCTGTGGAAACCTCTCTCCGAGGCATCTGCAGGGTCTGTCTGAAATTCGCGGCGAAGGGAGCTCCGGCGTGACCACAAATCTACGATTCTCTATGCGCTCTTCTCTGCAACCTCACGCGCCAGCCTTTACGTTCCCGGGCCGATGAATTTTCGACGCCATCCACTCATCATTAGCTTGGTCTCGGCCGCTATCGGCGCCCTCGGTTGTCTGGTTATCGGCAACCTATTGCCGGCGCCCCAGGAGTTGCGGCAACCGCTTCCGCATAACTTGGCCTCCTCAGATAGCCAGCTGAGGACGTCGATGGGCGCGCTATTTGGATCAAACTACGTGCCCGGGAACCGCGTCGAGACGCTCGTCAACGGCGCCCAGATATTCCCCTCGATGCTGCGCGCAATCCGAGAAGCGCGGCAAACGATCACCTTTGAAACTTACATTTATTGGCGCGGCGCCATCGCAAACGAATTCGCGGACGCACTCTCGATCAAGGCCCGCGAGGGCCTGAGCGTGAAAGTCCTGCTCGACTGGGTCGGCAGCATTCCGATGGACGAGGGCCTAATCAAGCGTATGCAGGATGCCGGCGTCCAGGTTGTCCGCTTTCGCCCACTAACCTGGTACACCGTCGATCGGGTGAACAACCGCACCCACCGGAAACTGCTGGTCGTCGATGGGCGCGTGGGCTTCACCGGTGGTGTCGGAATTGCTGATGAATGGAACGGTGATGCGCGCTCGCCAAACGAGTGGCGCGACAACCACTATCGACTGGAAGGACCGGCCACCGCAGAACTCCAGGCGGCGTTCGCCGAGCATTGGATTGAGGCGACGGGCGAGCTCTTGCTGGGCGATCGCTTCTTTCCAGCACTCCAGCCGATAGGGGATCACGCAACGCAGGTTGTCATCAGCTCGACCCATCAGCGCAATGTCATGCACCTCATGCTGATGACGGCGCTTGCCTCAGCCCAGAAGAGTATCCGGATCGCCACGCCGTATTTCGTCCCTGATGAACTAACCAGGCGGCAGCTCCTCGAGGCACGCAAGCGCGGCGTGGAGGTCCAGATTATCGTCCCCGGACCTCAGACTGATGCGCGCCTCGTCAGGAAGGCTTCTCGGCATCTTTGGGGTGATTTGCTTGAGGCGGGTGTGAAAATCAGCGAATTTCAGCCCACGTTCTTCCATTGCAAGCTGGTGGTCGTCGACGACGTTTGGACCTCAGTCGGCTCGACGAATATCGATGACCGAGCCCTGAGGCTCAACGATGAGGCCAACATCAATCTGTTCGACCAGCGGTTCGCGAGCACCCAGATTGCCTTGTTCGACAAGGATGCCGCGGCATCCAAGCCTTACACCTTCTCTGACTGGCAAAATCGCGCGGCAAACGAGAAGTTTTCAGATTGGCTCTCCAGCCTTGCGAGATCGCAGATCTGATGAGCTGACGGAATCCGATTTTGCGGGTGCGACGACTCGATTTGACGGATGACGAACGCTCGTCGCTGCGTGATGTCGTGGCGCAGCATGTGCTCGTGGCCCCCAATGACCATGACCTCGTTCGCCGTTATGTAGCAGGCTTCCTCAAGACTCGCCGGAGGCTCGCAGGATAACCTGCGGGGCATCGTCCGAATTGTGGAACTTCGTTCGCGGCCGACAGGTTGTGAGGTGACAGTTGCTATCGGAGCGAATGGCATGACAACTCCCAGGGACCTCGAAGCGAAGCTGTGGAAGGCCCTGCGATCGGATATGACCGTCATGCTCGGCCTATCCGCCTGCGCTGATAGCCTGCTCCGGCCAATGACCGTCCAAATCGATGGAGAGGCCGATAAGGGCCCACTTTGGATCTTCTCGGCCAACGATACGGAATTGGTTCAGGCAGTGTCGGGTAGAACCGGTGGGTTCATATCTTTTGCATCGAAGGGGCACGATCTCTTCGCGACCATCAGTGGTGAGCTCAGCCTCGATAAAGACCGAGCCGTCATCGACCGGCTCTGGAACCGCTTTGTTGCGGCTTGGTACGAGGGGGGCAAGGATGATCCCAAGCTCGCGCTCCTACGTTTCGAACCGAGCCACGCAGAGATCTGGGAAGACGAGTGGAGTCTGGTCGCAGGCATCAAGCTCCTGCTAGGTGCCGACCCAAAGGAAGACTACGCCGACAAGACGGCTAGCGTGAAACTAAGTTAGTTCGAGGCAGCAAATCTTGCTCGGCGCTGGGCCACGTTTCGGAGAGTTCCGTGAATTGGATCGCTGTCGCAGGAACGTTGGCCGCAGCCTGCTCAATGATCAGCTTCATCCCGCAGGCGTGGCGCATCGTCAAAAGCCGCGATACCAGCTCGATCTCGCCGGTCACATACAGCCTGACTGTCTCGGGCTTTGGGCTTTGGACAGCGTATGGCTGGGGGCTGGGCGAATGGCCGCTCATCGTCACGAATAGCGTGTGCTTCCTGCTATCGGCGTTCATTCTTTGCATGACGCTGCTTCCGCAGAACAAGAAGGAGGCCGTGGCGAAATCGATTGACCCGGCATCACGGTAGCCGCGTAGCCTGGCTATGCTTCGTATGCTGTGGGTGGCCATTGGTTGGGCTGGTCAGAGCTAATTGCCCAATGGCTCGTCGATCCTGCAGGCATTCGGCAGAGGAGGCGCGACGCTCCTTCATCACCGTCGATAGCGGCCGCCATATTGCGGATCTTTCCAGTATTTCCCGCGCAAATCACGTCAGACGGAACCAGCGGCGCAGTCCGCGGTCTTAGTAGCGATATGCAGCCAACTAGCTGGGGCGTCCATGAAATTCCGTCCGGTATTCACGCTGGCCGTGGCGTTCACTCTCGCTATCGGCGCCGGTCCCATCTCGGCGCTCACCGCGGATGAGGTGAACAAAGCCACCATGGGTCGCGATCTCCGCAAGAAGCCAGCCAGGCTGGACCCTTCCATCCTCAAGGCCCAAGTCCTTCTGAGCCGCCGCGGAGTATCGCCCGGCATGATCGATGGCCGCGATGGCGAAAACTACCGCAAGGCGATCGCCCAGTTCCGTCGGCAGGAGATGCTGGGCGAGGCCGACGTCATGGATGCAAGGACCTGGCAGGCGCTGGGAGGCGATGCGGCCCGCGATATCGTCGTCGACTACGAGATCTCCGCCAAGGACAGCGCTCACCACTTCGCCAAGCGGATTCCGCGCGATTACGCTCGGCAGGCCCGCATGAAGCGCCTGACCTATACGAGCGCGCGGGAAATGCTCGCTGAGCGCTTTCACATGAGCGAGCAACTGATCGCCGCTCTCAATCCTCGCACAAGCCTTCGTAAAGTCGGCGGAACGATCTCGGTCATCGCGGCGACGCGCGTCGACCCGCCGGGCAGCGCCCAACGTGTCGAGGCCGTCAAGGGCACGGGTATGGTTGTCGTCTATGGCGAGGGCGATCGTATCCTTGCGAGCTATCCAGCTACGATCGGCTCAGGCGAGACGCCATCGCCCGAAGGTGAATTCCGTATCGAACGGGTCGTCAAGAACCCGACCTACCACTACGATCCTGACAAGAATTTCCAGCAGGGCAACAATACCAGAAAGCTCATCCTGCCTGCGGGCCCCAACAACCCAGTCGGCACGGTCTGGATCGCTCTCTCGAAGCCGACCTTCGGCATCCATGGCACGCCCGATCCCTCGCGTGTCAGCAAGAATTCCTCGCATGGCTGCGTCCGGCTGACGAACTGGGATGCCGAGCATCTCGCCGCGTTGGTGAAGCCGGGCGTGTCCGTGCGCTTCGTGGACTAGTGCGGCCTGGCATCTCCGCCAGGGCTCGTGCTCCGGTTGCCGAACGTTCTGCATCCCTGCGCGTTGAAGCGGCAAACTGGAGATCAACGTTCATGAAACCGATCAGGGCTCTGCAGCTCGAGTCGCGCGGTCTTATTCCCAATAACCCGCGGCTGCCGGTACTGATCTATGAGTCAGCTTTCTCACCGGCTACCGGCGATCTTGCTCGCCAGATGGAGCAGCGCTTCGCCGAGAACGACTGGCCGCCGCAATGGCGCAACGGGATCTATGCCTTTCACCACTACCACGCGGAAGGACATGAGGTGCTCGGTATCGCCGCCGGCCATGCAGTGCTGATCATCGGCGGTGATGGAGGAGAGGAGCTTCGCGTCTCAGCCGGCGATGTTCTCGTGCTGCCGGCCGGCACAGGGCACTGCCGCCGCTCGGCCAGCGAGGATCTGCTCGTCGTGGGCGCTTATCCGCCCGACCAACAAGGCGACATCTTGCGCGAGGCGGCTACGCCCGAAATTCGAGGCGCGATCGACCGATTGCCGTTTCCCCGCATCGACCCCGTGCTCGGTCGCGGCGGCCCGTTAGTTGATCATTGGCTAGCGAATAGGGACGGGTAGGGCGCCGAGAGGGCTGCGTACGACCCTCGTTAGATCCGCTACAAAGCTGGAACGGAGGTAGCCGTGATCCACCATGTTTCGGTTGGGACGAATAATATTGGGCGTTCGAAGCGCTTCTACGATGCTGTTTTGCCCCTCGTCGGCATTACGCCAATGGCAGAGGACGAGGGTGGACTAGGTTATGGAAGCGGCACGTTTCACTTCAGCGTTCAGATTCCAATCGATGGAAAGCCAGCGACCGTAGGCAATGGCACTCATATCGCCTTTGCGGTGGAGGACCGTTCGATGGTCAAGCGATTTTATGAAGCAGCACTAAAACATGGCGGCAGCGACGATGGCGCTCCAGGGCTGCGGCCGAACTACGATGCCAACTATTATGGGGCGTTCGTCCGTGACCCAGATGGTCACAAAATCGAGGCAGTAACCTACTCCGCAAAGTAATGACTGACGGAGGCGCCCGTGCCGACCCTTCCCTAGGCAATTCTGGAAGCCCCTTCCACATTGGGCCTCGCGACGGATGGAGTAGAGCGCCTGTCAGACCGACTCCTGGATCTCGGTCTCGCGGATCGTATCCATGCGCGCCGGGCCGGGCGGCTGGCGGTGCCTCCGAAGGAACCCACGCCCGATCCCGAGATTGGTACCCTCAATGCCAGGGCAATCGCGGCGTGGTCGCCCAAACTCGCCGATGCGGTGGAAGCGGTCCTTGACGCGGGCGAATTTCCGGTCGTGCTGGGCGGCGAAGGCGCCTCGATGGACCTCGCCTTCGTCACAGGCTACGGCCCGTTGCTCCTGACCGACATGGAAGGTCGCGGGCCTCTCGTCCGTCCCGAGGACGCTGTCGCGTTCGCGTATCGCGATCATAAGGATCAGGAGGAGTACGGGAGCCAGCCACTCCCCAACGGGCTCAATGCGATTGACCTTCCCGCCGTGCGCACAATGGGCATCGAGGCCGCCGCCCGCGAATCGGTCGATCACCTGACGCGAGAGGAACTGGACGGCTTCTTCATCCATCTAGACGCCGATTGCCTCGACGACGTCGTCATGCCGGCTGTCGATTTCCGTATTCCCGGAGGGTTGTCACGAGACGAGCTCGGGTTAGCGCTTCGGGTTGCCTTGGCGAGCGGCGAGGCAGTGGGCATCGAAATCACCATCTACAATCCGCGCCTTGATGAAGACGGCAGCGCGGGGCGCGGCCTCGCTGACGTACTCGCCGCAGCGCTCGGAACAGCAGCGCCCTGAACACAGTGAGCAACGTGTCGCAATTATGAGATGCAACGCAATGCGCACTCTGCCTTGCGGGTGCGCAAGCCGCGGCCTTCTTTCAGACCAGTCGCCTACCAGCTCCAAGCCTCAGGAACGTGGCTTGTCCTTCCAACAGCATTGCCGCACGAAGCAATCCGCCCGGGACGATCATGTCCTGTTTCAGCAGCCAGGCGACGGATGGAATGCTACGTCCCGATAAGCGAGCGAGCGCTTCGACCATGGCATCGTCGCTCAATCGAAGCAGAAGCCGTTCCCGCATGGCCTTCCCGCTGGGCGGGGCGCGGTGGTTGAGGGGAAGGGCGACGCTTATGAGTTCAGCGGGGTGACGGCTCATCGCTTCCTCCTAAAGCGCTGGGACAACGCGGCAGGAGGCGATGAGTTCTCTATCTCTGCCCAAGTTTTCAGCGGCCGGTGAAAAACTGCCGAAGCGCCTCGGCGACCTCTTCGGGCACCTCTTCCGCCATATGGTGACCACTCGTGATCGCACGCCCTCGCCGATCCGGTGCCCAGGGGCGCCAGACCTCCAGGACATCGCCATAGAGGTCAGCCAGGTCATCCCGTTCCGACCAAAGGCATAGCAGTGGACATTGCAAACTATGCGCTTGATCGCGATCGGCCTCGTCGTGGACGCGGTCGATCGCCGGGCCGGCGCGATAATCCTCGATCATCCCATGAATGACGTCCGGATTTTGGATCGCCGCGAGGAAGTCGGCGTAATTCTCAGACCCCATCGCCTGAGGGTCGGCGCCATACCATTTCAGTGGATCGGCCTGGATCGCCCGCTCGGGCTTGTCCGGCTGGCAAAAGAAGAACCAGTGCCACCAGAGCGTTGCGAACTTCTCCGTGCAGCGCTCCAGCGCTTCCAGGATCGGAACGCCGTCCATTACAGCCAGCCGTTCGACGGCGCCGGGATGATCCATCGCTAGCCGAAAGGCGGTATACGACCCACGGTCGTGGCCGGCGACGTTAAAGCGCTCGAATCCCAGCCGCGCCATCAACTCCAGACAGTCGAGAGCTTTGGCGCGCTTCGATGACCCAGAGTGGTCGGGCAGTTCAGGCGGCTGCGAGGATTGGCCGAACCCGCGCAGGTCGGGACAGACGACATAGAACTCCGTTGCCAACAAAGGCGCGACGCGGTGCCAAGTCGCATGCGTCCGCGGATGGCCGTGGAGCAGCAGCAAAGGCGGCCCCTCGCCACCATGGCGCACACGCAACGTCGCTTCGCTGACCTGAACGAAGTCGAGAGTGAAGTCTTCAAACATTGCCGGGCGCCCGCCTCAGGTCGGATAGCTGTGGTCAACATCCGATGGCGTGCTTCGTTCCGATACGATTGGCGAGTTCTGCCCTGCCGTTCGGCGTGGAGGTCAGGACGGTCTCAGCGGGCTGGCGGCCTCCTCCGTCGCTGGCCTTGCGCGGACGGCGGCTACCGGATTTCTTTGGAATGGGCCCCCTGAAGAAGGCTCCGAACGGTCGTGCGAAGCCGGGTCGACACCGCCGGCTCGTCCGTGTGCTCGAGGAATGGAGCCCCTATTGTCCGGGCTTCCACCTCGATTATCCCGTTCGTCGCCAGATCCCCGCCGCACTGCCGGCCTTCATCGACTTCTTCCGCGGTGAGTGCGTCGTATCGTAATGCAAATTCGTAGCCGCCGCCGAGGTTGGGAATGCCCGCTCCGCGCAGAGTGCCAAGGTCAGCTTATCGCGCGATCATGAACAAAAGCCGCTGGTGCACGCAAGCCTGCACAAGGATCGCAGAAGCATTGCTGCTATAGATTAGATCCTCAAGTGTGAGCACGCTGCAGGAGTGGATTGTGACTGAGCGATTTGAACGGCACCGCCAACCCTGGACTTCTGAAGAGCTTCAGAAACTGAAATTGCTCGCTGGAAAGGGCATGGCCCTGAAGGCGATTGCGAAAGCAATGACCCGTAGCGAAGAGTCCATAAAGGATCGCGCGAAGCTCGACGGCATCGGTATCGCCAAACTCCGCTAAGTAAGGGGCTATGGAGTCGTCATCTCGCGTCAGAACCACGGGCGTCTGCTCTCGGGATAAGCGGCGTCGTCACATGATGGCGCAAGGCTGCCCTGGTCACTGGCTTTAGGCTGCTTGTCGATCAGGAAAGAAGTGGGGGTCTGGCAGCGCATCCTTGGCGAGGAGCAGACCATGAATCAGTAGTTGGCTAAACATATGGGCGACGTGAAACGACATAGTTGTCACTAGCCCGGTGATATAGGTTGCGGCCTCCTTTCCACTGGATCGAGATCATCGTGTCGCCAGCTCTCCGAAACAATGTCCGGGTGTTTGGCTCGGGCGAACGCGTCATGATGTTCGCCCACGGTTATGGCTGCGATCAGACGATGTGGCGGTATGTCGTACCGCATTTCCAAGATCGCTTCAGGATCGTACTTTTCGACCATGTCGGCGCCGGCGCTTCGCACATCTTCGCCTACAGCCCTACAAAATACGGCACGCTCGACGGGTATGCGCAGGATCTGGTCGAGATTGCGGAAGACCTCGACTTGTCCGACGTCATTCTCGTGGGCCACTCGGTTAGCGCGATGATCGGCGCCCTGGCCAGCATCAAGGCGCCAACGCGCTTTGGGAAGCTGGTGATGGTGGGCCCATCACCGCGCTATATCGACGACGACGCCTATCGCGGCGGGTTCTCGCAGATGCAGATCGCCGAGCTTCTGGATTTCTTGTCGATCAACTATCAAGGCTGGGCGGTCGCCACGGCCCCAGTGATCATGGGCAACCCCGATCGACCAGAACTCGGCATAGAGCTGACAGACAGTTTTTGTCGTGCAGACCCCGATATCGCCAAGGATTTTGCGCGCGTGACCTTCATGTCGGATAACCGAGAAGATCTTCCGCGCGTCGCGGTTCCGACACTGGTGCTTCAATGCAGCGAGGACATCATCGCCCCGATCGAAGTAGGCGAATATGTGAGAGACCATATCCCCAACAGCCAATTCGTGCTGCTGGAGGCTACCGGCCATTGCCCGAACTTGAGCGCGCCCGACGAGGTTGTCAGGGCGATCCGCGCCTTTGTATGACATGACCGCCTCGGAACCTCGGCGCGACCAGCTCGTGGACTTCTTCGACAACGCACCTTGCGGATATCTCTCTATAGCGTCGACCGGCGAGATTGTGCTGGCCAACCGCACGCTCGCTACGTGGCTGGGGCACGACGCGGCGGCGCTCAGCGGCAAGCGTCTTTACGATGTCCTTCCCTTCACTGGCAGGGTCTATTGGGAAACCCACCTGCGCCCGCTGTTGAAGATTCAGGGTAACATCGACGGCGTTGCGCTCGATTTCTTGAGCGCCGCGGGGGAGACGATTCCCTGTTTCGCCAGCGCAGTTGAATCTGCCGGCGACGCCCCCACCGTCAAGCTCGCGATCTTTAAGGCGGCCGAACGCAGACAGTTCGAGCAATCGCTCTTGAAAGCGCGAGCTGCCGCTCAAGAAAATCTGCGCTCTGAGCGGGCCACCGCTGAACTTCGAGAGCAATTCATTGCCGTGCTCGGACACGATCTACGCAATCCCCTCGCGGGGTTTGCCGGAGGTGTGCGTCTTCTCGCGCGAGAAAATCTGAGTGAAAAAGGGGCAAAGATCCTGCCCCTTCTGATGGGCAGCATCGCGCGCATGTCCGAGCTGATCGACAATGTCATGGATTTTGCAAAAGCTCGGCTTGGCGACGGCATCACACTCGATCGCAACGCAGCCGAGCCTCTTACCCCGGCGTTGCAGCAGGTCGTTGACGAGCTAACGTCGACGTATCCGGATCGACGGATTGAGCTTCAATTCGCCATCGCTGAACCAGTTGATTGCGACCGCGCCCGCATCGCTCAGCTCGTCTCAAACCTGCTTGGCAACGCGCTTGCGCATGGAGCGGTAGACCAGCCGATCCGGATGCGCGCTCAAACGGCCGAGGGGTTTTTGCACGTATCCATTGCCAACGGCGGCGATCCCATTCCCCCCGAAGCGATGGCCAAACTGTTTCAACCGTTCTTCCGCGGCGAGGTGCGCGCCAACCTACAGGGGTTGGGGTTGGGTCTGCACATCGCTTCGGAAATCGCCAAGGCGCATGGCGGCACGATAGTTGTCGATTCCTCTGAACTCGAAACGCAGTTCACATTCCGAATGCCACTCGGCTGAGCGCGACGTCCGTTTGATCTCGACCGCCGGCTCGATCGGAACATCCGGCAGAGGCCTTCGTTTTCTTGCCGCGTGACCATTTTGGCGCGCTTGGCGGGAGAGTTCCTATGAACGGCATCATCTATATCGTCGGCCTTGTCGTGGTCGTTCTGGCCATCTTGTCCTTCCTCGGCCTCCGCTAGGAGTTGATGTCATGACAATGGACACAACGGATGTGGTTGTCGTAGCCCCCAGCACCGGCAACAGCTCGTCTTATCTCGACTGGAGTCCGATCATCGGCGGCGCGGTGGTCGCCGCCGCCATCACCACGATCATGGCGGCATTCGGTTCTGCCATCGGGCTTTCGATGGTCTCCGCCGACACCTCTCGCTCCTCCGGTCTGACCGCGTTAGCGATCGCGGGCGGGATCTGGGCGCTCTGGGTGACGATTTCTGCCTGCGCTGCCGGTGGATATTTGGCTGGACGGATGCGCCGGCCAACCCTCGATGCCACTGATCATGAACGTCATGTGCGCGATGGCGCGCATGGACTGGTCGTCTGGGCAGCTGGTGCCTTGCTTGTTGCGATGCTCACCAGTTCGGTGTTGACCGGGGCTGCCAAAACCGCTGCGACAGGGGTCACAGCAGCCGCGACGGGCGCGGGTGCGCTGATCAGCCAACAGGCCGACCCCCTCGGCTCAGCGCTCGACTCGGTGATGCGTTCCACCGGTAGCGAACCCGTGTCGGCGGGAGAGCGCGAGGAGGCTTCACGCATCTTAAGTCGCAGCTTGGCGAGCGGTGCCCTCGATCCGGCCGACCGCACCTACATCGCAAACCGCCTCGCGGCGCGCGCAAATATCTCTCAACCAGACGCCGAGAAGCGCATCGACGATGCGTATGCGAAACTGAACCAGGCGAAGGAAACTGCGAAGCAGGCTGCCGAACGCGCGCGGAGGATGGGCGTCATAACCGCATTCCTGACCGCAGCCGCGCTGCTGGCTGGCGCCGCAGCCGCCTGGTTTGCGGCTGTACTAGGCGGGAAGCATCGCGATGAAGAGATCGATCTCACCGCATTGTTTGGATCCCGCTAGTCTCCAAAATCTATAGTCGCTCAGTCGTGTGGTCGGCGCCGCGTTAGATTGCGGCGCCGACTGGCGAGCTCGGATCGAAGCCGCACGGGAGGTAGGCGATTTTGTCCCCAATGCAGCTCATCACTCTTCGATTGGGACGACAGCTCCTATGACATCGAAATCAAGCTTAAGACCTCGGACAACCTGCCGAGTGCGCCCGCGCACTGGGTCACGAATTATGAAGCATCCGTCGCGAGCCTTGGCTGGGACACCAAAGGTGTGCCGAGCAGCGCGGTGATCGCTAGGTTTCCAGCGCCTGATTTCCGCTAGTATGGACCGCCGTTATCCTTTTACCCCTGATGGTCGCTATTCCTTGTCGCTGGACGGCTCTGGCGAGCCACTGATCCGTCGATCGCCGAAGCGCGCAGGCAGGATTTGGTACGGGATTTGATGGGAGCCAGGCGGGCGGTGAAGAACCGCGATCTCAAAACGTCGAGCCTGAAAGCGCAACGTCGGACCCCTCGCTGGGCTGAGAGCCACTGGAACGAAGGGCGTAGCGGGCGGTTCCGATCCTAAAGCGAAATGTGCCGAGCCCTCGGCGAGGCACATCCGACCGTGGAGATCGCAATGCTGATCCAATCACATACTGAATACGCGGCGACAGCCGAGCGCGCTAACGCCCTTAGCGATGCGCCGGAAGGTTCATCCGCAGCAGAAGAACTGAAGAACTTGGTCGCGGCGCTTCGCCAATGGGACGAGGATCACGCTCGCGAAAACACGCATGGATCAGAGGCCAATCCCGTACCGGGAACAAACCGCAGCCGCGATGACCTTCCGGTCGCGGGTTTGCCGGGCAACCTCGGCAAACTGCATCTCGACTAATGAGCAAGGCGAGATGGTGATCAGCTTTCGCGAGGGCATTTCTGGCGCCGATCCGGGGAGGGCCTACACAGCTGATAATTCACCATTTATGGGAACATCTTGAGCAGCCTGCCGTTCTGATTAGCAGCCTCACGGCGCCTTAAAAATGGGGATAATCATGAAACGTGCGATTCTCACGATGGCTTTGTGCGCCCTGATTCCGGTCGGCGGCCTTGCACAGACGAGCACTACTTCGCCGACGCCTGCGCCGAATGCGCCCGCCGATGCGAACGCTCCGCTTCCCGGCGCGAATAGCTTCACCGAGGGGCAGGCCAAGAGCCGCCTGGAGGCGAACGGCTACACCAACGTCGGCGAGCTCAAGAAGGACGACAACGGTGTCTGGAAGGGCACCGCCACACATTCAGGCGCGCAGGTGACCGTCTCAGTCGATTACCGCGGCAACATCACCCGTAATTGAAAAGGAGAGTCAAATGACCCGCACGATCACTCGCGCCTATGATGATTACGCCGCCGCCCAGGGCGTCGTGAACCAGCTTGAGGCCGCTGGCGTCGCGAGCTCAGAAATCAGCCTGTTGGGACGTCAGGAAAATGCCGACGACGACAGTAACGCCGGCGAAGGCGCGGGTATCGGCGCCGCGGTCGGTGGCGCCGCCGGTCTGCTCGCCGGTTTGGGCCTCCTTGCCATCCCTGGAGTTGGGCCCGTGGTCGCCGCCGGTTGGCTGGCTTCGACGCTGGCTGGAGCGGCGGCTGGCGGCGCGACGGGTGGGATCATCGGTGCGATGACCAGCGCCGGAGAGGACGAGGACAGCGCGCATTACTATGCCGAGACCGTTCGCAGAGGCGGCTCTGTCGTTTCTGTCCGGGCTGAAGATAGTCGGGCGGCGGAAGTCGAAGCCATCATGGACGGCGCAACGCCGATCGACCGTGAGGCTCGTCTAGCAGAATACCGACAGAGCGGGTGGAGCCGCTTCGATGAGACTGCCGAGCCGTACCGATACGGCGCCGTTTGAGCTAAATCCGAGATCGGCGCTCCCCACAGCGCCGTATCTTCGCCGGTGGCTACCCACCGGCCCTTCAACTCCATCGGGCGAGAGGCCGAGATTTATGCATTCCGGCTTTCGCGAGCGCCATCTTCAACCCGTCGGACTCTATCCGCCTGAAAATAAAAAAGGCACCAACCTATCCAAACGTATGTCCGGCAGCTTCATGTGCATTTCATTTGGATAAGCCGCAACTATCGTAAGGGAGGCGCGTTGAATTCTAATCCATTCAAGAGTTTGCTCATGCCCCTAGTTGTCCTTGTTGTTGAAGACGATGCAATTGTCCGCATGGATACCGCCTCAATTATTGAGGAGGCCGGCTTCGAGGCGATCGAAGCTGGAAATGCCGATGAAGCGATCGTCCTCCTGGAGGCCCGGGCAGATATCAAAGTTGTCTTCACCGACATTGAGATGCCTGGGTCCATGAACGGTTTGAAGCTAGCGTTCGCAGTGCGAGACCGATGGCCGCCGATACTGATTATCATCGCGTCGGGTCGCATCAGGCCTGATCCACATGAGATGCCCGCCGCCGTTACGTTTTTGCGCAAGCCGTACAGTGCGACCGCCGTTCTTGAGGCTGTTCGGCATGCTGCCTAGGCCGCCAGTTTCGACGTCTTCATCGTGAGGGTAACGATGACACCCTCGGCTGACCAGTTATAGCTAATCGACCCGCCGAGCTGGCCCGAGATGCTGCGCACGACCAGGCGGCTGCCATAGCCACCTGCACCGTTTATGGGTTCGACGCTGGGGCCTCCGCGCTCGACCCAGACGATCTTCACGTCCTCGTCGTCGAGGCTGCCAGAGACATCAAGCGTTCCAACGTCGGCAGAGAGCGCACCATATTTCAGCGAGTTCGTCGCAAGTTCATGGATGATAAGAGCTAGCGTCGTTGCGGCCAACTCGCCGACACCCATACGCGGAACGGCTACGCGGATTCTGCCGCTAAAGGCGCCGGTATCTTCATAGGGGGAGAGTAGGATCGAGAGGAGGTCGCCAAGCAACGCCGCCTGGCCTTGATGGCCGGGAAGAGGCCTCACCAAATCGTGGGCCCGTCCAAGAGCCGCCAGACGGCCCGTCAGCTCGATGGCCATCTCCTTGGCCGTCGTGGTCGAGCGGGACGAGATTTGAGTTAGTCCCGACGCGATAGCGAGCAAGTTTTTGACGCGATGGCTCATCTCCCCGGCAAGAAGTTCGTGGCCTTCCTCAGCCTGCTTGCGCCCGGTTACATCAAGGAATATGCCGTACGCTAAACGATCGTGCAGCCCCGATTCATCACCGATCCCGCGGGCTGAAATCCAGCGGATCTCGTCGCCGATGATAATGCGGAAGTCGATCTCGTAGGCACCGACGATGGCTCGGGTCGCCGTGAAGGCCGCCCTCACCCTATCCCAGTCCGCGGGGTGGATGCGGGCGGACAGGTCTTCAAATTTGACGTCGTCGCTTTGAGGTACGGCCCACAGCTGGAAGCCCCGCTCATCCATGGCGAACGCGTCGGTTTCGACGTTCCAGGACCACAACGCAACACCCGCGGCGCTTATCGCGCGGCGCAGGCTTGTTGCGCTCCAGGCGCTTGGGTTCAATTCGGGCATCGGCGCACTCGGGCGAGATCAAAGCGGCGGCAAATGCCATCCACTATAGAACAAGGTGGATTTTAACCTAGGCACTCGGGAGATGGTCGCATCGGGTAAGCGTTCGGCCTGTCGTTTCGATCTCAAACACACAATCGTCGATGAAGCGAACCGGCGTCCCGTCCTCTAGCTCATATTGGGAACGGCCGATAGACGATGACCGTGTACTCGGTACCGCCTTCATCCTGGCAGTACTCACGATAAAGCTCGCGGCAGGCGGAGCTCGCGCCGCTTGAGATCTTGGGGTTCATCAACGGCCTCGTCCTTGCACATGCATCTCCAACGCAAACGTCCCCAGCTTGCCATCTGCGACCGCTCAGTCCTTTTTGGTGGGCCGCCCAGGGTCGAGGGCGCTGGAAGATTCTGAAGGCTTCCGCTCGCCTTTGGAGCTGCGCGGCTTCGGTCCATCCTTGTTAACCGGCTCGCTAGCTGTCGGTGTCCCGGATCCGGGGCGCGGCCGGCTATCCGAGGCCCTACGCGGCTGGCCGACCGTATCGTCGTGCTCTGGCTTGCGACTGCTCATGGCATCCTCCCTTGTTGCCCTGTCTCCCTGAGCTCGCAGGTTTAATGCCGGCCGCACGGGAAGGTTCCTAACCCTGTTGGGTATGTCGCGTCCTGGGCGGAACACAGCGGCGCGCGAAAGGTTGCGCTCAGACAGCAACTAGTGAGAACCATCATGCCCAGCACCCCAGAGGTCGGCTTCGGCGGACGTGCCATATTGAATTCCGACGATTGCCTGATCGCAGAGGCGCGGATCGCCAAGCTGGCTATCGCGCCCGAAGGCTCGGACGAGGAGGCCGAGAGAGTCGGCCTGATCGATGCCGTCAACGCCTATCGGCTGGAGCAGGATTCTCCCGCAACGGCAGCCATGACCAACCCAATTAGCTCTCTGGAGCAGTATGAGGCGGCGACACAAAGAGTGGCGGAGCTCGCCAACTATGCCGAGGGTACGCCGGAGGCTGACGAGCTCGGTAGACTGGTTTCCGATATCCGCGCCTGGGAGGAAGCGAAGCAGGACAACGCACCGCGGCGGCAATGAGAACTGCTTCTCAAGCTTGCTACCTCGCTACGACTTCGACAATCGCCGCACGTTGGCTCGCACCTTGCGCCGATAGGCTTTGACGACCGCGCTAGGATGGGTGCCCCCCATCAACCTGCCGGCAGCTTGCATTGCGGCCGACAGCTTCTCGTCGACCATCAGCTTGGCTTCCCGATCGGCTGCTGGGCCGCCGGTGGACAGCTTGATGGTGCGCAACCAGATCGCCTGCTGCGATTCAAAGGCGAGCATCGACAGATCGAAGAACATGTTGGACATGCGTGTTGTGACCTCGTGGGTGGGGGCATGACGTGGCTAGGCCGAGGTGCTCAGCGCGCGAGCGATGGGCACCCCCGACCATTGGCTTAGCGAGACGCTTTGTAGAGCTTGGTCGCAATCTCGAACATTTCCTCGGGCGCATAGTCCGGGGTGAAGGCGGACGGGACGCCGGTGAACTGATGGATCTTGCCACCTTCCGGCATTCCCTCCACCACCTCGAGTTCGCCTGGCGGATCACCCGGCAAGGCCTTCTCTCCGTTCCCCCAGATGCCGGACATCTCTTTGTAGTCGGAGGGACTGAAGGTGTAGAGGCGCCGGTGTGAGCCCTCGTCGAGGTACTTCTGGCACTCCGGGATCTTGTCGAGATTGATATTCGGCGTCGGTAGCATCTTCTCGATCTCGACGCCGGTGATCTGCTTCAGCGCCAGTGCATAGGCATGGGCGTGAACCGAGCCGCGGACCAGGAGATAGCCGCACACCTCGCGGCCAACCGGATCTGTCAGTGTCTCGTAGACCCGCAGCTTGTGGAGGCGAGCGCCGCACTCGAGGTGGAAATTGTGCAGCAGGTCGGTCACGACATTGCCGGTCGTCGTGATGAAGTCGTTGTTCCAGGAGACGCCGTTGGCGTTGACCGGGGTCGCGCCGCCGGCATTTGACAGGAAGGCCGTTGCCAGGCGGATGTCCTGCATCGCGTTATACGGCGCGCCGGAGATGTCGCCGCCGTCGCCCTCGTCGCCGCCCGGCTTGTCGGGCCCATTGTTGAGCATGGCAACGCCGTTGCTGACCAGCTCGACATGGCCGAGCTCCTCGGCGGTGATGCTTGCCACGAGGTTGTAGAAGGGGCGCAGCTTGTCCTTGCTGCGGAAGTTGAAGCTCTGGAACATGTAGTTCCCGAGGGTCGACATCTCGCCATACTTCCCGCCGAGCAATTCCTGGAGGGCGGCCGCGGCGTTCTCGTCTTTTTTCTTCGGGGCAGGAATGTCTATCTGCAGCTTGTCGACACGTAAAAACATTGGTCGTCTCCTCATTGGCCCCAGCCGATTTGGAGTGTGAAGGCCGGGGCGCCTAAGGGCGCAGGACGACCTTGATCACGCCGTCCTCCTTGTCGCGGAACTTCTTGTACATGGCGGGCGCGTCTTCGAGGCTGGCTGGGTGCGTGACGACGAAGCTGGGATCGATGAGACCTGCCTCGATCTTGGCAAGCAGCGGCTTCGTATAGGCCTGGACGTGGGTCTGGCCCATTTTGAAGGTCAGGCCCTTGTTCATTGCCGCGCCGATCGGAAGCTTGTCGGCCATGCCGACATAGACGCCGGGGATGGAAATGGTTCCGCCCTTGCGGCAGCACATGATCGCTTCCCGCAGCACATGCATGCGGTCGGTTGCGAGGAAGGTAGCAGCCTTCACCTTGTCGAGGATGGCATCCGCCGCACCGTGCCCCGAGGCCTCGCAGCCGACCGCGTCGATGCAGCTGTCGGGACCGCGGCCATTGGTCAGCGCCATGAGCTGGTCGTAGACGTCGGTCTTGGAGAAATCGATCGTCTCGGCGCCGCCCGCTTCGGCCATTGCCAGCCGCTCCGGGACTTCGTCGATCGCGATGACGCGACCTGCGCCGAGCATAAACGCCGACCGGATCGCAAACTGGCCAACCGGTCCGCAGCCCCAGATCGCGACAAAGTCGCCGTCTTGGATCTGGGCATTCTCCGCTGCCATGTAGCCGGTCGGGAAAATGTCGGAGAGGAACAGCGCTTGCTCATCGCTGACGCTGTCTGGAACCTTGATCGGGCCGACATCGGCCATCGGCACGCGAAGATACTCGGCCTGGCCACCGCTATAGCCGCCCAGCATATGGCTGAAACCGAACAGACCGGCCGGCGACTGTCCCATCGCCTTCGCTGCCATCTTGGCGTTCGGATTGGTGCGGTCGCAGGCTGAGAACATGCCCTTCCTGCAAAACCAGCAGTCGCCGCAGCTGATCGTGAACGGCACGACGACGCGGTCGCCGATACGCAGGTTGGTCACTTCCGAGCCGAGCTCGACGACCTCGCCCATGTTCTCGTGACCGAGAATGTCACCGCTCTCCATCGTTGGCTGATAGCCATCGAGGAGATGCAGATCTGAGCCGCAGATCGCGCAGCAGGTGATCTTGATGATCGCATCCCGGGGATGCTGGAGTTTCGGGTCAGGAACCGTATCGACCCGAACGTCTCCTTTTCCATGCCAACAGAGCGCACGCATGCGTCGTCCTTTCAAGCAGGATGAGGGAACCCCACCGCGCGTCGGAGGCTGACGACCTGCTCGCCACGTCGAGCATCACCACCCAACAACGGGGGCGTCGAACTTGTTCCGCTGCAGGGCGGCTTTATCCCTGATTAGCAATTGGCAGCGGATGAAGAGACAATTGGGCGTGCGGAAGCCTGACACAGCACAAGCGGCTGCTGGGTACCAAGATGGCACGATCCGTTCGCCACTCCGAACGGTGAGGAACCGCCAGGCCAGCGCGTCCACAAGGTTTTCTAAGCCGGGCACGCTAGTCCGTTGGCGCCCGCCCGTGGCTTATTTTGGAGCTACTGCGCTGGGAGCATGTGCGCGTGCCAACTATCCATTTTCGCAAGTGCAGATCGCAGTTTGACCAGGGTCAACGGGTCGAACAGGAGGTCGACATCCGTTGAGCCCTCGATTGCGAGCTTGATAATCGCCCCTTCGGCCGGGTCGTCGCTGATGACGACATTGATCACGTCAAGCACTGTCGCCGGTGTGCTGGGCTTTCCTGGCATACCCGGTCTCGCCTCGCTTACTAGTGCGGCACCGGTCGCCGCGGGGATAATTTGGACCCGCGCAAGAGGCGGCAAGTCGATCCGCAGACCTTCGGAAGGACAAACGCACAACTGAAAACCCGGTTTCCCGGAACGAGCCTGGCGACGAGATGGAGTTCGCAGACGATAAGGCAGCCTCGGATAATGCTAGGCGGGCACTAGCTGAAATGGCTCACGAGCAGTTACCGAATGGATCGCACCTCAAAATGAAGGTGGCGGTGCAGAACGAAGCGGAGGCCATTGTTTATCAGGCCACCCTCGAGTCCGGGTCGGAGCGGTTCTGCCAGAGAGCGGCGTCACCTACCGCGAGGTTCCGGCCGAGTACGGCGTCAAGGAATACCGCTACACCGTGGTCAACAACCGCACCGTGTTGGTCGAGCCTCGAACCCGCAGGATCGTCCAAGTGATCGAATAGTCTCGGACCGGCTCCGTGTTTCGACGCGGGGCCGCTTCTTCCTCCGGAGGGGGACAGTCAGTACGGACGCGCTCGCAGAATCTCTCCATCCGCTCAACGTCGGCCTTGAAGGAATTAGCTCCGGCCTGACCGCGAATAGCCGGGAGCGGCCTGCGGTGACGCCCATCCTCCGCATTGCCCGAACCGTTTACAAAGCGGCATTGCTGATATGCAGGCATACGGAGCAGAGTGTCTACTTCGGATTGCCGCGCCCATTCGCTCGACCATGTGGAGACCTCTCGGCCGGCGAGATGTGAAAACACGAGAGGGGCTGCGGCGCGGTAGGATATCTGATCATCTGTCGTCGTCAGTTCGCGTCACCCGGCACAGCACTGCGATAACGGCGCCGATGGTTGCAAGCGTGCGCATGGTTCTTTCCCGGCTGCGCGACGGTTCCTATCGAAACGAGGCGATCCCGATGGCGCCGAGGATCGCGGCGATGAGCAACGCCCAAATCAAAAGCGCTTCCATCCGCGTCAACTGCTTGCCCGTTGCTTTGATCTCGAACAGGCAATCGTCGATGAACTCCACTCGGCTGCCGTCCTCGAGCTCATACCGCGTGACGTTTCAAGTTGGTGAACGGTCGATAGACAATGACCGTGTAGCGCTTCCCGTCCTCGTCCTGGCATAGCTCGCGATAGAGCTCTTTGTGGTCGTAAGCATGGCTGCCTGCCAATCGAAGCCTGATCGTAGAGCCCGCCAAAGATAAACCCCAACACTAGCTTCGACAATTAATCCCGTGGCCCGCCTGCGAGATGCGACGCCACATCGTCGATTTCCGCTGCCGCGTTGGCGACGTTCTCCTCGGTCCTTGCCTTGAAATGCATCTCTGCGACGTAGATTACCCGCCCCGTCTCGTCCTCGACCTTAACTTCGAAGTCGGCGTGTTTTCCGTTTGGCAGCTTTTCGCGGGCCATTTCGACCAGCGCGATCTGCGCGTCGTCGATCACCGCTTTGGTATCGGCGAATTCCAAGGCCTCATCGGATCGCTCGGGGCCTTCGCCGCCGTCCGTCGTGATCGTGAACTTAGGCATTGCGGCGACTCCATCCCGGCGCCCCCGCTGACCGAACGGGAGATCCGCTTTCCGGTTCCGGCTCTGTACGGCACCGGACTGAACGGGGAGGTCACTGTCGAGCGCTGGCCCGCATAAACCCACGAGATATGCATGCCGCAATCTGGTTTGAGCCGCGCGGAAAAGCCCGCCGAGTGTCGCTCGGCGGGCCTCAATCGTTGCCGGAGCTCAGGCCGCCTTCGCGGTGGCGACTGCCGCTGAGTTCGTCGACTTGCTGATCTTCGTCAGCAGCTCGTCCGTCTTGGTCTCTTCGGCGAGCGTAGCGTCGAGCAGCGTGACCGCGTCCTTGTGGCCGAGCTGTTGAGCCCAGGACCTGAGCGTGCCGTAGCGGGTCATCTCATAGTGCTCGACCGCCTGAGCGGACGCTACCAGCCCGGCATCGAGTGCCGGACTATCGGCGTAGTCCTCCATGACCGCCTTGCCTTCCTCGAGAATGCCGAGGATCGCGTCGCAGGTCTTGCCGCGGGGCGCCTTGCCGATCACCTCGAAGACGTCGCTGAGACGCTCGACATGACCTTCCGTCTCAGTGCGATGGGTCTCGAAAGCCTTCTTGAGCTCGGCCGAATTGGCCGCCTTCGCCATTTTGGGCAGAGCCTTCAGAATCTGTTTTTCGGCATAATAAACGTCCTTGAGCATGTCGTGAAACATGTCGTCGAGAGCTTTGGGTTCGCTGGCCATGGGGCGCTCCTAACTAGCTGAGAAGCCCATGCAACGTAGGGGGGCTCGCGTAGTTCCGTCCTTCAGGGATAAAGGCGGGCAGACGTTGGTGGGGCACGCCGCCAACCGCTTGCTCGAATAGGTCCTCAGCAGCGCGGGACAACTCCAAGGCTGTTCGAGCGGGATGTGGAACAGCGGGCCGTGCGCATCGTTTGATCCCCATCAGTGTAGGCCGCTGCGTAATGGCTCAGCTCAATGACGAGGGGTTCATCCATGGAAAACGGGTTCAAGGCGATGTCTAAGAGCGTCGACGAGCGCGGGGGAACTGCATCCGACGAATCCACGGAGGGGCAGACAGCTGACCGCCTTAAGGCGTACGGAGTTGATACCGACGTGATGGCGGAGGCTGCCACGGAGCGCGTGAGCGAACTTCAGCAATTGATAATGGACGAGGTTCGCGCCCGTCCCCTGCGCGCCCTTGGATGGGCGGCCGCTGCGGGCGTCGTTTTCGGTTTCTGGGCGGCGAAATAGATCGTGGGCGGGTTGCCGGTTTATTTCGCCTCGCGCGCAAGGGCTGCTCTAAAGCGGGCTGCTGTCACCTACAGCTTGATGGCCTTTAGCGGGCTGATCACAGTCTTCGCTTTGGGGTACGCGCTTAATGCTGGCTACACGGCGCTGATGTTCCGATACGGCGCGATTGCAGCCAGTCTCTCAATAGCGGGCATCTTGCTTCTGACGGCCGCAATTTTCCTGGTTGCAGCGCTCATCGTCAGGAGATGGCCTACGGCGCCACCGGCCTTGTCGAACCTGCAATTTGCGCGTCTCCATGCCGCGCGTCGAACGGGATCGCCCGTGCTTGCTCTGGGCGCAGGGCTGGCAGGGGCCGCCACGGTGGCTGCGGCAATAATTGGCTTCAGAAAGCGCGCACGTTCAAACGAGCTGGATACATAGGACGGGGCCTGTCGGCTTGAAATCGGGATCGAGGCCTTGCAGCCTGGCGCTGCGCGTACTCATGCAGGCTGGTGGGCGCTTTTCGCTTTACCAAGACACGTCGCGTTCCATTCCGCCAACGAGCTGCCCGCGGATCGGGCGAAGGATTAAGCAACGGCGATTTCCAGCGAGCGCCACTCAGCAAGTTGCGGACGGAGATCGGGCATCAGTGTTCCCGACGCTCAGAGGAACCTGTTAAAACCCCGTCATTTCCGACGTAGCCATTGTCGCAGTCGAGCCCATTGGTCAGCTCCGAATAATGTGAACCGCGCAACGGGATGTTGGAGGAAAGGTATATCGGCGGCCAGCAAGAGAAGGCCGAGGGGCAACATCCAAATGCCCAGGCCAGGCAGAATTGCAAAGACGCCACCAACCATCAGAAGCAAGCCAGCAGGTATGCGGACCCATCGGGAGGCTGGGTGACGGAGCCATCTTAGCGCTGACCCGACCCAGAGAGGCACTTCCCGCTCAAAGCGCTTAAATGCTTGTCGTAAAGCCTGCCTGCCGTCGAGCATGGCCTTGCTCCAAAACCGCCGGAACTAGTGAATGTAGCGGGCAGCCGACTGCGGCGACCCGCTACACCAAGCGGTTGCTTAACCGCAGATGCGCGTGCGCCTGATGACGACCTCACCAAACCGGTTAACTCGGCGCTTTTCCACCATCCGACAGTCGCGGTAGCGGCTGCGCACCACCCGCCGCTCCTCATATCCTCGCCGATCCCGATATCGCGGGCCGTCGTAGCCCGGGCGGTCAATGCGCGTTTCGATCCGCACTTGCGACTGCGCGGGCGCGGTGAGAAGTGCTGCCGATGCGATGCCGGCAGCCAATAGAATTGTCCGAAACATAGCGTATTCCTCTTTGTCGTGGGCGGAAACGTTCGGAGCCCACCCCGCTTGGGATGGGCCCCGACCTTTGATCATTCGATGATCTGAACGATCTTGCGCGACTTCGGCTCGACCAGGACGGTCTGATCATTGACTACCGTGTAGCGATACTCGGTCTTGCCGTAGCGAGCGGGCACCTCGTGGTAGGTCACCGTCGTCGGCAACGTGGCGCCCACGACGACCTTTTCCCGATATGTGACCGAAGGCACCTTTTGCTCCCTCACATAGGTGCGAAACTCGGTCCGCTTATCCGCGGTGATACCGCCGACCACCGCGCCGACTGTGGCGCCACCGACCGCGCCTACAGCTGCACCAGCGGGCCCACCGACGATTGCCCCTCCGACGGCACCGGTGCCTGCACCGGCGGCAGCGCCGCCAGCGGCACCCGAGTTCGACTGTGAGAACGCCGTCGCCGGGACAACGGCGAGCGCGGCGATAATAGCGAGGTTCTTCATCATAGCTCTTCTCCCTGCATGGCCCCTGCCACAGGACTAAACGGCCGCCTGGATCGCAGGTTCCATGAATAGCTATTCATAATTACTGCGCTTGTTCAGTATTAATGCCTATTCATCTCGCTGAGGGGAAGGCGTCTTTCAAGCTTTGATAACACCAGCGGTCTGAACGTCATTTCTTTGAGATGGGCCGCCGCATCCTGTTGCTAAATCGCCGACGCCACTGCGGCGTGGTTAGCGGCCGTATCGCATGTTGCCGCCCGACGTGATGCAGCAGCGGCCACCTTTACGGCCAACGCAGACCCCGGCGTTGCTACATGCGCACGAGCCCGGCAGCCCTAAGCAGACATTCCCAGGGAGGAGCGCTACCTGATGTAAAAAATCGCGCTCCGTCGGCTTCGGCCGGCTGGGCTTTTTTTATTGCGAACGGGTTCGCGCTCGCAGAATCTCTTCCATGCGATCCGAGTCGGCTTTCAATGAGGCGGCGCCAGCTGCGCCCCGGATCGCTTCGAGCGACCTGCCATCGCGCCCATCTTCCGGCCTGCCGGAGCCGTTCAGGAAGCGCAGCCGTTGACCTGCCGGCATGGCGAGCAGCATGTACACTTCGCATTGCCGCGCCCACTCACTCGACTAGGTCGAGACCTCCCGGCCGGCTAGATGCGAAAAGACGAGCAGGGCGGTGGCGCGGTCGGATGTCGTGATCATTTGTCGTCGTCAGTTCGCGTCACCCGGTACACCACGACGAAATATGCGACTAGCACTGCGATGACGGCGCCGATGGTCGCAATTGTGCTCATGGTTATCTCGACGGCTGTGCGAGGGATCCTATCGAAACGAGGCGATTCCGATGGCGCTAAGGATCGCGACAATGAGCAAACCCCAGATCACCAGCGCTTGCATCAGATGCACGGCGTCAACGTTTGGCCGGTCGACTCAATCTCGAACAGGCAGTCGTTGATGAAGCGTACCGGGGTGCCATCTTCAAGCTCGTAACGCGTCACGTTCAAATCGGCGAAGGGGCGATAGACAATGACCGTGTAGCGCTTGCCGTCCTGGTCATGGCATAGCTCGCGGTGGAGTACTTGGGGGTCGTAAGCTGGCCTACCGACGATTTTTTCGCTGAGCCTGGCGTGCTTCGCCTGTGTATGCATGGCAACCTCCAACGCAACAGCTGTTGGAACAGTCGACCACGACGCAAAGTTCCAGGGTCTCTACCGGTCCCAACGATCAGCCGCCGCCCATCCGATAGCCAGTGAGGCGAGCATGCCGACCGTGACGGTGAAGAACAGATCCATATACGCGCCCTCGTGTCAATAACAGCAGAACAGCGCGTAAGTTGAGCTTGTTCCCTTCCAGTCTCGTCCAGCGTGCAAATCTAGTTTCGTGTCATGAATATTTCGACAACTCAGGAACGTCACACATCGGCTGTCGTTGAATCGTCAGTTCGCAGCGGAGGTGTGTCATGGGACGTCACTGGTTCAACCCGGCCGTCTATGTCGAGACCGATCGCGCCGGCCATTCCTATGCAGTCACATCAGTGGAGAAGGCTGCCGAGCTGCTCATGGCGTGGCCAGAGCGCAGCAACGAATGGGAAGAAGCGTTTCGAGCTTGTGCAGCCGCTGTCCACGGCAAGAAGTCGGCCGATGAAGCTCGGATCGCGTTCGAGAAGGCTGCGGCAGCGGCCAACCGTCTGATTTTGACGACCGTTGGCTAGCAAGCTCCTTCGCACGATCGCTCTCTTGAACCGGCAAGCCCTGGCAGCGTTCAATACCTATCCGAGATGTGTCCAGTACGGGCCCCGTCAGCTTCAGGTCAGTTGGCGGGGCCTTTGCTGTTTGGCGTCGATTGTCGCGCGAGATGGCGGATGCGGCGAAGGCCAATAGGCTGGGCTAGCCGCCAAGACTGTTGAAAATGCAACATACCGAACAAAAGAGGGTATACCCGCGCTGGTTCGCTAGCGCGCGAAGATGGTTCGTGTTCAAATGTTTGAGTAGTGGCCTTTGGTAGCGATTCCAACAACGCGGGCTTGCGTGCAAGCCGCCAAGGGCAGCTTCTTCCATGGACGTATTCACGATGGTGATTGTCGCCTGCGTAGCGGGTGAGCCCACCTGTTTGTCAACGCATATCAGTGAGATGAGCTTCGTCAGTAATGAAGCCTGCGAGGCTCGCATCGACGATATTGTGGGAGCGATGACCAAGGACTTTGCAAAGCGCCTGGAGTTGAAGGGGCGCCAGGTCAGCTACGACGTTTCGTGCATGAATAGGGTGCAGCTCGCCCAAAAATTTGGAATCACGCAGTCCGACACTTAGGGCCGCCCACGCAACAAAGAGGTCGAGTGGCGACCTCTTTGCCGTGAGTTTCGCTCGTCGCGATATTACTCGATGATCTGGACGATCTTGCGCGAGCTCGGCTCGACCAGAACCGTCTTGTCGTTGACGACCGCGTAGCGGTACTGGGTGACGCCGACGTCCGCCGGCAAGGTTTGGAGCGTAACCGAGGCCGGCAGAGCCGTTCCAACGGTAACTGACTCGGTCACCTTCATGGAGGCGGGCTTCTCCTTGACCACATAGGCTCGGACCTTGCTCTGTTGCTCGGTCGTGATCGTTGTGGTGGTCGTGGTTGACGTCTGGGCGAACGCCACCGCCGGAGCTAGGGCGAGAGCGGCTGCAAGAAAGATCTTCTTCATGGTGGCCTCCTTGGCAATCCCCCCACGGACGCCGCAACTTAGAGGCATTATAAAAGTTCCCCCGAGACTCGCTTTTTCTGCGGCAGGGAGGTCAACGCCGCATGCCGCACACCCATTTGCGAGCGTCGGCCGCCTGCGTGCAACGTCCGGTCGGCTTGACTCTCCCGGAGTGTTGTTCTCTTTATGTTCTCTTATTTGAGAGTGAGAACGATGTCAGCGCTGCCAGCCGATCAGCGGGTCGAAGACGTGTCCCTAGATGCTGAAATCACGGGGCTGATTGCCGAACTGCTAGAGGAACATGGGTCGGGGCCGGCCGCGCTGCGAGCGCTAGCGCATGATTTCATCGTTCTTCTCGCTGACGCCGATCGCTCTGTGTCTCGGGGCTTCTTGCGCGGCGCGTTTTCGCAGGGTGCCCGGCCTGTCCGCAGTGAGGACGAGCCATGAGGTGCAAGGGAGAGCTCTCGCCCTCCGGCATCGATAGGGATTGACCCTATCAGGTCGCGATTAGGGACGACGACGGCCAATATCTCGGTCACCTCCCAGCAAGCGGCCCGCTATCGTCCGTATGCATGCGCGGCCATACGCTCACCGGCGGCCGGCACAACCGGTACCGCATTTTTGCTTTTCCAATCGCGGCCAGGCGGAGCGCTTTCGAGATCTTCTCAGCGGCGAAGATTTCGACACTCGCGACCGATCCGGGAGGAGGTGGATCAGGGAACAGGAAGCGGCTCGAGACGCGAAGCGGCGATGAGTTGGACGCGACTGTAGCGGGAGATCCTCTGATCCAAAATGCCAATGGAACCGCCCCACGAAGACACCTCGCTGATCGATTTTCCCTGGGTCATCGTGCACTTCCGCTGCGAATTTTGCTCCCGCAGGATGCCCGTCTAGCCGGGCTGGCCTGGCTGTACGGCGACAACGCGACGTTGGGACGGTTGCTCGGCGTCTTCAGATTGTCGTGCGCCTGGGACCCGAGCAACGGGGCGCGCAAGCCGCAGAAGTGCGGAAGGAAATGCGGCGCTTACCTCATGGACATTGGCCGCACCTCGCCGCCGGATCTGCCGCAGAAAGCCCGGCCGTGATGGATGGGTTGGATAGTTAAGCGAAATCAATGGGTTGTGAACTGTCGTGTGCAGCGTTTGTTCACGAATGTTCCCCTTCTCTCTAGTTTCCGTTCGCACGATTGAGACGCCGATAGGTCGCCAGAATTCTCCCTTTTCGCGGGGCTGCTGTCGCTTCATGATCTCGCATTTCAGATGCGTGATAATCCTTGACATCTGATTGCCGAGGCGAGAATGATTGCGCATCTGAAATTCGGGATAATTCTGTGCTCCATCTTGTCGGCGAGACGGTTGATGCCAAGCGCGCCCATTTGAGAGCTCAGGCGGGCGAACTGGTTCAGCTCGTCCGCGGCATCTACGTCGATGCAACGGATGACGTCGAGGCCACGGTGCTAGGCCATGCGGTGCGTATCGCCCGTTATCTTTATCCGACTGCCTATTTGTCGTCAGCTAGCGCGAGCCTCTTCGGGCCGACGCCGGATGGACGACTGTTTATCAGCGGGCGCCGCAACCAGCGCACGCGCCTGCGAACGCTCGAGATCGTCCAGAACGAGGCGCCCGCGTACCCCTCTACCGTCAGCGTCGTCATCGGCGACGACATGGGCGAGCTGAGAGCCGAGGCGTCGTCTCCGCGTCAGCGCTTCCTGGAAGCCTTTCGATTGCGCAGCGAGCATGCAACCGCGATTAACGAGCCCATGCGCGCGCAGATGGCGGCGCGGCTCGTCGAAGAATATGGGACACCACGGGCCGCTGCGGACGCAGTCTGGGCGCTTGCCCGCGAGAATGGATGGTACCGGGAAGGAGAGGGGGCAGAGCGTTACATGCTCGCCCGACCGAGCGCGGGCAAGATTACTGGCAACAAGGCGGCTCTGGAGTTTCTCCTAGCTTGGCACGGGACGCCGCTCGGATATTTGACCCATGACGGCCTCGAATGGCGATGGAAGGCTTCGGGACGAGGCGGCCGCCCGCCGCTCATTCGCGAGACGATACCGGGCAAGCTGCCGCCATTCATCGAGTCCCTCCTGCCGGAAGGTTGGCTTGCTCGGGTACTCCATCAGCGGGACGAGCGTGACGTGCTGCGCTCGGGCAAGCGCTATATGTCCAACATCGCGATCGTCCGAAACCGTGAGGAGCTCGCGAGGATCCCTGCGGACGTTCTTCAAGGCGAGCTTGCCGCCTTCTCGAGAAGCGGCCGCTTCATTGGTCGCTATTGCGGCCCCGGACGGGGAGAGATCGAGGAGACCTTTGAGCAGAATCTCGCGCGGCTCTATGCGCAGGCCCAGACCCCGCGCTTGTCCGGCGTCCAGATCAAGGCGCCGATGTGCCTGACCGCCGACGGCACTCTGGTGCCGGCGATCGAGCTGCCGTTTACGCATATATTCAAGCCGGCAGGCACCGCTGGCTTCGAAACCTTGCCTGTAGTCGAGTGGCTTTGCCTTGAGCTTGGCAGGGCGGTCGGGTTTGAGGTTCCCGCCGCAGCTTTGATCGACATGCCTGCCGGTATGCCACCGGCACTCGTTGTCGAGCGGTTCGATATCCGGCGGAACGCCGATGATCATCGCATATTGGCGATGGAGGACTTCTGCTCGATCCTGGAGCTCCCGACCTCAGCCAAATACGATGGCACGATCGAGCGCATGGCGCGGGGATTGCGTCCGCTGTCGACCGATCCGGCCGCCGATCTCGAAATCCTGTTCCGGCGCGCCCTGTTCGCCTGGTTCATCGCCGACGGTGACATGCATCTTAAGAACCTGGCGCTCTTGAAGAGCGCCGAGCCCGGATCACGTCAATTCGCGACCGTTCGGTTTGCGCCCCTTTACGATGCGGTCACGACCCGAATCTTCCCGGGTCTTGCAAGCGACCGGATGGCGTTGAAGCTCAACGGCAAGGACGATCGCCTTACACGCCAGGATTTTCTGACACTTGCACGGACCATCGATCTGCCGGCTCCACGCGCCGAGGCGGCCATATCGGAACTCGCCATGCGCCTGAGTGAGACGGCGCCTCACATGGCGTTTCCCGAGCAATTGGGGGGAGGGGCCGCAAAGGCTGTGCAGGAGGCCATCCGCCGCCTCATCGCCGAGCGCGCCGTGACCTTTCGGTGACCAAAGTACGTGCGGCGGCTCCGGGGCGGAGCCGACTCCAATGAGTATTGTGGGGAGCGTCGCGGGAGAAGGCAAGCTGCGGGACGCAAAATCGGCCGAAGGCTATCGGCACAATGCCGGATGTCGTCAGTGAAGTCATGGCCGGGTTTTCGCGACCGGATGGCGTTGAAGCTCAATGGCAAGGACGATCGGCTGACACGTCAGGATTCTCGACGATCGCTCGGACGATCGACATACCGCCTGCTCGCGCCGCGGCGGCGACTCGCTAGACACCGAAGGCTTACTCGGACCAGAATTTATGAAGCCGGCTCGTTTTCATGATTCCGTCACGAGTTATTGATTTTCATGAAATTAGTTTTCAGAAATCGATTTCACGCTCAAATATCGCAATTCACGCAACGGGGCCGGCTGGGGGCCGTTTCAAAGCCATGGCCATTGCACGAGTCTGGCCCATTTGTATGGACGCAGCTGCGTTTTACAACGGGCTCGGCACGGTGACGCAAGTCGTAGCGAACTGGCGCCACGCTTCAAACAGTATGTGATCACCCAGCGCCCGACGTCATTTACTTACGCTCAGCCTCTCGCTGTGGGTAGCGTCCTTCCGCAGCAGGGCGTCATCTACCGGGAGGTACCTGCTGAATACGGTGTCAGCGGTTACCGTCGTGAACGAGCGGACCGTGCTGGTTGATCCGAATACCGGCCGTATCGTCCAGATCATCGAGTGACGACTCTAGCCAGCGCGTGGTACGCGCTGAATGACGGCCCGCTCCTTTGGGGGCGGGCCTAATGTTGTCATGCAGCAATTCGAATACCCGACCTCGAAGGGGCGGGCTCTTGCTTCAGTTGGCTGGACGGGTTCGGCCGCCCTTTTGCTCGGGATCGCGCGTGTGATGCTCGTCGCGTTCGCCTCCGCCACCGGAGATTGTCGAATGGCGACGTTGCTCACTTTCAGGGCGCGGCTTCGTAACGACCTTCGGGGCCTTTGCATTTTCGTGAGAGGCCCCGGGGCCGCCCTGCCGGATTGTGGTCGGAGATTTCGTTGACGTCGACATTATACCTCCCCGATTTACCGGTCCTGCTGGTGTCCCTGATGGGTGGTATTGATCTTGGTATTACCCTGTTGGCCTTGCGAGGCCGTGTTGGACGGACGGTCATTCGGTTTGGCCTCGTGGGCATCGGTACCCTGATGGCTGGGCTCGCCCGGCCCCTTGTCGCTGCGATTGGCGGGCGGGATCGGTGGCTGTTTGCTCATGGTTGTCCTCCTGTCTCAGGAGGCAACCAAATGTGCGTGCTAGAGTTCCGTGCACGCTCCGGAGCCGCCAGTCATTTTTGCTGAATGTCCTTGCTCCGGCGTTGATTAATGCCGCCGAATTCAGGCGCCGGTCAATTCGGGACTCGCAATCGACGCACATGCAAGCCCCAGGCATCGCCATGCGCCTGGTCTCTGATATCTCCTTGCCGCAAATCTGGCGGGTTGTTTCGCCCGGACTGTCAGGAAGCCTAGCGCGCACCAGGCCCACCGCGTCCGGTGACGGAGTGGTCGATCTGATCCTCAACTGTCTTATCGGGAGCTCAGAAGACCGTGGATGCCGGAGCTCACGCACCCTCTTGTCGCGGCTTGCCCTGCAATGGTCCGCTCATGGGATTGTTCAGCATGATGCGTTCAAATGCCCTGGCCAGAGAAAAGCGGGAGCGCCAGAGCAACCGACCAACGACTAGCCGGTTCTTCTGCTCGGCGCTCGGGTACCCTTGCGCCAAGCCTCTCGCCGGCTATCGGCGTCGCGTCCTCGGTCGGCGAGAGGCAGCCCTCCGGGAGCCTGCGTGGTTCGAAATGCGTCCGGCGGAGAAGCCTGGCCTTTTCCCTTCACCACGCCGTGCTAGCTTAATCTCGGCGCCCCCAACCCAGCTCCATGCCTTTCGCTGATCCGGTCGCTCCCCAGCCCGCGTCGGCGAGAGGCTTCTATTCAGCCCCGTCGGCTCGCGCCGGCGGGGTTTCTTCGTTCAGGAACAGGTTTGCATCGCTGCGGGTTCCTGGCGCGGTGGCCTAACCTGTTCTAGATCAAGGGCATTCCTATGCGCAGCGTGCTCGTCACGTCGATCTTCTGCGCGTTGTTTTAACTGCCGCGCTCGCGCAGACCTCGAGAACTTCGCCGAACGCGCCGGCAGATGCCAACGCGCCTCTTCCCGGCGCGAGCAGCTTCACCGAAGGCCAGGCCAACAGCCGGTGAACGGAGGGATATCTTCGCACTGGTGGGGGAGGCTCGCCAACAAACGGTCAATCTCGCCGGCGAATCGATGGATTATTCGAATGCCTGATTCAGATCGGGCCTCGCACGGCGAAAACCTTTTGGGTTGGATGCCGACTTTAGTCGAGGTGGCGGAACTAACCGCCGAGCCGCGCATTCTGGGTCGTTAGCTCAAAAAATCAGGAATGCGAGCTTGTACATTTCACTGGCTACTGCAGAAGAAGCCCTAGTGACGATCGTTCGCATAGTTTCCGGCCGCGACGAGGTCATACAGACAGCCATCGAGGCCCTTTCCGCCCCGGTCTATCTGACCGACGTCGAAGGCGTCGTGACCCATTTCAACAAGGCGTGCATCAATTTCGCCGGACGCCGGCCCGTCCCCGGACGAGACCGGTGGTGCGTCACGTGGAAGCTCTACACCACCGATGGCGAGTTTCTCCCGCATGCAAGCTGTCCGATGGCACTCGCAATAAAGCGGCAACAGCCGATCCGCGGCCTTTCGGCTATTGCCGAGCGGCCTGATGGGACGCGGGTCCGCTTCACACCTTTCCCCACGCCGATCTTCAACTGCGGAGCGCTAGCTGGGGCCGTCAATATGATGATCGATACTACCGATCTGCGACAGGTTGAGGCCCTGCGCGAGCAGGCGAGACGGTGCCGCCGCTTGGCCAACGAAGAGCCCGGAACCGCCGACATTCTGAGAGCGATGGCTGACGACTACGACGCCAAGGCTATTGAGCTCGAACAGGCGAAGCGGCACTAGGGTTTGCCTCTAGCTGAGATCTCGCACGGACTGCCTTGTTTTTGTAAGTGCACTTTGCCAACTCGTCTCTTTCTTCACCGGCGACGAGCGATCTTCGCTAGATAAGCCTTGTCTTAAGTTCTGATTGCTCGGTTTGCGCTAACCGGCCTTTCATGTGTCGAAAAGTGCGACTTTGTTCGCGCCTGTAGCTGCACAAGTTTTCTGTCGAGTTTCACCCCGAGCGTCGATAGCGTTGTGAATTGAGGGCTTTTCGCAAAGCCAGATGGAGCCGGCCCATGACCGAGACGCGTGCTGCTTCAAAGGTGAAATCAAACGGACGTCCCCCAAAGAAGCACGATACGTCCGCAGCAGTCAGTAGCGGCCTGGCGATGATGACAGCCGCTGATGGGTCCGCTCTCGATCTGAACGAACTTCTGGACGCCCTGCAAGCGATGCGTCAGGGCGCATTCGACGTCAGGCTGCCGGGCAATCAGACGGGGCTCGCCGGCAAGGTCGCCGACACTTTCAACGACATCGTAGCCGCCAACGAGCGCATGGCCGACCAGCTCGAGCATGTTGGCCAGGTCGTCGGTCGAGACGGCAAGACGCGCACGAGGGTCCGCTTCGGCCTCTCCGGCGGCGCTTGGTCGGACATGGAGGGGTCAGTCAATACGTTGATCGACGATCTGTTGTGGCCGACCACCGCCGTCACGCGGACGATCACCGCGGTGGCCAAGGGCGATCTCCTCCAGACCATGCCGCTCGATGTCGACGGCCGGCCGCTCCAGGGCGAGTTTTTGCGCTCCGCCACCATCGTCAACACGATGATCAAGCAGCTCAGCGTCTTCACCTCCGAGGTGACGCGCGTGGCGCGCGAAGTCGGCACAGACGGCAAGCTCGGCGGGCAGGCGCAGGTCAGCGAGGTGACAGGCGTCTGGAAAGACCTGACCGAGAGCGTCAATTCCATGGCCTCGAACCTGACGGCGCAGGTCCGCAATCTTGCCGAGGTGACGATCGCCGTCGCCAATGGCGACCTGTCCAAGAAGATCACCGTCGACGTCCGTGGTGAGATTCTGCAGCTGAAGGAAGCCATCAATACGATGGTGGATCAGCTGCGGTCCTTTGCCTCCGAAGTGACGCGCGTCGCCCGCGAGGTCGGCACGGAAGGCAAGCTCGGCGGCCAGGCGCTGGTACCCGGCGTCGCCGGCACCTGGAAGGACCTGACCGACTCCGTCAACGCCATGTGCGGCAATCTCACGGCGCAGGTTCGGAACATCGCGCAGGTCACCACTGCGGTGGCGCGCGGCGACCTATCCCGCAAGATCACCGTGAACGTTTCCGGTGAGATCCTGGAGCTGAAGGAGACTATCAATACGATGGTCGATCAGCTCAATGGCTTCGCCGGCGAGGTAACGCGCGTCGCACGCGAGGTCGGCACCGAGGGTCGCCTCGGCGGCCAGGCGCAGGTGCCCGGCGTCGCCGGCACCTGGAAGGACCTCACCGACAACGTCAACTCGATGGCCTCGAACCTAACCGCCCAGGTCCGCAACATCGCCGAAGTTTCGACCGCGATCGCCAATGGCGACCTTTCGAAGAAGATCACCGTGACAGTCTCCGGCGAAATCCTCGAGCTGAAGGAGACCATCAACACGATGGTCGACCAGCTGAATGCTTTCGCCTCCGAGGTGACGCGCGTCGCACGCGAGGTCGGGACGGAAGGCCGCCTCGGCGGCCAGGCCAATGTGCGCGGCGTCGCCGGCACCTGGAAGGACCTGACCGAGAACGTCAACTCTATGGCGGGCAATCTGACCGCGCAGGTGCGCAACATCGCCGAGGTCTCGACCGCCATCGCCAATGGCGACCTGTCAAAGAAGATCACCGTCGACGTGAAAGGCGAGATCCTTCAGCTCAAGCAGACCATCAACACCACCGTCGATCAGCTCAACGCCTTCGCCTCGGAGGTGACGCGCGTCGCGCGCGAGGTCGGCACCGAGGGTAAGCTTGGCGGCCAAGCGCAGCTCAAGGGCGTCGCCGGGACGTGGAAGGACCTGACAGACTCGGTCAACTCGATGGCCTCGAACCTCACGGGCCAAGTGCGCAACATTGCCGAGGTCGCCACCGCCGTGGCGCAGGGCGACCTGTCGAAAAAGATCACCGTCACCGTTTCGGGCGAGATCCTCGAGCTGAAGGAGACGATCAATACGATGGTCGACCAGCTCAACGGCTTCGCTGGCGAAGTCACTCGCGTTGCCCGCGAAGTGGGAACCGAAGGGCGGCTGGGCGGCCAGGCCAACGTGCTCGGCGTGGCGGGCACCTGGAAGGACCTCACGGATTCCGTCAACTCGATGGCTGGCAACCTCACGGCCCAGGTTCGCAATATCGCCGAAGTCTCGACCGCGATCGCCAATGGCGACCTGTCGCGCAAGATCACCGTCGACGTGAAAGGCGAAATCCTTCAGCTGAAGGAAACCCTGAACACGATGGTGGACCAACTCAACCGCTTCGCCTCCGAGGTAACACGCGTGGCGCGCGAAGTCGGCACCGAGGGCAAGCTAGGTGGCCAGGCTCAAGTGCCGGGCGTCGCCGGCACCTGGAAGGACCTTACCGAGAACGTCAATTCGATGGCCTCGAACCTCACCGGTCAAGTCCGCAATATCGCTGAGGTGACGACAGCGGTCGCCAGAGGCGACCTGTCGCGCAAGATCACCGTCGACGTGAAGGGCGAGATCCTCGAGCTGAAGAACACGATCAATACCATGGTCGACCAGCTCAACGCATTCGCCGGCGAGGTCACACGCGTCGCCCGCGAGGTCGGCACCGAGGGTAAGCTCGGCGGGCAGGCCCAGGTGCCAGGCGTCGCCGGCACCTGGAAGGACCTGACTGACTCGGTGAACTCGATGGCAGGCAATCTGACCGCGCAGGTGCGCAACATCGCCGAGGTCGCGACCGCCATCGCCAATGGCGACCTATCGCGCAAGATCACGGTCGATGTTCGCGGCGAAATCCTGCTGCTCAAAGACACGCTTAACACGATGGTCGATCAGCTTCGCTCGTTCGCGGGCGAGGTCACGCGCGTCGCGCGCGAGGTCGGCACCGACGGGCGCCTCGGCGGACAGGCCGTCGTGCCAGGCGTTGCCGGCACCTGGAAGGACCTCACCGACAACGTCAATCTACTGGCGGCGAATCTCACCACCCAGGTCCGCAACATCGCAGAAGTGACGACTGCCGTGGCGCGCGGCGACCTTTCACGCAAGATCACAGTGGACGTGAAAGGCGAGATTCTGGAACTGAAGAACACCATCAACACCATGGTCGACCAGCTCAACGCCTTCGCCGGCGAGGTCACGCGCGTCGCCCGCGAGGTTGGCACCGAGGGAAAGCTCGGCGGGCAGGCCCAGGTGCCGGGCGTCGCCGGCACCTGGAAAGACCTGACCGATACGGTCAACGTCATGGCGGCCAACCTGACCGAGCAGGTTCGGGGTATCGTCAAGGTGGTGACTGCGGTCGCCAACGGTGATCTCGAGCAGAACCTCACTGTCGCCTCGAAGGGCGAGGTCGCGGCGCTCGCCGAGACCATCAACAACATGACGAACACGCTCGCGACCTTTGCCGACCAGGTCACCACCGTGGCGCGAGAGGTCGGCGTTGAGGGCCGCCTCGGCGGCCAAGCGAATGTGCCCGGCACGGCTGGCACCTGGAAGGACCTGACTGGCAACGTCAACCTGCTGGCGGCAAACCTCACCACGCAGGTCCGTGCCATCGCAGAGGTTGCCACCGCGGTGACCAAAGGCGACCTGACTCGCTCGATCCAAGTTGAGGCGAGGGGCGAGGTCGCCGAGCTCAAGGACAACATCAACACGATGATTGGAAATTTGCGCCTGACCACGGAGCGCAATACCGAGCAGGATTGGCTGAAGACCAATCTCGCCCGCTTCACCAACATGCTGCAGGGTCAGCGCGACCTCTCGACCGTTGGGCGCATGCTGCTGACGGAATTGGCACCGCTGGTCGGTGCGCAGCACGGCGTCATCTACCAGGTTGAGGCCGACGCAGATCTGGGCAGCTTGCGGCTGCTCTCGACCTATGCCGACGACGCCATTCAGGGCCATCCCGAGCGGCTTGAGATGGGCCAGGGGTTGATTGGCCAATGCGCGCGCGATGCGCGGCGCATTCTCATAACCGACATGCCGAAGAACATCACCCCCATCGGCTCCGGCGTCTTCAAGGCACGACCACGCAACGCAATCGTGCTGCCGGTCCTTTCGGAGGGCCAGGTCAAGGCGGTGATCGAGCTTGCCTCGATCGGCAGCTTCACCGACCTGCAGCTGTCTTTCCTCGACCAGCTGACCACCTCCATCGGCATCGTGCTGAACTCGATCGAGGCGACGATGCAGACTGAAGGGCTATTGAAGCAGTCGCAGCAGCTGGCCGGCGAGTTGCAGACCCAGCAGCGGGAGTTGCAGCAAACCAACGAACAGCTTGAACAGAAGGCGCAGCAGCTCGCCGAGCGCAACGTCGAGGTGGAAGCCAAAAACCAGGAAATCGAGCAGGCCCGCCGGGCGCTCGAGGAGAAAGCGACCGAGCTGGCGCTAACCTCCAAATACAAGTCCGAATTCCTGGCCAACATGTCGCACGAACTGCGGACACCCCTAAATTCGATCCTCATTCTTGGCCAGCAGCTCGGCGAGAACCCGGACGGCAACCTCTCGGGCAAGCAGGTCGAGTTCGCGCGCACCATCCACGGCGCCGGCACCGACTTGCTCAATTTGATCAGCGACATTCTCGATCTCTCGAAAATCGAGTCCGGCACCGTCTCAGTCGACGCCGAAGAAATTTTCTTCAACAGCCTGCTCGACGTCATGACGCGGCCATTCCGCCACGAGGCGGAGAACCGCAGGCTCTCCTTCGAGGTGGCGCTGGCGCCGGACCTGGAGCGGAGCATCGTCACGGACTCCAAGCGATTGCAGCAGGTGCTGAAGAACCTGCTGTCCAATGCCTTCAAGTTCACCGACCAGGGCGGCGTCAGACTGAGCGTGTCGCCGGTCAAGAGTGGATGGAGTGCCGACAACACCTCACTGACGAATGCACCCGCCGTCGTGGCATTCGAGGTGACGGATACCGGCATAGGCATCCCGCCGGAGAAGCAAAGGATCATTTTCGAGGCGTTCCAGCAGGCAGACGCCTCCACCAGTCGAAAATACGGCGGAACCGGGCTCGGCCTCGCCATCAGCCGCGAATTGGCCAACCTTCTTGGCGGGGAGATTCAGCTGCGCAGCATCCCGAGTGTCGGCAGTACTTTTACGCTCTATCTGCCGCTGACGTTTGTCGGCACCTCGCCCACAGCCGTGCGCGCCAGCGAAATGGAGGCGTTGAATGCGGCCGCCGTTTCGATCGCGGCGCTGACGGCCGGACGGCTCGGCGACAAGGCGACGGAGCAGCTTCAGGACGATCGGCACATCATCACGCCTGGTGACGCTGTGCTGCTGATCGTCGAAGATGATCCCCATTACGCAAGCGTGCTGGTGGATCTCGCCCGCGACAACGGCTTTAAGGTGCTCGTCGCTATGCGCGGCGCCGACGCGCTGGCATTGGCAAGGGAGTATCGGCCAACCGCGGTGTCGCTCGACGTCTTCCTGCCCGATATGCTGGGCTGGACGGTTTTGAGTCAGCTCAAACAGGACCCGTCGACGCGGCATATCCCCGTCCAGATTGTCACCCTCGACGAGGACCGGCAGCACGGTCTTGCCCGCGGCGCCTTCGCCTTTATGAACAAGCCCACCACGAGCGACGGGCTCGACAAAGCTCTCGCCAAGCTCAAAGGCTACGCCAAGCCGCGTCGCCGGCAGCTTTTGCTGGTCGAGGACAACGAAGGGGAGCGCCTGGGCGTTACCGAACTTCTGGGACACGACGACATCGACATCACGAGCGTGGGTACGGGTGCCAAGGCGCTTGAGATTCTGAGCGAGGGCGCGACCGACTGCGTCGTGCTCGACCTCAAATTGCCGGACATGTCGGGTTTCGAGGTGCTGGAACGCATCCGCGACGACGCGACGATCGCCGACGTTCCGGTCGTCGTCTTCACAGGCCGCGAGCTCTCGCCGGAGGAGGACGCGCAGCTACACACCATGGCCCGCAGCGTCGTGGTAAAAGGCGTCGAGTCGCCGGAGCGCCTGCTGGACGAAACCGCCTTGTTCCTGCATCGCGTCGTATCTGATCTGCCGGCCTCAAAACAGGCGATGCTCGAACGCTTGCACAGTTCGGACGAGGATCTCGTTGGGGAGACGGTCCTGCTCGTGGACGACGATGCGCGCAACATATTCGCGTTAAGCAGTGTGTTGGAACGGCGCGGCATGAACGTGCTGACGGCGACGACCGGCAACGAAGCCATTGCGATTATCAATGCTCAACCCGACATAGCCATCGTCCTGATGGATATCATGATGCCGGGAATGGACGGTTACGAGACCATGCAGGTCATACGCTCCAATCCCGCGTTTCGCCGGTTGCCCATCGTGGCGCTGACGGCGAAGGCGATGAAGGGGGATCGCGAAAAATGCCTTGAGGCCGGCGCTTCGGACTACCTTGCCAAGCCGGTCAACACCGAGCAATTGCTATCGTCACTTCGCATGTGGCTACATCGCTGAAAAATAAGAAGGGATTCGCGATGGACCCGGTTAATATCCTCCTGGTCGACGATCAGCCGGCCAAGCTGCTGAGCTACGAGGTTATTCTCCAGGAACTCGGCGAGAACCTTATCAAGGCCAAGTCTGGACGCGAGGCTCTGGAGCACCTGCTGAAAACCGAAGTCGCCGTCATCCTGGTCGATGTCTGTATGCCGGATCAGGACGGCTTCGAGCTGGTCGCAATGATCCGAGAACATCCGCGCTATCAGAAAACCGCCATCATCTTTGTCTCGGCGATCATGATGGCAGAGCCGGATCGTTTGCGCGGCTACCAGGCGGGCGCCGTCGACTACGTCTCGGTGCCAGTGGTGCCGGAACTGCTCCGCGCCAAGGTAAAGGTGTTTGCCGAACTGTTCCGCAAGACTCGCGACCTGCAGCGGCTCAACGCAGAGCTGGAGCGGCGGGTCGCTGAGCGTACGGCCGAATTGGAAGCTTCGTCCGGTCAGCTCGCCCTTCTCAACGAGCAACTCGAGCACCGCATCGAGGAGCGGACGCGTGAGCGCGAGGAAGCGTTAGCGCAGCTCTTCGAGGCGCAAAAGCTAGATACGATCGGGCAGCTGACCGGCGGTGTCGCGCATGATTTCAACAATCTGCTGATGGCCGCTCTGGGAAGCCTTAATCTACTGAAGAAGCGCCTGCCGATGGAAGACCGTTATGAGCGCTTGCTCGAAAATGCCATCCAGGCGGCCGAGCGCGGAGCGGCGCTCACCCAACGGCTCCTTGCCTTCGCACGACGTCAGGAACTGAAGCCCCAGGCGGTCGATGTGATCCGGGTCATCGGCGGCATCGAGAACTTGCTGCAACGAGCAATTGGACCAGGGGTGCGCTTCGCAAAACAATTGCCGGATCAGCTTGCCGCGGTGCTCGTAGACGCGAACCAACTCGAGTTAGCTTTGCTGAATCTCGCTGTGAATGCGCGCGATGCCATGCCGAGCGGAGGGCTCATTACGGTGAGCGCCGCCGAATATGACGTATCAACCGATCGCCCACAGCCCGGTCTGACACCTGGCCACTACGTTCGCGTAAGGGTCTCGGACACGGGTTGCGGGATGGACGAAGTGACGCTCGCCAAAGCTACGGAACCGTTCTTTACGACTAAGGGACCAGGCAAGGGTACAGGCTTGGGATTATCCATGGTCCACGGCTTGGCAGCTCAGTCTGGTGGAACGCTCGTTCTATCCAGCGTTCCCGAGCAGGGCACCTCCGTCGATCTGTGGTTGCCTGTAGCGGGAGAACCACTAGCTCCGGCGGTTGGATTCGCCGATGCGCAAGACGCCATCATCGCTCATACTTTTGTGGCGCGAACCATTCTCGTTGTCGACGACGATGCTTTGGTTAGCATGGGCACTGCGGCGATGCTGGAAGACCTCGGCCACACAGCTATCGAGGTCATGTCGGGCGCTAAAGCACTCGAAGCATTGACTGCAGACCAACGTATTGACCTGGTCATCACTGATCACGCAATGCCAGGAATGACAGGCGCGGAACTTGCGCGCCACATTCGCAGATCGTACCCAAATCTGCCGATTATTTTGGCTTCAGGCTACGCCGAGCTTCCAGACGATGACGGTCTGGCCGATTTGCTTCGCCTGGGCAAGCCGTTCGCTCAAGCGCAGCTGGCTGCTGCAATTGAACGCGCCGTTCTCACGTCCGCGGGGGGAGGCCCACAAGGTTTGCCGTTGTCTTCATAGCCGTCGCAAATGGGCAATAGCGCAGCCGTCCCTGCTTGGTGGCTTCGCGTGAACTGCGTAGTCAATCGGAGGTTGTCGGTTGGTGGCTCCGGTCGCGATTAGGGCCGAGCGCGCGTTAAACGTCATCCCCTGTCCCGAGCCACCAAATACCATGCGAGAAAGCCGCATAGACTATGAGCGCCGGCGATCTGCAAGGCTCGACTTTTACCCTTATCGGCGACGGCAATCTCATGAAATTGCGCGAGAACCCGCCGGGTTGCCGCCGATGACAAGGTAATCCAGCTGATTTGATAGGAGGGGACCAGTCGGTGGTCAGCTCAAAATAAGACCACACCAACTCGCGACGTTGGCCGTGCCCGCCCGGGGCACCTCGTGCCATCCTTTTTGAATGACGGCGAAATTCGTCTTAAGGTCTCCGTCGTCGGACATCCTTTCGAGTCAGACTCAGTTCTCCAGCAGGCGCTTGGGGACATTTATCGTGTCTTCAACATCAGAACACTAGCGTCACTCTGCGCCCATCGCTTCAGGACGTTGATGGTCACATCGCTTTTGTGACGATGCACGCGCAAGTCGAACTGGGAGCGCGTCAGTTTCAGGCCCCGAAGCGTAACGTCGTCGAGGAACGCCGGAAGCACGGGGTCAATTAACTTGACCTCGTTGCTAGCGGCCGGCAATTCCAGCCCTAGACAAGCAGCCAACATCGCAAAGGGCGCTGCCGCGGCCCAGGCTTGGGGCGAGCATGCGACCGGGTATGCGGTCGGCCCGCGCCGGCGCCGTCTCAAAAAGCCACAGAACAGCTCCGGCAAGCGCTGCTGATCCTGATAAGTCGACGCATCGAAGATCGCCTCGAACAGCCGTGCCGCTTCAAGTTTGAAGCCGTATTTGGCGAAACCAAGGGCGATCAAGGCGTTGTCGTGCGGCCACACCGATCCGTTGTGGTAGGACATCGGATTGTAGCGAATTTCGCCGACGTTCAATGTCCGGATTCCCCAGCCGCCAAAGCTGCTTTCGCTCATTAACGTCGCCGCGACCTTGGCCGCGCGCTCTGGCAGGGCGATGCCCGCAAATAGCGCATGTCCGGCATTGGATGTGCGCACCTGGCACGGCCGCTTGTTACCGTCGAGAGCTAAGGCGTAGGAGGCGATCTCTTCGCACCAGAAGGCGCGATCAAACCTGTCCCTCAGCGCGGAGGCGGCGACCTCGAGTTCATCCGCGCGATCGACTAGGCCCAAAGCTTTCGCCATCGACGCGGCCGCTCGCTTGGCGGCGTAAACGTAAGCTTGAACTTCGACCAGCGCGATCGGGCCTTGCGCCAGGGACCCGTCGGCATGTGAAATCGAATCGTGACTGTCCTTCCAGCCCTGATTGGCCAGGCCGCTATCGGTCTCGCGGTAATATTCGACGAAGCCATCGCCGTCGCGATCTCCATAGGTATCGCACCACTGGAGCGCCGCCTGGATGTGACCCCAAAGTCGCTCGATCGTCGCAAGGTCGCCGGTGCGCTCGAAATACTGCCCCGCCAGCATGACAAAGAGCGGCGTGGCATCCACCGAGCCATAGTAGAATCCGAAGGGCACCTCTCCGAGATTGGCCATCTCTCCGCTGCGCCGTTCGTGAAGGATTTTACCGGGCTGCGCGTCCGCCATAGGGTCGGTCGTGACGGCCTGGGCCTTGGCCAAATGCAGGAGGACACCTTTCGCCACCTCCGGATCGGCCCACATCAACATCATGGCCGTGATGATTCCGTCGCGACCAAACATCGTCGAAAACCACGGAATGCCGGCATAGGGATAAATGCCTTCGGCGCTGCGCGTCATTAGCGTATAAAGATCTGAGGTCGAGCGCGTGATCAGGTCTGTAAAGAGGGTATTCGTCGCATCTATTTTCGTGATATTGGACGTCAGCGCGCGCAGATCCCTGCGGGCATCCTGATAAGCCTTGGCGAATCCTTGAGGCGGGACCCCAGACGCGCTCTTGATTGGCGATGTATTCGAGCTGTGGGCATCGACCAGATCGCAGGCGACAGTGACAAGCAGCGAGGTTCGCTCGCCCGGGTTGAGAGCGAACCGGAACGAAGCGCAATCCTTCGACAGTTGGCTCGGGTCCGGGCTAAAACGCAGGACAGTTCTGCGAATTCTTTCGTCGAGACCGCGATAGGCAAAGCGCGCGAATTGCGAAGTGACTTCCGTTACCATTTCCCCGCGTCTGGAGCGCTTCATCCCTCTGACTTCGAACAGATCGCAAAAATCCGCTGCGAACGTCAGGGACAGCCAGAATTCGTGCGGAACGCGGTCGAAATTGCGTAATCCGATCCGCTCGTAACACACGGAGTTCCAGAGGAATTTCGTTCTTCCAATCGCGATGGCGTCACGTGGAATTATCGTCGCCCCATCCGAACGAGTGATCTCGGGATTGGCCAGATCCACAGTCAGGGACGCATTGTCGTCTTGAATCACCGAGCTCAGCAGAAGTGGACGCTTGTGCTGGAAAAACAGCTGCAGGCGCGAAAGATGTCTGGTGTCGTTGCAGAACAGACCTTCCGAAGTGTCCGGGGTAATTCCCAAGTCGCCATAGCTGTCGAGAACCGCGAAGGCATTTCCGGATTTCAGGGTGCGTAAGGGACGATCGACCAGCGATGGATGTGCATCAAGCGCATCGTCGGCAAATCGCTCGGCCGGACGCGGAATTTCGCGTTCGCTTGCAGCGACGCTGAATTCAACCATTCGATTGTCCTCTGCTGGGATCAGGTTCGAACCGATTGGGCCATGGCTCTGCGTCTATTCTGCGGCCCTGCGCGGTTCTCGTGATGAAGCTAGCAGACGCTCGAATGCGTCCAGATAGTCGCTCGCCATCCTCGCCGCGGTAAAATGGCCTTCGAAATACTGCCGCACCTGGAGGCGATCTATCATCGCGCTGCGATGGGCGGCGGCGACCGCTTCAGCCATTGTGTCGACTATGATCCCGGAAACACCATCTTTGATGACTTCGGGCACCGATCCATTGCGCCAGGCAATAACAGGTGTTCCCGCCGACATCGCTTCGATCATGACGAGCCCGAAAGGCTCGGGCCAGTCGATCGGAAACAGGAGAGCCCGCGCGCCCCCGAGAAATGCTGCCTTTTGTGTTTCATCGATCTCGCCAATGAATTCGATCAGGGGATGATCGAGGAGCGGCTTGATTTCGGTTCTATGATAGTCGGCATCAATCGAATCGACCTTTGCCGCGATCTTCAGAGGCATGCCCGCTCGCTTGGCGATCTCGATCGCGCGGTCTGGTCGCTTTTCGGGCGTGATGCGTCCGAGGAATGCGAGATAGTCGCCGCCTCGCTTGTCGAACGGACATAAGCCAGGCCCAAGCCCATGATGGACCGTCGCCAGCCAATTCGCCGTGTCGGGCATAGGTTGCCGTTGGCAGTCGGAAATTGAGATCAGTGGCATTTGCGGGAACGCCCGATAGACAGGGAGAAAATCCGGCAGATCCAGGCGGCCATGCAGCGTCGTCACGCATTTGTGGGCGAGATCGGTGAACAACGCGTGCTGCAGCAAGTCGAGATGGAAATGGATAATGTCGAATTCCGCCGACCGCTCCCGGACCTTGGCAAGCATCGCAAGGTGGCTCGCAGTGTGATCGCGAATACCCGAAAGCCGCAGACCGTGTGGCGCGCAGGCGACAAGTTCGGCAGAGGTTTTTGAGTCGCCCGAGGCGAAGAGTGTGACCTGATGTCCTTGCCGAACGAGTTCTTCAGTCAGCCAGGACGCAACCCGCTCCGTGCCCCCGTACATCTTGGGTGGAACCGACTCCGCCAGCGGTGCAACCTGCGCAATCCGCATCCCATTTCTCCGGATCCCAACGCCACTAAACTCGGGCTAGCAAGCAACGCCGCTTCGGCCCAAAAGTTCGAAATCAGGCGCCGTCGGTGCTTTTCCCCGTTTGGACTCGGGGGACTGTTTCGGGCATGGCCACAACCATCAGAAGAAGGGCTATTAGCGCCACGCCGGATAGGACGGCAAAAGCGACGCTGTATCCCGCCCAGACGACGACACTGCCGGCAAACACGTAACTCGACGCGCCGCCAATGCCTTGAATCGTGCCGATGATGCCGCGCGCCAGGTTATACCGGCCGCTACCTTTGACCGCGCCGAGGAGGACCAGCGGTAACAAGACGTCAAACAACCCAGCTCCCACCCCGTCCAGTAGCTGGAAGCCGATCATCCAATAAGGATCGTCGACAAGGGAAAACAATATGCCGCGCAGCGGCACGGCGGCAAAAGCCAGAATGAGCAAAAGCTTTCCGCCGATCAGATTGGCCCGCATGACGAGAAAAGCCATCGGGATCGTGGCCAGTTGGGCGACGATGATCGCTGCGGAGGTCACTGCTGACTCAAAGCCCTTGGCCTCGAGGGCGAGCTTCTGGCTCGCTAAGGCCAGCATCGGAGCATTTGCAAAATGAAACAACGCAGTGCCGAGCGCCAAGACCACGAAAGGTCGTTCGGCAAATAAGTGCCGCCATCTGAAGGGACGGCTCCGAGCGAGAGTGGCCTGATCAAGACCCCGAGCCAGTTGATGATTAATGGCGCTTTGCGGGATCGAGAGGACCGCGATGGTCGTCAGTGCCGCGAATAACGGTAGCATATAGAAGACGCTGCGTTGCCCAAAGTAGGTGCCTACCAGCGCCGCCAGCGCAGCGATAAACAAATTCCCGAAGCGGTCAAATACCGCGTTGCGGCCGAGCTGAGCGGCGACGCCGCTCGGCCCGAACAGTCCAAGGGTGATCGCGGCGACCGTCGGCGCGAACACCCCACCCAAAACAGCCATAGTGACGTCCGCTGCAAAGACCACGGCAAGCGTCGGGAACGTCACAATTGCGACCCCCAGCAGCGCCAGCGCCCAGGAACCGCTAACAATCAGAGCCCGCTTGGAACGCGTACCATCGATCAAGGCGCCGATCGGTGTATGAAAAGCGATTCCGATTAGCCCGCTTGCGGTCAGGACACCCCCGATTGACGCCTGATTCCAACCCGCCTCTGTCAGCAGAAACACATTGACATAAGGCCCCAGGCCGCCCCGCAGGTCAGCCAGCAAGAAGTTCAACCAGTCGAGGCTTGGCCGATACGACACTGGGTCCTCATCTGGGTAATTCTTAGATCGTCAGGCGCTTACAATCGCGCCGCGAGCACCGTATATCGAGCTGAGCTAGAGTGTCTTGCCGAGTTGGCGCGCGACTTCGGTAGCGCTCACGCCAGCCTTGGCAACGGCCTTTTCGAGTTCAGCTTTTGAGACGCCCAACTTCTGCGTCCAGTAGCGCACTTCATACTCTTCGCTGAGGTTGATGCGGCTGCGGTCCTGCGGGCCACGATCTGTCTTGTCGTCCGGCATGGAATTTCTCCTTTGCTGGGAAATTCGCCAGCTCGGCCGTTGGTTCCAGATGGGCCTTGAGCGGCATCTCTGGCTTGAAAATTCCTGCTCGGTTGACCTGCCTTTTCCGGCAGTATCGCAATTTGCGCGAGCGGATCGTCAGTCTTCGATACCGACGAAGGCTTCGAACTCGTCAGCCCGCGCTTGCGGGTCTTCTCCAGGGTAAAAGCCGATGCGGCCCTCAACCACGCAATCGCTTGGGATCGAAGCGATCCAGTCGCCGCCGGCGATCGTCCCGAATGTCAGCGCAACGGGATTAGCAATGTCGTCGAACCCGCGCTTGCCCTTCGCCTCGCCAATCCACTTGCGCTCCAGTGCTCGCAAGTGACTGATCATAGCCCACGAGTTTGGCGAGGAACTCCACCTGCTCTTCGAACAGATCGTCGACGGCCTGCAGAATCCGATCTTCGGGAGAAGTCATGATCGATATCCGAAGTGAAGGACACGCGGGTCTGGCTAGATTTCGGATCGCTCAAACTAGCTTCGACGGACCTTGGCGCCTGATCGGGATTTCGGAGTTCCCTTCCGAGTCGGAGACTTGGCGCGGGATTTCGGCGTCACGTCCTTCGCGCGCTTTGCTCGGCCTTCGATGTTCAAGCGATAGAGGCCGTAACCTATCGCCCCGGCGATGAGCACAGGCGCCGGAAGCCGAGTGGCCAAGAGCGTGAGCGGCACAGATAACCCCTCTGCAATATCTCCCCGCTCCGCGTCACGTGCGATCCAGGCGCCGGCCAAACTAGCGAGAGTTGCTCTGATCATTTGCGATGCTCTTCTTCCATTGCGGTTCTCGAATTTCGGGTGTCACGACACACCCTGAACGCCGACGGAGCCGTCCTGGATCCACGCACCATTGTCATCGATCGAACTTGCTGCCGGCGGCCCGTCTCCGTGCAGCAAGAAGGCCGGTTTGACCGAGCCCGGAACTTTCGGGGCACCGCCTGGGTTGAGCTTGGCCAGGCGCGTGTCGCGCCCAAGCGAACATCAGGTGCGGAGGCTATCCATGGGCATCATTTGGACGATCATTATCGGGTTCGCTGCCGGCATCATCGCGAAGTTCTTGTCGCCGGGATCGAATGAGCCCTCAGGTTTCATCCTCACGACCATTCTCGGCATCATCGGCGCCTTTGTAGCCACTTTCCTGGGGCAGGCACTGGGCTGGTACCTGCCTGGTGAAGGCGCTGGGTTGATCGGCGCCGTCATTGGAGCGGTGATCGTATTGATGGCCTGGTCGATGATGAGCCGCCGTAGCGCTTGAGTTCCGAACCGAGGAAGAGAATCACATGAGCAACGAGAACAGCGGCTTTCCATCTATGACGGCCTTGCTCGGCCTGCTTGCAGTCGCGGGGTATCAAAACCGCGACAAGCTTGCTGAATGGTTCGGAGGCTCGCAGCAGGGCAAGGTTGCACAGGATGCACCGGCCGGCTTGGACAGGATCACGGAAGGCTCACAAGCAAATTCGGCCGGTGGCGTCGGGGGGTTTTTGGGCAACGGCCTCCAAGAGCTCATTGAACGCTTCAAGCAGGCCGGCCGCGGCGATGCTGCCGACTCTTGGGTTCGAACGGGCCCGAACCAGCAGATTGAGGAGCGCGACCTCGAGCAGGCGATTGGCCCTGGCGTCTTGGATCGCCTTGCGACGCAGACCGGCCTCAGCAGAGAAGAAATCTTGGCGCGGCTGTCGAAGCAGCTGCCAGAGGCGGTAGACAAGTACACGCCGGACGGGCGAGTCCCAGCTTAGCGCAGCGAGCACTCGACAGCTACCCTCAAGCTCCTCCGCAACCAGTATTGTGCACACTCGCAAGGCGTTTACCGACGCGCGCATTGCTCTGCCCTGGCACGATCACTCAGAGTATTGTCGCTGGTCGGCACGTCGAGTCAGATCATTTTTCCTGCTCCGCAACCACCACGATGCTGTAGGAAACGAATTGTCTCCTGCTCTCAATCCGTCGGGCAGCGGATTTGATTTCTACCCATGAGCGCCTGCAGAGATTGTCAATCGTCGTTGTCGACACGACGTTTTATCTCGGTATTGGTGGCTACTTCCATAGCGCGGGCGATTTCGCCGGGCAGGTCGTGATACTCTGCCTCGATTTCCTCTTGGGGAATCCCGGCAGAGTTAGCGTCGAGCAGGAGTTGCGTCGCTAGGTGCATGTTCCGCTCGTCTGGTCCTTCTTCATCGTGATAAACATCAGGCTGGACACGCTCGGCGATCCACTGTTCGACATAGGCAATTGCTCGCGTTGACATGGCTTGGTCCTTTACCAGTTTAGGAACGGCGCCTGCATTGCGCTCTACGATGATTTTTTTCGCGCCTGTCCTTTGAAATCGAGTGAGGCGCGATAGACTTCTTCGCCGGCCTCGTTTCGGACATGAGTCTTCATTGAGAGCCGTTGGCCATTTGGCAGATCGTACTTCGCCATATCCGCCAGTGCTCGCTGAGCTTCTGCCGCTGCGCCTTCCTCACTGGAAAAATCGATTCTAGTGGTCGAACTACCTTTTGAGTCCTTGGTGGTGATACGAAATTTGGCCATGACCAGCTCCTCCGATGATGAGAATGCGCGAGCGTGCCTCTCGTTCCGCCCGTGCAGGCGACGATGAGCGCAAACCTTTCGTACCAATCGTGATGATGTTCCGGCTGCTGCTGGGGAACTGGGTCGAAGCGCGGTGGGGCGGGAACTGAGTTCTGCCATCGAGGTTTAATTGATGGGGGACACAGGGAGTATCGCCATGAGAGACGGCAAGGGAAATAAGCTAACTGCGGAAGAGGAAGCTCAGGTTAAATCCATCGAGGTCACTCCAGGCAGTGACTCGCTGAAAAAAGTCTCGATCGATCCGAAACCAGACCCAGTTCAGGATCGCGATCGGCGCACCGAGACCGGGACACCGCATACCGAAACGGCACCAAAATTTTAGTCGTCTTCGAAAGGTGAGGCGTGTCCAGGCAGCGGAGGAGGGGGCAAGCTTGACTCGCACCGCCAGAATGAGAACAAAGAGGGAACTTATTCACGACGGGTCATGTTCAATTGCGGTCTCAGCCCGCCCTTCAGTCGTTGCGAGACCAGATCGAACGGATCGAAGGACGCAGCACGCGTGATCGAACGGCGCTTCCATTTGGTGTCGCTGCCATGGATTCTCGGCTTCCCGGTGGAGGATTGGCGCTAGGCGCGCTTCACGAAGTTGGGGGCGGCGGCCAAGGAGCAATCGATGGCGCTGCGGCAGCGCTTTTTACTGCCGGCGTCGCCGCACGGACGCCAGGAAAAGTTCTGTGGTGTATGACCCAGTGCGACCTGTTCGCGCCGTCTGTCGCCCAGGCAGGATTGCTGCCCGACCGTGTGATCTATGTAGAAGCCGCTGACGACAAGACAGTGCTGGCGTGCATGGAGGAAGGCCTCCGCCATGGCGGTCTCGGCTCTGTCGTCGGAGAGGTCACCCGCCTTTCGATGACGGCATCTCGACGGCTCCAACTGGCCGCGGAGGGCACAGGGTCGATCGGGATTGCTCTACGTCGGTGGCTACGCGAACCGGACATATCGGACTTCGGACAACCCACCGCAGCCATGACGCGATGGCGGGTTTCTGTTCTTCCGTCGACGGCTCTTCCGGTTACCGGGGTCGGCCGACATCGGTGGCTGGTTGAACTCATTCGTGTCCGGGCGGGTGAAAGCGCAGATTTCGAATTGGAGGCTTGCGATGACACGGGTCGTCTCGGTCTTCCTGCCGAGCTGGTCGATCGACCGGTTTCGGCGGGCGGCTGGCGACGCGGCACCTTCGCCTGAGGTCCCGCTCGTCCTGATCGCCCGCGACGGAAGTAGGAGGTTGGTGCAGGCAGCGAGCGCCACGGCGTTCGCCGCGGGACTTCGTGTTGGCATGCCAGCCACTAAGGCGCAGGCGCTAGTGCCAGGATTGGCAGTTGAAGAGGCCGATCTAGCAGCCGATGCTCAAGAGTTAGAAAGGCTGGCAATCTGGCTATACCAACGTGCCGCGCCGGTCGTGGCGCCAGACCCGCCCAGCGGCATCGTCATCGATGCCAGCGGAGCCGACCACCTCCACCGTGGCGAGACGGCGATGCTTGACCAGATAGTCGGTCGCCTCGCGATGTCGGGCGTCGAAGCGAGGGCTGCGGTGGCCGATACCTGGGGTACAGCTCACGCCTTGGCGCGATACGTCGCTCGATCGACCGTCGTGGCTCCGGCCGGGCACGGAGCGTTGCCCATCGTCCATCTCCCCCTGGAATGCTTGCGGATTCCAGTGCGGATCGCGGCAGACCTTCGCGTACTTGGCTTTGAGACCGCCGGCGATCTCATCTCCCAGCCGCGGTCCCCGCTCACGCTCCGTTTCGGGCCCGATATCGCACGCCGATTGGCCCAGGCGCTTGGCGAAGTAGCGGAGCCGATAATCGCGATACGGCCGCCCGATCTTATTGAGGTCCGGCGTGCCTTCGCCGAGCCCATTGGCGCTCCCGAAACGATCGCCCGCTACATCGGTAAGCTCGTCGCCGAACTCTGCGAACGCCTCGAAGAGCGCGCCCTCGGTGGCAGGCGCCTCGATTTGATCTGCCACCGCCTCGACGGAGGTCTTCAGACCGTACGGATCGGGCTTGCACGGCCTGTTTGCGACGTCAGGCGCCTCACACGTCTGCTCTGCGAAAAGATTGAAACACTCGCGCCCGGCTCGGGGATCGAGATCATGACGCTCGCCGCAATCTTGGCCGAACCGCTGGAGCGCAAGCAGATTGCGAGCTCGCTCGTGGAGGAATTCGACCCGGACGTCTCCGGGTTGATTGACATCCTGGCAAATCGCGTCGGCGACAAAGCCGTCTACCGCCTAGTCCCCGTTGCCAGCGACGTCCCGGAACGATCCGTCCGCCGGGTTGCAGCACTTGCCGAGGAAACCGGAGCCGTATGGCCGACCCACTGGCCGCGGCCCGCTCGCCTGCTGTCGCGTCCGGAGCCGGTGGAGACGCTGGCGCTACTGCCCGACCATCCGCCTGCCTGGTTCAGCTGGCGCGGCATTCGGCGCCGCGTCAGGCGCGCGGACGGGCCCGAGCGCGTGTTCGGGGAGTGGTGGAAGCGGGACGCAGAGATGGCGGCGGTTCGTGACTATTTCCAAGTCGAGGACGACGCGGGAGAGCGCTACTGGCTGTATCGCGCCGGCGACGGCGAGGACACCGCCACGGGATCGCACAGGTGGTTCCTCCATGGGGTGTTCGGATGAGCACGCGCTACGCCGAGCTCCAAGTCACCAGCCACTTTAGCTTCCTGCGCGGCGCGTCCTCCGCCGAGGAGCTTTTCGCGCAGGCTGCCATGCTGGGCATCGAGGCGCTGGCCGTCGTCGATCGCAATTCGCTTGCCGGGATCGTCCGCGCCCATGAGGCCGCGAAGACGACGGGCATACGGCTCATCGTGGGATGCCGCTTGGATCTCGCCGACGGGATGTCGCTCCTCGTCTACCCCATCGACCGCGCCGCTTATTCCCGTCTCTGCCGGCTGCTTTCTGTGGGGAAGAAGCGCGGCGGGAAGGCACGCTGCCACATCGAATGGTCGGATGTCATCGCTTACAGCGAGGGTTTGGTCGCCGTCCTTGTATCAGACCAAGCCGACGACGAATGTGCCTTCCGTCTGCGCAGGCTTCGCGACGGCTTCGGCGACCGGGGCTACGTCGCGCTGTCGCTGCGGCGCCGGCCGAACGACGCTCTCCGGCTTCACGAGCTTTCGAACCTTGCAACCCGGATGCGCGTGCCGACGGTCGTCACCAACGACGTGCTGTTCCACAAGCCAGCGCGGCGTATCTTGCAGGATGTCGTCACCTGCATCCGGCACAATGTTACGATCGACGCCCTCGGCGACCGCCGCGAACGCCACGCCGACCGCTACCTGAAGCTCCCCGAGGAGATGCATCGGCTGTTCGCGCGCTATCCCGAGGCATTGGCCCGAACGCTCCACATAGCCGACCGCTGCCGGTTTTCGCTCGATGAACTCGCCTACCAGTACCCGGAGGAGCGCGACGATCCCTCGCTGACGCCGCAGGAGACCCTGGCGAAGCTGACTTGGGCAGGCGCCGCAGCCCGGTACCCCGAAGGCATTCCGGACAGTGTCCGTGCCAGTCTGAACCACGAGCTGATTCTGATCGAGAAGCTCGGATATGCCCCCTATTTTCTGACGGTCAACGCGATCGTCCGTTTCGCTCGTTCGCGCGACATTCTCTGCCAGGGACGCGGCTCGGCTGCGAACTCAGCCGTTTGCTTCGTCCTGGGCATTACCTCGATCGACCCAGGGCGCAACGATCTCTTGTTCGAGCGGTTCGTGTCTGAAGAGCGGCGGGAGCCTCCCGACATCGACGTCGACTTCGAGCACGAGCGGCGCGAGATCGTCATGCAGTGGGTATTCGATACCTACGGCCGGGACCATGCCGCGCTTTGTTCGACCGTCATCCGGTACCGGACCAAGGGCGCCTTGCGCGATGTCGGCAAGGCGTTGGGGCTTCCCGAAGATTTAATTAGGGCGCTGTCGTTTCAGGTTTGGGCGTGGTCCGAGGAGGGCGTCGAGAAACGCCATGTCGAAGAGCTCAATCTCAACTTGACCGACCGCCGGCTTCGATTGACGCTCGATCTCGCCCGTCAGCTCCAGGGAGCGCCGCGGCATCTATCCCAGCACCCGGGCGGGTTCGTGCTGACGCATGATCGCCTTGACGACCTCGTTCCAATCGAACCGGCTGCCATGGCCGACCGCCAGGTGATCGAGTGGGACAAGGATGACATCGACGCCCTGCGCTTCATGAAGGTCGACGTGCTCGCACTCGGAATGCTGACCTGTATGAAGCGGGGTCTCGACATGCTGGCCGATCACAAGGGCATTAAGCTCGATCTGGCCTCAATCCCGGCGGAGGATCCTCGGACCTACGCGATGATCCGCAAGGCTGACACGCTTGGGACATTTCAAATCGAAAGCCGGGCCCAGATGTCGATGCTTCCGCGTTTGAAGCCGCGGACCTACTACGACCTCGTCGTCCAAGTCGCCATCGTTCGGCCCGGCCCGATTCAGGGCGATATGGTCCACCCTTATCTGCGACGGCGTGAGGGGCGCGAGCCCGTGCAGTATCCAAAACCCGAACTGGAAAAGGTGCTTGGCAAGACGCTTGGGGTACCGCTCTTTCAGGAACAGGCCATGCGGGTCTCGATCGAATGCGCCGGTTTCACGCCCGGCGAAGCCGACATGCTGCGAAAGAGCATGGCGACGTTCAAGTTCACCGGCGGCGTTTCTGCTTTCAAGGAAAAGCTCGTGAGTGGCATGGTCGCCAATGGCTACGAGCAGCCGTTCGCGGAACAGACCTTCCGGCAACTCGAAGGCTTCGGCAGCTATGGTTTTCCCGAGAGCCATGCCGCCTCGTTTGCCCTCATCGCCTATGCATCGGCTTGGCTTAAATGCTGGCATCCCGACGTCTTTTGCGCCGCTCTGTTGAATAGCCAGCCGATGGGCTTCTACGCGCCCGCCCAGATCGTTCGCGACGCGCGGGACCATGGCGTCGAGGTTCGGCCGGTCTGCGCAAACGCTTCGCGCTGGGACTGTTCACTGGAGCAGACAGACGACGAGGTGCGCTTCGCCGTCCGCCTCGGTTTGCGCATGGTCAAGGGTCTCTCCAATGCTCACGCGGCTGCGATCATCACGGCGCGCGCGGGCTTACGCTTCTCCTCAGTCGAAGATCTCTGGCGCCGTGCTCGTGTGCCCGTCGCCGCCCTGGCGCACATCGCCGAGGCCGACGGATTTCGGCCTGCCTTCCGGCTCGCCCGTCGGGACGCGATTTGGGCCATCCGGGCCCTGCGCGACGAGCCCTTGCCTTTGCTCAAAGTGGCTCCAGACGGGTATGCCGAGGAAGCTCCTGAACCTGCGATCGCGCTGCGGCCGATGACCGCGGGAGGCGACGTCGTCGAAGATTACCGGCATGTCGGCCTGACCCTCGGAGATCACCCAGTGTCATTCCTGCGGAGGGATTTGCAGCGCAAACGCATCGTCAGCTGCCAGGCTGCGATGGAGGCGCGCGACGGTCGTTGGCTTGAAGCGGCAGGCATCGTGCTCGTGCGTCAGCGACCGGGCTCGGCGAAGGGCGTCATGTTCATTACCCTGGAGGACGAGACCGGCATCGCGAACTTGGTGGTCTGGCCGGCGGTATTTGAGCGCTTTCGCAGGACGATTCTTTCCGCGGGGATGATCTCCGCGCGAGGCCGCATCCAGCGCGAGGGCGAAGTCGTTCATCTCGTAGCCCAGCGGCTGACTGATCTTTCTGCTGACCTTGCCGGTATCGGGCAGCGAGACCGGCCGTTCCCGCTGCCGCACGGACGAGGCGATGAATTCCATCATGGGTCGCCAACCCCCGATCCGCGGGATCTCCCGCCGAAGGGGTTGCGGACGCGGGATATCTACATCCCCGATCTCCACATCAACACGATCAAGGTAAAGACGCGGGATTTCCGCTGACCGCTCGGCTAGCGGCCGAAGTTCCCGCCGGATACCCGCTCCTGACTTGTAACAGTCGAGGCGGATGCTGATGTGAGGATCATGCCGAACCAACGCGTCAGGGTCATCGACCTCGAGACCGCCGGAGGCGGAAAGCAGGACGTCTGTGAAATCGGATGGCAGGACGTATCCGTCCGTCCAGATGGCCGATGGCATGTTGCGCCCGAACGGGGATCGTATCTCGTCAATCCAGGTCGACCTATCTCGATCGACACGATGGCCGTTCATCACATACGCGACCAGGACGTCGCCCATGCGCCGTTCTGGAAGGAAGTCGCGCCAATCGCCCTGCGCCGGTCGGGCGGCGTCGATGCGCTCGCCGCCCACCGCGCGGCGTTCGAGCAACGTTACTGCACGCCGAACCTGAGCGGTGGCGCCCCCTGGATCTGCACCTGGAAGTGCGCTTTACGGCTCTGGCCGCATTTGCCAAGCTTTTCGAACCAGATGCTTCGCTATCAGCGCATGCCCGAAGGGCTCGTCCACGAACTCGGCCTACCGGCGCACCGGGCAATGCCTGATGCCTATGTCACCGCGCACCACCTGCGCGACATGTTGAATGAAGCCTCTCTGGAACAACTGCTCGCCTGGAGCCTCGAGCCCGGGCTCCTGCCGCGAGTTCCCGACGGACCGCATCGCGGCAAGGGCTGGGTTCAACTCAACGGCGACGCCTTGCAGGAACTAGCAAGCGCTCGCGATGCCGACGTGCGTTTCAGTGCCAGGATGGAACTAGAGCGGCGCGGAGATGTAGACGTTATTCCGCCGAGGGAACCTGCACAGCCCTCGCTTTTGTAACGTGGGTGGCGAGAATTCTCCTGACCCGGAACAGCGACAGGGCAGGGCGAGTTGTTTCTTCCTTTCGACCCGGAACAGAATGAAAGCGGCATGGTAAACCCCGGCGAAATGACGCTCCCAGCTTCCCAGCGCTCGATCGAATGGCCATTGGCGTCATCGGCGACGCTTGGCTCGGCGACTCGTATGAAGGGGCTCGAGCGTGAGTTGCGGCGTCGCCTTCCCCTCGCATTCCGAAACGATGTCGCCGTCGAGGCCGGGCGCGTCCTGCTATGCATGCCCGAAGCCGAGCCCGGCGAGCTCACAGCTGCTTCCGAGCAAGTCGGCGAGGCGCTGGCGAAGGTTGCCGATCTCCCCGTGCTCCCGCGGGAGGTCGAGGATATTCTCTCGATCTCCTCTCGAGAGCGACACAAATGGCTGAAAGACGGACGCCTCAAGAGCATGGGGACACGCACGATCAAACTGCGCGGACGCTCAAAGGCAGTGACGTTTCACGTCTTCGATCCTCGGCACATCGAGGACGTTCTGGATGGCGACTTGCCCGTGCTGTGGAGGGATGAGGATGCGCAGGCTGTTGTCGAAACCCGCCGGCGGGCGGCAGCCAAGGCGGCGCTAACCCGAGCTGGCAAAGGCAAACGCAAGACCGGTGGCAGGTCAAGCGAGCCTGATGTGCACGCGTCACTGGAAGGATGGGACGCCTTCGATGCGGAAGGTCTGCTACGCTAACTTTTGCGTCATACACTTCGCGATAGGGCGGAACCCCAGTGCTCCGGCAAAACGCTAATCGCAACCTACGCATCGGCGGCGAATTGACTCATCGCTCTCGCTAGCCAGCCAAGCGCTGCCTCACTGAGTTTGCGCAGGAACCGGACGATGTCCTGAAGCCTCGCGCGATGCGGCATCCAGGTAGAGCTTGAGCCCATTCCGAACCGCGGCCGTCAGCGCAACATCCTCTCCTGCATCAGTCGTACCGCGCATGGCCAAACGGCCTATTTCTCGATTGATGGCATCATATAGCGTGGGATGCTCAGCATTATCGGCCGCAGTTTCTTGCTCATGGATGAACGCCGCCACGAGAAGCCGGCGTAGCCCGGCGTTCAGAGCCTTAGCGATGACGGCGTCTTCGTTCGACATCGGCCTGTCCCAGTCTGCGCGTTAGGGTCTGAAACTGGAACCATTAGCATCGCCACCAAGTTCCTCCGCATAGAGCAAATTACCAACCCAGCTTGAGGGATATCCATGGCACCGCGCGCTGTTTGGAAAGGCGTCCTCAAAATCGCCGAGGTGACATGTCCCGTATCGCTGTACACGGCGGCGTCGACAGCGGAACGCATCTCGTTTCACACGCTCAACCGCAAGACGGGCAACCGCGTCCACCGCCAGTTCATCGATGAGGTCTCCGGCAAGCCGGTCGAGGCGGAAGATCAGGTCAAGGGCTATGACAGGGGGGATGGTGACTATGTCATCCTCGAGCCTGAAGAGATCGCCGCCGCAATCCCTGAAAGCGACAAAACCCTCACCGTCGAGACATTCCTGCCTTGCGATGAGATCGACGATATCTTTTTCGACAAGCCTTACTATGTGGCACCGAGTACGCCTGTTGCGTCCGATGCGTTCGCGCTAATCCGCGAGGGTATGAAAGGCCAAAAGTCAGCCGCCCTCGCTCGGACTGTGATCTTCCGCCGAATGCGCTCGATCCTAATCCGCCCGCAGGGCAATGGGTTGATCGCGACGACGCTGAACTTCGATTACGAGGTGCGTTCGGCCGAGAACGCATTTAGCGACGTGCCCGCCATCAAGATCGATGACGAAATGCTCGAACTCGCCGAGCACATTATTAAGACAAAGGCCGGCGCGTTCGATCCCAAATCCTACGACGACCGGTACGAATCGGCATTAGCCGAGCTTGTCCAGGCGAAGATCGAAGGCCGAAAGATCAAGCCTCAGAAGCGGCCAGAGCCAACCAAGGTTGTGAATCTCATGGAAGCGCTGCGCCAAAGTGCAAAGGCGAGCGGTGGCAAGTCCGCGACAAAGTCGAAGCCGGCCGCGAAAAGTGAGGCGCCCCGCAAGAAGGCGAGCTGATCACTTCCGCTTCGGCTCAAGGCTCTTCTTGAGCGCGTCCATGATGCTGATGACGTTGCCCTCAGAGGCTTGACGCGGCGCCGCCTTCGCAGGTTTGCGCCCCTTCTGCTTGGCTTTAATGATCCCGAGCAATTCATCCTGCACGGGGTCCGTCGCCAGATCGGGAGACCAGTCTTTGGTGCGGGTCTTGATCAGCTTGTCCATTAGAGGGCGCAGATCGGCCTCAGGCTCCGCCTTACCGATTCCGCCAAAATAATCCTTTTCGGGCCGGACCTCATCCCCATAGCGCAGCGTCCAAAGAACGATGCCGTTATCGCGAGCGTCGAGCAATACTGCGCGCTCACGGCGGTAGAGGACGACGCGCGAAATCCCCACAGTCTTGGTTCGCTTCATCGCTTCGCGGATGACCGAGAAGGCCTCCTCGCCAACCTTGGCATCGGGGACGAGATAATGCGGCGTATCGTACCAAATCCAGCCGACCGACGATCTTGGCGCGAAGGTCTCGATATCGATCGTGCGCGTGCTCTCCAAAGCGACAGAGTCGAGCTCATCATCTTCGAGCATGACGTATTCGTCGTCGCCCTTGGGATAGCCTTTGACCTCGTCATCATCGGCGACTGGCTTACCGGTGATCGCATCGACGAACCGGCTCTGGATGCGGTTACCCGTCTTGCGGTTGATCGTGTGGAAGCGAACCTTGTCGCTTTCTGACCGAGCCGGCATCATCGCCACGGGGCATGTCACCAGCGAAAGCTTCAGGTAGCCCTTCCAGAATGTCCGTGGCGCCATGGTCAGATGTCTCCCGATTCTCCCGGTGAACGCAGCGCCATAGCCGATCGTTCCGCGAGGTTTGCAAAGCGATCAGGCCGCCTCGGCACGTTTCCCGAGTTTCTTGATAGCGTCCGCGATCGATCCCGCTGCGTCGTCATAACCGTCCCAAGCCTTGGTTTTCTTGAGCAGGCCAGGCAGGGTCCGCACCGTGTAACGGCTTGGGTCGAGACCGGATTTAACTTGCGACCATGTCAGCGGCATCGAGGCGTGGGCGCCGGGCCTGGCCCGAGGCGAGAGCGGGGCGACCGCCGTCGCCATGCGATCATTGCGAAGATAGTCGAGGAAAATCCGGCCGTTTCGCAGGCGCTTGGCCATGTTGACGACGTAGCGCGACGGCTCCTCGCTCGCCAGTACGGCACAGACCCCTCGGGCGAAATCCTTTGCGGCCGGCCAGCCGACCTTGCTGCGTTTTGCGGGCGCGAGCGGCGCAACCACGTGCAGGCCCTTTCCGCCAGTGGTCTTGCAGAAGCTTTCGAGACCGAGCGCAGCGAGCCTCTCGCGCATCTGCTTCGCGGCATCGATGACGTCGCCGAAGCTGACCCCTGGTCCCGGATCTAGATCGAATACGAGGCGCCCTGGAACCTCAGGATCGCCGGGCACGCAGTTCCAGGGGTGCAGCTCGATGCCTCCGATCTGAGCTGCCGCGGCCAATGCTTCAATTCGATCGATTTGAAGATAGGGCTTCTTGTCGCCGAAAACGCGGACGAGCTCGAACAGGTTCGACGTGCCCATGCCGGCATGGCGCTGGAAGAACATCTCTCCGTCGATGCCATCCGGTGCACGCACCAGCGAGCAGGGGCGCCCCTTGATATGCGGCAGCATCCAGTCGCCTACAGCTGCAAAATACTCGGCCAGATCCTGTTTAGTGACGGGACGACCATCCTCGGCATGTGGCCACAACGGCTTGTCCGGATGGCTGATGCTGACGCCGATTACATCGACCCTACCTCCGCGTCCGCGAGTGCGAGCTGGGCGCGGTTCTGGAGTTTCGATCTCTTCGGGATCGGCGGGTAGTTCAGTCTCGACCTCGTCGGCGGGCTTGTCTTCACGCAGGCCCTTGAAGGCCGCCTGCCGAACCATGCCATCGCCGGTCCAGCCGGCGAACTCGATCTCAGCGACGAGCTCGGGCTTTAGCCAAGTGACACCAGGCTCGCGCTTGGGAGCGCCAGCTCCGGTGAAAGGCGATGTGTTCGCGGCCACTGCCTTCAGCCGCGGCAATAACGCATTGACCTTGGCGGCGCTGTAGCCTGTGCCGACCCGGCCGATGTAGACGAAGTGCGAGCCTCGATTGACGCCGACCAGGAGCGATCTGAACTTGCCTGCCGTCGTGGACCAGCCGCCGATGACGACCTCATGCCCGGCACGACATTTAGCCTTCGTCCATGTGTCACTGCGTCCGGAAACATAAGGCGCTTTGACGGCCTTCGAGACGATGCCCTCTAAGGACAATTTGCAGGCCGACTTCAGCACGGCGTCGCCGCCGGTTTCAAAATGCTCGACATAGCGAACAACAACACCGTCGGCATGCTCATCGAGATAAGTCTTTAGCTGCTCCTTCCGCTCGAGAAGCGGCTCTGCGCGCATATCCTTGTTCCTGTCGAAGAGCATGTCGAATGCAAAATAGACGAGATGCTGCGTCTTACCTTCGGAGATGGCGGCCTGGAGTGCCGCAAAATCAGGCGAGCCGTGGCCGTCGAGTGCGACGATCTCGCCGTCGATGATGGCATCGGGCAAGCCAGCTGCGGCCTTCGCAATCCCGCGAAATTTCGAGGTCCAGTCGAGCCCCTTGCGCGTCTTCAGGGTGACTTTGCTGCCTTCTATCCGCATCTGAACGCGATATCCGTCAAACTTGATTTCGTGAACCCACCCATTGCCATTGGACGGCCGCTCGACGCTGCGGCATAGCTGGGGTGCGATGAAGGGCGGCATATTGGCGGTCCGCGCTTGGTCTTTTGACGCGGGTCTCTTCGCACTAGTTCTCTGCTTCGCCGCAAGACCCCTTCGGCTGTCCCACTCCGCATCCGGAGCCAGGACGTTTTCGGCAAGCAGGAATGGTTCCGGAGAGCGCCCTTTGCCCGCCGCTATCGCAGGCATCTTCCGGCCCGATGCCACCGAGGTCTCAGCTTTCAAAACCGCTTCGCCGTCACCATCGACCGCATGCTCATCGCGATGCTTGATGAGCAGCCAGTTGGTCCGCTTGCCACCGTCCCTATCGCTGCGCATGCGGACGAGGACGAAGCTGCCGTGAAGCCGTTTGCCCTTCAGGGTAAACTTCAGATCGCCTTTTTGCAGTTGGCGCTCGGCGCTGAGCTTGCCTTCTGGCTCCCAAAACCCGCGATCCCAGAGCTGGACCGTGCCGCCTCCATATTCCCCCTTAGGGATCGTCCCTTCGAAGTCGCCGTAAGCCAGCGGATGATCTTCCACCTCGACGGCCAGCCGCTTGTCATGGGGATCAAGCGATGGCCCCTTCGTCACCGCCCAAGATTTGAAGACCCCATCGAGTTCGAGACGCAGGTCGTAGTGGAGCCTCGTGGCGTCGTGCTTTTGAATGACGAACCGCAAACGATCCGAGGACGCCACGGGCGCGTTGTCACTCGGTTCCTTGGTTTTCTGAAAATCGCGTTTGGCGCGATATGCTTGGAGTTTTCCGGCCACCGAGATATCCTCTGTGACGACGTCAACGCACGCCGATTTTCAGGGTTCCATTCGTGCTAGGCGACGGCCGTAGCCAAGAACGTTCACGGCGCTCGGATCCGGCGCTCGGCGCTGGCGACTACTAACTGGCCGAGCGCGATAACGCCAGGGAGGGCAACAAGGCCGATATGCCAGCGCGAGCTTAACCAATACTTCAGCGCGATGTTCGCTGCGGTTAGCTTGGGGGTGGAATCGTATCCAGCTGGATCATTGCTTTGGCAGACGTTTCGCCTGCTCTTGACTGGCGCGGGCGAGCAGCGCCTCAAGCTCTGCGATTACAGTCGGCGGCAATCGAAGAGCGATATCCGCCTCCGCCTCAGTCGCAAACGTGATCAGAGAATCCTGCGTTGGGTCAGAGCTCACCTCGATCGCCACAACTTTCACGATAGGAATCTCGATAATTTGCTTATCGGCCATGCGGAGCGACCAGTGTAGCGGCCTCGCGCGCCCGGCGAGGCCGATCGGGTACCAGATGCTATTCGGCTTTCAAGTTCTCTGCAGATGACTTGCCGGAGCGCTTATCGGCGACGACCTCGTACGAAATCTTCTGTCCATCGCGCAACTCTTGGAGACCGGCACGTTCCACGGCGCTAATATGAACAAATACATCCTGACCGCCGCCGTCTGGCTGGATGAAGCCGAAGCCCTTTGTCGAGTTGAACCACTTCACGGTTCCAGTAGCCATGCTTCTCTCCCGTTGTTGAGTACCCGAGAATGCCGAGCGTCCGTTTGGGATGCAAGTCGGACCATCTGTGACCGACTCGCGGTTTCCTAGCAGGTGGCACATCCGGTCTGCATGTGTCGAAATCTCGGCGCGCTGACACATATCCGGGGATCGTCACCGGGACTGGTTCCTCCGTCCTTGGTCGAGACATGGCACTTTGGGGCGCACTCGGGAGTGGCAAGGATCTGCTCAAACCCAATTTTGAACAAATGTTTGGATTCCGCACTGAGTTACGCGCACAAGAAACCCCACCGGCGCGAGCCAGCGGGGCTCCCAGTTCTGCCTCTCGAGCGGCTGGGCTGCGGGCCGGCAAGAGGCTTGGCGCGAGGAACGCGAGGGCGCCACGCAAACAACTGGACTTCGTAACTTTGATCCCTCCTCGGGCCGAAGAACTAACCAGTGTACGCCACCGCACGCTGGCCGAGTTCGATTTGTTTATGGCAGCCGGAACAGCACCCCAACTGGGCCGTTTGAAGGTCATCTATGGACACAGTGAGCGAAATGACTCAACAACAAACGAGTGCGGGGGTTGCTATGGAAGATGGGTTCAAAGCAATGTCTCAGAAAGCCGAGGGTGGATCTTCGCAGGACGGCGCATCTCAACATATTTGGCGCGGACTGATGTAATGACGGAGGCAGCAACGGAGCGTGTCAGCGAGCTGCAGCAGGCAATAATCAACGAGGTGCGCAATCGACCCATGCGGGCAAGAGGATGGGCGGTCGCAGCTGGCGTCTTTCTCGGCTTCTGGGCGGCGAGATAGGTCGTGGGTAGCCTGCTGGCTTATTTTACCGCACGAGCGACGCTTGCTCTCAAGCGCGCTGCGGTTAGCTACGGCCTCATGGCGCTAGGCGGGTTGATCGCAGTCTTCGCCCTGGGTTATGTGCTCAACGGCGGCTACACGGTTCTAATGTTTCGCTACGGTCCCATCGCGGCCAGCCTGGCGATAGCGGGGGGATTGCTCGCTCTGGCGGCCAGCTGTGTTGTCGCCGCGCGCATTGTAAGCAGGCGGCCTCGGGCAGTCTCGGCACCGCTGGAGGTCTCGGCACCGCCGGGAAAGAAGCCGCAGCACGCGCATTTTGCGGGAGCCGGACGCCCGCGCTTGCTCGCTGTTGGTGCGGGCTTGGCAGGTGCTACGACCATGGCGGCGGCGATAGTCAGCGTCCAAAAGCGCAGGGCCGCACGTGCCCATCGCAACCCGAAATAGGGTAATAACGGCGGCGTTCCTAGAGTCATGGGAAGCGGCCCGGCGGTGATCACTAACTGTCGCCAGCGTCGGTCGGACTGTATTGATGGCGCTCTAGGCAGCGTTGGCAGGGCTGACGCCGTGCCTCGCTGATGCTCAGAACAAGGCAAAAGGTTGACGAACGTCCGACGGCGAACGCCGTCAAGGCTGGCCCCGCCTTCACTAACATCGCAAATCTTGCGCACACGGCTCGGTAAAACTCACTAACTATGAACCGGTCGTGATGTCGGAAGATTTTTCTCGCAGACTCGTATTTAGCAGCTGTGATATGGCGCCGACGACTTGATGCAATTGACATGGTTTTTCGATCCGGCGGACATCGATGTATTCGACCGGAATGCCATCGCGATCATAGCCCGTTAGAAAAAGAAAAGGTATGCCACGGTCTCTCAAAGCCTCCGCCAGTTTAAACGATGGCCCGCGCCCTAGATTGATGTCGACTAATGCCGCATCTGGCCGTGACTTCGCTAATGCTGCGCGGGCGGATTCTTCAGTCGGACACGGACCAACCACGTGAGCTCCAGCTCCCTGTAACTCGCGAGTCATGTCGGCCGCGATGAAATACTCGTCCTCGACCACGAGGATTTGGTATCCGCTGAGATCGCTTGTGTCGTTCATCTCGAAGCTCGTTCTCGACCTGTGCCGGCTTCGCTTCAAGCGTGAGTAGGCTAAATCCATCAAGCTTGAGCCAGCAGGCCGTCTCCTCCAATTGGGGCGCTCTGGCCCTTGCCAGTCCGATCGTGCCTTCCGTTCCAGATGCATAACTCTAGACCCCCCCTTTTAAGCCTTCCATCTTCAGAGGCGCCACGCCGCGCAGAGGTTGGTCGGCGACCCTTGAGCATCGATCGACCGCAGCGCCGTCGGGAAACTTCAGTGCCGCGTTGGTGGCTCAGGCCAACAGACGTCACGAATTTCATAAGCTGCTTCGCCCGATAAATAATATAGGTATTGTCGTCGCGATGTGACTGTGTCGGCGACGCCTCGCTCACATAGCCACTGGAAGTAGGCGTCAATACGCACGCCGACGACCTGCGCAGCCGCTCCCGTGGCTAAAAGTTCGCGAACCTTTGCTACCGCCTGCTCCCGCCACGCACTGTAGCAAGGCGGCAGATAAACGCCGTTCCGCATTTGGCGAATACGAATGAAATCATCTTGCTCATACCAGGGAACGAGCACGACCCGGCATAATCCGACATGACGGCACAGCCCCTCGCTTCAGGCTGTCAAAATTAGCTCAAGCCGAGCGTTCGGCTTTAACAAGGGTTAATTTCATGACGCGGATCAAAGCGGCATCCTGTTGGTTAGTCTGCGGATCCTGAGATGGTATGAAAATGGAACAGGCATCGGAGCGCGGCGCAAACAGTGGTGCGGCTTGGAAAGGGGCTCGGGCGTTCTTCAGGAAGCTCAGTAATGGCTCGTCTCTGGAGCCTCGTGATGAACTTATGTTGTTTGGGCTGATCGTCGCAACCAAATCAGTACCCACCGGGGTCGATTTGTTTTACGAGGGTGAGGAGCGGCGCCATCTTGCGCTCGTTGCCGACGGTTGGGCCTGCCATTACAAGCAGATGGCAGACGGTAGGCGCCAGATTATTAGCCTGCTGCTCGCCGGGGACTTATGTCAGCCCTTCGGCACCATGCCTGCCCACATGACGGACACTCTTGTTGCCCTCACCCCTCTTACCGTCGCCTACCTTTCTGCCAGTGACTTGCGCGAGCTTTGCAAAACGAACCCGCGGATTGAGAGGGCCCTTTGGTGGGATCTTCAATTCACGAAGGAGTCCCAAAACGAACTGATCGCCAGCTTGGGCAGGCGCGATGCCATGGAGCGGCTCGCCTATTTGTACTGCGAGCTCTATTTTCGCCTTGCTGCCGTGGGCCTCGCTGACCGGCCCGAATTCGCATTCCCCATGACGCAGACAGCGGCGGCGGACTTGCTGGGTCTATCTCCAGTACATGTCAATCGCTCCCTTAAGTCGCTGAAAAACCAGGGGCTCGTAACATTGCGTGGGCGCGTGCTCAGGATTGATAAGCTTTCTCAGCTAGTCGACCTCAGCGGCTTCCAGTTCACGAATTATCATCTGACGAGGGATGCGGGTAGTGGGTCAGTTTGAAAATCTGGCCGCAAGCCGTTCAGCAGAGGGACTGCCAAAGTTGTGCGCCCATGCCTCGGCCTTCGCGATTTCTGGACGGAGTTTTTCCAAGGCATCCGATTGCCAGTATTCGCGCACCGATCCAAGCGGCATGGCATCAGTCTCGGAGTCGATCCCAACGAATGCCATCACATCAGGGTCGGTCTCAAGATCGGCAGGAAAGCGCAGAGAGGCAATTCTTCGCGCGCCTTCGAATAAGGACATCGCGCCGGACAACATGGCTTGAGCCGTTCTGCTAATCTCAGTCCGGGCTTCCTCTTTCGTCATTTGTCGCGCCTTTAGGCTGCTGATTTTTTGTAGGGCCCGCGCTTGGCAGGCGCTTCCTCGCCAGCCTCAACCATAGCCACGATATCGGCAACTTCCCAAAGCTTAAATCGCCGCAGCTGATGGTGAACGGCGCAACGACGCGGTTGCCGATGCGCAGATTAGTCACCTCTGCGCCGAGTTCGACGACCTCGCCCATGTTCTCGTGACCGAGAATGTCACCGCTCTCCATCGTTGGCTGATAGCCGTCGAGGAGATGCAGATCGGAGCCGCAGATCGCGCAGCAAGTGATCTTGATGATCGCATCACGGGGATGTTGGAGTTGCGGGTCAGGAACGGTGTCGACCCGACCGTCGCCTTTTCCATGCCAACAGAGCGCACGCATGCGTCGTCCTCCGAAGCTGTCGCCGTGAAAATCTTCGCCGGGTGGCAAGGTGGAAAAGCAGCAGGAGCTAATCGTCCGGCGGTTACTTGAACCAGTGGAAAGGCGCGGCGTTCCTTTTCATCGAAATTTTCTGAGTTCGAACGTCGGCAAGTAAAGAGGTAACTTCAGAGGCGTGGTCCTAAAGGCGCGCCAGCGGCGCTACGGCAGGACCGTTGAGCACGCTGCCGTCGGGAGCAAAATGCGATCCGTGACAGGGACAATCCCAGCACGTTTCCAGCGAATTCCATTGCAAATGGCAGCCAAGATGCGTGCAGACTGCCGAGCGCTGGTAGAGGGTGCCGTCATTCGCCCGGTACGCAGCGATCTTGGTGAGGCCGTCGCGGATGATCGCGCCTTGTCCAGGCTCGAGTTCGTCCACGGAGGCGACCTCTCCCGGAGCGAGATACTGCGCTAGATTGGTCACTGCCGTGCTGTTCTCGCTGACGAAAGTCATCGCTGCCTTCACCGGCTTGCGAGCCGGGTCATAGACAGCTGCGAAGCGGTTGTCCTTGCCGTCGATCAGATCAGGGATGAGGAGGCTGGCGACCACGCCATGGGTAATGCCCTGGCCGGAGTCGCCGGTCGCGACGAAGATCCGCTCGCGCTGCGACTCGCGGCCGATGTAGGCGCCATAGTCGAGCGTATCCATCACCTGTCCAGACCAGCGATGGAGTTCCGGGCCGAGATCCGGGATCAGCGTCCTGATCCACGATTCCAGTGCGGCAAAACGAGTGGGCGCGTCGTCGGACTCGCCGGTCTTATGGTCTTCCCCGCCGACGATCAGGATATCCTTGCCGTTCGCGCCGGCGGTCAGGCGGACGTAATGGTATGGATCTTCGGTATCCCAGTAGAGCGCATCTGCCAGGGCCGCTCGCTCGATTTCGAACGTCATCGCATAAGTCCGATATGGCGCCTGCTTTGTGTGCAGGGCGAAGAGATCATGGATTGGTGAATTGGTCGCGACGACCACAAAGTTGGCATCGACCTGCTGCCCGGACCCCAGCCTGATGTGCACGCCCTCCCGGTCTTCTGCAATCTCGTCGACCGCCGAAAACGGATGCAACAGTGTCCCTTTTTCCTGCAGCGCCTCGACAAGGCCTTGCAGATACCTGAGGGGGTGAAAGGTCGCCTGATCGGGGTAGCGCAGATAAGGCCGGTCCTGCAGCGTCTGCAGCGGCAGCCCCGTACCGCGCTCAACCTCGACACCGATCTCGCCGGCTGCCGACACTTCGTCGTCCAGCACCGACTGCTCGCTCTTTGGGTCAAGGAAGAGGATGCCGTCGAGCCTGCGAAACTCGCACTCTATTCCAAGCTCCCTCTGGATCGCCTCGATCCGATCGACCGCGGCGCTCTGGCTGGCCTGAAAGCCGCGCGCTAGTTCTGGCCCGCGCATTGAAACCAGCTCGGCCAGCGAGTCGTCGCAGATCGGAGCGAGATGCGCCGTTGTCCTCGACGTCATGCCGCCGGCAATCGGGCCGCGATCGAGGACCAATACCGAGTATCCGCGAAGCATCAGCTCGTAGGCAACCGACAGGCCGGCGATACCGGCCCCCACGACTGCCACGTCGATTTGCGCATTCTCTGACAGAGGCAAGGCGTTGGGCGCTACTTCGGTATTCATCCAGACCGAGCGGCTGTGTTCGCGCATCGCGTTCATGGGAAACTCCTCTGAGGGTCCAACGTCCCGTGACTTGATCAGTTCGAATGATTCAGGGCGCGGCTAGTTCTCCCGCCTGAGAGCCTCAGACGCGCTGGACGGACTTCATTTTCAAAGCTTCGAGGCCAATTGCGAGTGCAGTTCGCAAGCCGGCGTCGAGTAGAACCGGCGGGGGGAACGCACCAAACTCACAATGGCAGTCGATACCACCGCCACCGGCCACGGCCGCAGCGATATAGATGCGCCCTCGCGGATTGCCACGCTCATCGGCAACCGGGCCCGTTACACCCGTGATCGCAAGCGCAAGATAAGCTTCAGTGCCTGCGAGCACCCCCGTCTCCATGGCGCGCGCCACCGGACTCGAGACTGCGGAATGAGCTGCCATAAGCTGCTCTGGCACGCCCAGGAGCTGGGTTTTGGCCGAGGCCATATAGGTCACGAAACCGCCGATCAGGACATCCCCGGCCCCCTCCGCCTTCGATAAGCCACTGGCGAGGGCGCCTGCGCTACAGGACTCGGCAACGGCGATCCGCAGGTTGCCATGCGCGAGCGCCGTGATGAGCTGTTGCGCCAGATCCTGAAGCTCGGGTAGCGCGGATCCGGGGAGCGTCTCGAACTCGCGCATACGCCATGAGAGCACCGATTCTTTCATCGCTTTGATCCTTGCCGGTTTTGGGGGTCGGCGTTTGCGTTACGCCCCCTTCAACCCGTTCACGTCAGACCTGGAACGCTGCAGCTGGGCTGCTCGCGCGCCTTTGCGGCTCGCCGCTCATATTCGTCGCGGATCGCCGCAAGCTTCTCCTCGTCGAGGTCCTCGAGGTTCACCAGCTCTTCGCGTGCGCCCTCAACCGTGGTGAGCAATCATTGAACTTGATCTGCATCGCGGCCGTGTCGCGGTTCTGGCTGTTGTGGATCCATCAGGAAGGTGACGATCGTCGTCGAGGTGTTGATCACCCGTTGCCAGGGTGTCGTTGACGCTGAAGAAGGGGCCGGACAGCCCAAGGTCACCCCCAGCGCCAGGAAGGTCGTTACCGGCTTGCCGGCATGGCAGCGGCTTCTGCCACAGCCGGCTGAACGGTGACGCCTGCCCGAGATCCAAGACTGGGTCGGAGGGCTCTGGTATGTCGATCCTGTCCCGGATCAGGCCGCCTTGGCCAAGGCCTGCTTGTTGACCTTGCGCTCGCCGAGCTGAGTGAGTGTCAGGTCGGTCTTCAACTCTTCGGTCAGGGTCAGGTCGAGGAGCGTCACGGCGTTGCCCAGAGCAAGCTGCTGGGCCCAAGCCTTCAGCGTGCCATAGCGCGAGATTTCATAGTGTTCGACCGCCTGGGCGGCTGCGAGGAGACCGGCGTCGAGAGCCGGGCTGCCGTCGAAGTCTTCCATGATCGACTTGCCCTCCTCGATGATGCCGATGATCGCGTCACAGGTCTTGCCGCGAGGCGCCTTGCCGAGGATCTCGAAGACCTCGGTGAGCCGCTCGACATGGGTCTCGGTCTCGTCGCGATGCTTTTCAAACGCCTGCTTGAGCTCCGGAGCAGTTGCTGCCTTCGCCATCTTCGGGAGCGCCTTCAGGATCTGCTTTTCAGCGTAATAGATGTCCTTGAGTGTCTCGAGAAAAAGATCGTCAAGAGTCTTGGGTTCGCTTGCCATCGTTTAACTCCTTGGAAAGATACGGTGATAACCCGACCGCCGTTTCTTGGTTTCCGCAGGGGGCAGGATGGTACGCAAACGCACGGATCGCCTCACCGGGACCTATTGGCGAGCCTCTCGGTGTGCTCTGCGACCGCAGCTGGCATGCGAGCACACCTGCTAGAGAACGCTTGCGTTCGGTGACCACAGATAATCGATCGCCCTCGCCACGGCGGCGCATGAGGTGGGCTGACGCAAAACGAGGAGGTCGGTCGTCCACGGCAGGGGTTGATAACCTCAACAGTGCTCCGGATGAGATTTCGCTATCCTGCGCACTGTCCCTGATCGGCCACAAAGCAAGTCCGTCGCCTCCGATCGCGCTCGCTGCGGCGCAAGAAGGCTCGATTTGATCTCATCCAGCTGCGCCCGATGCCGCCCAGCTTGAGCAAAAGCTACGCGCTGATGGATTGGCAAACGCAGGCGCTGGAGACCATGTGAGTCGCCATGGCCGTGGCCGTTGCACGTGAACGGTGCGCCCCCGTACGCACCTCAGCTGGGCTGAACGCTTCCGGCTTTGCGCTGTTCTTTCCGTAACCGGGCAGCGGCTCGGGCACATCCCAACCTGAGGAAAATCCAATGGCAAACGACGACAAGCGTGGCTTTGCGTCCATGGACGAGAACAAGCAGCGCGACATCGCCTCAAAAGGCGGCCGGAGCGTGCCGGATGAAAAGCGGAGCTTCAAGCAGGATCGCGAGGTTGCATCGGAAGCCGGTAAGAAGGGCGGCGAGAACAGTAGTGGCGGCCAGCAGCAGGGGGGCGACTCCAACCGCGGTCAGCAGGGCGGCGGGCAGCGTGGTGGCAGTGGCAACTCCGCCAATGATCGCGAGCGCGCGGCGGACGCCGGCCGCAAGGGCGGCACGAAGTAATCAGCGTGGCCCCTTCCGGGAATCCGGAAGGGGCTTTTTTCCTTGGACAGGAGATTACGTCATGGCTCACGCAGAAGAACGGCTCATGGAATGGCTGCGGGACGCTCACGCCATGGAACAGCAGGCCGAGACCATGTTGTCCTCGCTCGCCACGCGGATCGAGAATTATCCCGACGTGAAGGCGCAGATTGAAGCTCACCTGGAAGAAACGCGCCGGCAGGCGTCCCAGCTCGAGAGCTGCATTCAGCGGCGCGGTGGAGGCACGTCCACCATCAAGGACCTTGCGGGGAAATTCGTCGCCTTCGGACAGGGCTTGAGCGGCATCTTTGTGGGTGACGAGATCATCAAGGGAGCGCTGGCGAGCTACACCTTCGAACAGATGGAAATCGCCTCCTACCGAATCCTGATCGCCGCGGCCGAGCAAGTCGGCGACCCCGAGACAAGCGCCGTCTGTGCCCGCATTCTCGGCGAAGAAGAGGCAATGGCGCGCTGGCTTGCGGAAAATCTGGCGCCGCTCACCCAACGCTATCTGGTGCGCGAGGAAACACCTGAACTCGAGGCCCAACGCTGAGCCATCGTTATCGGCGCCGCCTCCCGTTGGCGCCGAGCTTTCCGCCGATCCAGCTTAGCTGCGGCTGTACCGGCAGCTCGGTCGCGCGGAAGGTATAAGCGTGTCGAGTGTCGTTCGAGCGCTCGCCTCGCCACGGCCGATGACATTTGGCGCCTTCCGTCTAATTGATAAAGCTCCCGCTGGCTGAGTACGCTCTCGCTTGGCCCGCAGGAGCGCATCGAGATCTCGATGACGCCCATGACCCGAGCGGGGACCGCGACGCGCGCTCTGACGCAACCGTCACGACCGACGGCGAACCTCAAGAATCTCAAGCTGGGCGAGATGTTCGCGGATATGGCCGCGGGCGAGAGATGCCACGGCGCGGAACGTTAGGTCCTGGCCGTTTTGCAGATAGCGTTCCTGGATCTGCAACAATTGCCTATGTCCGGCGGTCTGCTCGGCCAGATAGGCCTGCTCGAAACTTTCACCATTCGTCTCCGCCAGGTTGCGGGTCGTGGTCTGGGCATCGACCTTCGGCATTGTCGGGGGCGAGTTCGAGTGCTGCAGGTCGGTCAGGGATCTCAGCACATCCCGCAGCCCCTCCTGCTCGGCGATTTCAAAACTGGCGAACCGCTTGATCTCTTCACGTATCGCCTTCTGCAACGCCAGCTTACTGGTGTCGATTGCAGCCGCGCCGGCCGACAATGTCTCGGTGGCGTGCTGCAGCTCCCGATCCCGACCGCTTTTGCTCTGAGCCACTGCCGGGCTTGTGACGATCAGTGCTGCCGCTCCAATAAGCATCCGCCGATCCATAATTCTGCTCCTGCGCCAGGCCGTGTCCTGTCTGCCATTGTGCCAGGTCGGCCGCGCTGAACCCGGGTGATCAGAAACAAGGTGCCCGGCTGGTCGTTCGGCTGGCGCACGGCTTGGTACGGCGGCGCACAAAGTCGGAAATACTTCAACACGCCGTTCTGACGATCCAGCGCTGACTGGTCGCTCGGCCGGCCTGCAGCTCCTTGCCTGCTGCATCGGTACGCAAACGCACTAAATGCCCAAGCCCGCAACCTGAACGGTCAGCGCAGGTTATCGCCGTGCTCCACAAATCCAAGCGAGCCAGTGCGATGCCCCAACCTTCCCTCCATCATCCGGCGCTTTCGGTTCGGCACCTCCAACCGGCAACATGCTGGCATCCCAGCTGGATTTTTTTGCAGGCAGTCCGATTCTTGCCGATTTGGCGCGGCTCTCCGGCCGCTCGGAAGCTGCGGTCGCGTGGCTGCTTCGGCAAGACATGATTGTTCCGGCGGGCGTGCTTTGCGCAGCGCTTATCCTGCAATCAACCAGTAGCCCCTCCTCATGAATGGCCAGACTGCCGAGCTCGCCAAGCCGAACATCCGGCTTCTCGGAGCCATCGACAATGACGCGGTGAATAGCTTTCTGGACCAGTTGAGCCGTGCAAAGGAAACCGGCGGGCCGATCGTGCTCGAGCTGACGACACAAGGCGGCGATGCCGATGCGGCGCGTCGAATCGCTCTCGAAATCCGGCTGTGCCGTTCCTGGAGCGGGCTGCAGACAAAACTCATTGGCAAGACGACCGTCATGTCGGCGGGCATCACGATCATGGCCGCGTTCCCCGTCGGCGACCGCTATCTGACGGCCGACACGCTTTTGCTAGGTCACGAACGACGGCTGACCAAGCCGATCGAATTGAACGGCCCGATCCGGGCCAATACTCAAATTGTCCGTGAAGTGCTGGCCGAACTCGACACCGCGCACACCCTTGAGTGTGAGGGCTTCGCCGAGTTCGTCGAGGGCAGTCACCTCAGCCTGGACGATCTGCAAAAGCGGGCTCGGAACAATTATTACCTCACAGCTAGCGATGCGCTGAGCGAAGGCCTCATTGGGGGCATTGTCTAAGCTTGATCACCCCGGCCCACATCTCGGTGGAGCCATCACTTTCAACAGGAGGCCACTATGGCGGGACAAGCAAACGGTACATCGACCGAAGATCAACTGAACGCCGGCGTGCTGGCTGAAGACACCGATTTGCCGGACAGCGACAATGGCAATTTCTCCGGGGCGTTGAAGGAATTCGGCGTCGATACGGACCGGATGGTCGAAGCGACCAACGAACGAGTGGGCGACGTCCAGCAGATGCTGATCGATGAGATCCGCGCCCGGCCAATGCGAGCTTTGGGGTGGGCGGCCGCCGCCGGCTTGTTCGTCGGTTTTCTGGCGGCCCGTTAAGGTCCGGCCCGGCGCTGAGGCGCGGAGCGGTCGAGCATGAGCCGGATTTTGATCATCGGTGCGACCGGCCTGATCGGCACGCGGATCGCCGCCGAGCTTGCCGTGCTCGGGCATCAGGTCGTGGGCGCGGCGCGAGATGTCGGGGCGAGCGCGCGTCGCCTGCCGGGCCTAGAGTGGATCCGGCTCGATCTTGCCAGTTCGCGCGCCGAGGATTGGTCAAGGCACCTTGCAGGGGTCGATGCGGTCGTGAATTGCGCCGGTGGGCTGCAAAGCGGGCCGACCGACCGCCTGGCCGATACCCATAGCCAGGGGCCGCAAGCTTTGTTCGCAGCCTGCCACGCGAGCGGTGTACGCCGCATCGTCCATTTCTCCGCGATCGGCGTGGATCGGGCGACGCCTACGGAGTTTTCGCGAACGAAACTCGCCGGCGATACCGCCTTGATGGCGAGCAATCTCGATTGGGTCATTCTCCGACCCTCCGTCGTGCTCGGCGCGCCTGCCTATGGTGCCAGTGCGTTGATACGCGGCCTCGCCGCGCTGCCGGTCCTGCCGGTCATGCCCGACACGGCGCCAATTCAGCCGGTGACACTGGACGACGTCGCGGCGACAGCGATCTTCTTCATCGATCCTGCTTCCCCCAGCCGGCTGGTGCTAGAGCTCGTGGGTCCCGAGGCGATGAGTTTTCCCGATGTCATACGGCAATATAGGCGCTGGCTCGGGTTCAGGCCGGCCTTTGAGTTTCGCCTGCCGGCATGGCTGGCTGCGGGTCTCTACCGACTCGGCGATTTCACCGCGCGGCTCGGCTGGCGCCCTGCGGTGCGCTCGACCGCGCGGAGTGAGATTGCGCGCGGGGCGGTGGGCGATCCCTCGGACTGGCAGCGCCTGACCGGCATCGCGCCGAAATCGCTCTCGGCCGCTTTGATGGCGCGGCCGGCCTCGGTGCAAGAGGGCTGGTTTGCGCGGCTCTACCTTCTGAAGCCCGTGGTACTCGGCAGTCTCGTGCTTTTCTGGATGGGCTCGAGCCTCGCCTCTCTGGGGCCGGGCTATGGGGCCGGCCTTGGCTTGCTCGCGGACAGGCTGAGCAGTTCAACCGCGGCGCTCGTCGTCATCGGCGGCGGAATCGCCGATCTACTCATCGGCGTTGGAATCGCGATCCGCCGCACGACACGTGCCGCTCTCATCGCCGGCATCGTGGTCTCCGCGCTGTATGCCCTGGCGGGGACGATCGTCACTCCTTGGCTTTGGCTCGATCCGCTGGCGCCGCTCCTCAAGATCGGCCCCGTCATCGCGCTGCTCCTCGTCGGGCTCGCCACGCTGAAGGATCGCTGATGACCTACCTCATCCTGAAGTTTGCGCATCTGCTCGGCGCCATTGTGCTGATCGGCACCGGAGCCGGCATCGCGTTTTTCATGGTGATGGCTCATCGGACCGGCAATGTCGGCAAGATCGCCGGCGTAGCCCGCATTGTGGTCACCGCCGATTTCCTCTTCACGGCGACCGCCGTCATCATGCAGCCGATCACCGGGGTATGGCTCGCGCACGAAGCCGGCTACGCGTTGGCTGAAGGCTGGATCGTTCTGTCGACCATCCTCTATGTGGTGATCGGCGCCTTCTGGCTGCCAGTGCTGGTTTTCCAGATACGGATGCGTAATCTGGCAGAAGCGGCCGATGCCGCCGGCGAGGCTTTGCCTCCGGCCTATCACCGCCTGTTCTGGATCTGGTTTGTCTTCGGCTTTCCGGCGTTCGGAGCCATCCTCGCCATCCTCTGGCTGATGATCGCCCGGCCAAGCTTTTCGCTATTTGGATGACGCAGCGAGCCGCGCTCAGGCCTGCAGTCCTGCGCGATCCTTCAATTTGGGATTGGGGCTGGTGGACAGCGAGAAGCTGTCGCGCTCGGCATTTTCGAGCTCGGCAAGCCCGGCAGCCAGACAAGCACCCCAGACGAGATGGACAGCCAGCATCAACACGTTGCGGCGCATCGGATGTTGCGTGGCGGGACGCAGGATGCGCGCGGCCGGTACCCAGCCGAGATAGCTTCCGATCCAAACAGCAATCCCGTAGCCGGAGCCTGCTGCGATTCCTCCTCGTCGAAACAGACCGGCAAAGAGTGCACCGCCAGCTCCGCCATAGAGAAAATGCTGGAGCAGCGTGGCGCTCGACACTGGCAGGCCCAGGCTTGGCAGATCCTCGGCGATTTCCCGCGGCGGCAAGGGATAGCGTTCGTGGTCCGGCAGCACGCGGTGCAGACGCCTCATCGCAATCGTCATCGGCAGCGTAGCCACCAGGCCCGCCAGCGCGCCCAGGACAATGCGGCCGCCGAGGCTGCTCATCGCGCCTTACTCCCGCCGCGGGTTCCCAGAGACGAGGCCGCGAGCGCAAGAGCCATCGCGACATAGGTTATGCCGATGGCGCCTGGGCTGACCACTTTTTCCCACCCTGGCGTCAGCCGCTTGGGCACCACCGCGTAGTCGACAAATGCAGCGAGAGCCGAGACGGCCACGGCATCGCCAAGCGCAGGGCGGCCGGGCCGCTGCCGGCGCAGCCCTTCGTAGACCGCGGCCCAGAGAACCGAGGCGCCATGATGGGTGACGAAGCCGAGGACTGTGTGGGCCGTATCGACCCGTCGCGAGCGCCCGGCAGCGTCACCCCAGTACCAATGGCTGGTGGAATTGAGCGGCCGAACGGCTGACCGCCCCTCCATCCGCGCCAGGAACGCCAGGACACCGCTCGTCACGACGCTGATCGCCGTGCCGGTGGCAAGAGCAGTCAGCAGCGACCCGAGGAGAGCTGTCTTCCTTCCGCGCGCCGGGTGCTCATCGACGCTCGGAAGTGGCGGCGCCGCTTCGGTCCCCGGAGGGGATCTCTCAACGCCCTCTTCAGCAGCTCTGCGCTGCGAAGGCCTTTCGCCTTCGATCAGGCGGAGCGCAGCCAGCAGCAAGTCCTCGGGCGGCATGACGTCATGTTGCAGATGCCATTCGACATAGTCGCGCTTTTTGCCGAGCAGGTCGGCGAGGTCGGCGACCCAGTCGGTTCCCGGGAAACGGCTAGCCATTTCCAAGGCAAATGTCGAACTGGTCTGAACGGAGAGGGCTGCGAGATCGTCGCGCTCTCCGGCAGCTTCGCCACCGCTATTCCGGTGCCAATCGTCCGCCGCCCCGAGGAGCGCCTTGAGTTCGCTCGTCTCAGCGACCGTCGCCGGGCTCGTCCGCAACGCACGGATACGCGTCAGCGCGGTCCTGTATTCATCCTGGCTTCGGATCGTCATTGTCATGGCAGGTGCCTCCCGGGCCTGCTGTGACTACCCGCTACTGGACGGAAGGTTCGGACCTATGACCCGGCTTGGTGCGGCAGCGTACGAACGAGACCGAAATGCTGATCCGTCGGCTCGGTCAAGCACGCTCCGCTTCAAGTCGACGCCGAAACTGCATAGGCCTGAAAGATGGCTCCGTAGAAGCAACCGGAAGCCGCAAGCACGAAGCTGTGCCAGATGGCGTTCTGGAAGGGCAGGGCATGCCAGACGTGAAAGACCACGCCCAGTGTGTAAAGCAGGCCGCCAGTCACGATCAGCCACAAGGCCATGCCAGGGAGCTGGGCGACACTCTCCCAGGCGAATACGCCGCTCCAGCCGATGAGCAGATAGAGCGCGATGGACAGGCGATCATACCGGCCGGGAAGGGCGACCTTGAGCAGGACCCCGGCGGCCGACGCGATCCAGACGGCAGCAAGAAGGATGTGCGCCACCGCGCCCTCGCCCATCCTGGCCAGGAAAGGCGTGTAGGTGCCCGCGATCAGGACGTAGATCGCCGAGTGATCGAAGCGTCGGATCAGCCATTTCATCGGCGAAACTGGCCACATGTTGTAGACGGCGGAGATAAGGAGGACTGCCATCAACGCGCAGCTGTAGATCACAACCGGGATCAGACCAGGCATCGGGTCTGCTGCGACGACCCGCGCGATCAGGAATGCGACCGCGCCAATCCCCAACATGATTCCGAGCCCATGAACCAGGCCGTCCGCCCAAAGCTCGGCGCGATTGAAGTGGAAGCGCCCTCGTATTGGTTGGTGCAATTCGTACCCTTTCAAGCTCGTGCCGTGACGCTCTAACCCGTAGCGCCTCTCATAGATCCAACGTCGTTCTCGCGCGTTGTATTGGCTTGAATGATTGGCCGCTGATGGGATCGTGATGCCTGAACAGCTTGATTGCCTTATCATCGGCGGCGGACCTGCCGGCCTTACGGCGGCGATTTATCTTGCGCGATTTCACTTGACCGTCGCCGTTGCGGACGGGCGCCAGAGCCGGGCCTTGCAGATCACTTGCTCTCAAAATCATGCTGGCTTTCCGAATGGCATTTCGGGTCGCGGCCTCCTGACGCGCATGCGTGCGCAAGCAGTCAGGTATGGCTCGCAGATCGTCGATTGCCAGATCGACGAAATCGACCGCGATCGACTCGGGTTCTCGGCCCGGGGAGACGGCCACGCGTTCAGTGCGCGCTCGGTGCTGATCGCGACCGGCGTCACGAATTGTCGCCCTCCCATCGATGACGCACTGCACGCCGAGGCGCTGAGCCTAGGACGTCTTCGCTATTGCCCGGTGTGCGACGGCTACGAGGTCACGGGCCAGGACGTCGGGGTAATTGGCTCCGATGCTCGCGCGGCGAAAGAGTGCGAATTTCTGAGGTCGTTTACCGACCGCGTCAGTCTCGTCCTGAACGAGCGCGGCGACCTGCCCGGGGCCATCGCCGCACGACTCACCACCATCGGGGTCCGGGTCATTGGCGGCCCGGCCCAGGATTTTCAGCTCGAAGCAGGCGGCTTGAGCATGTCATCGGCGACTGGGCGGGTCTGCTTCGAGGCCGTCTACCCAGCCCTGGGATCTGTCGTCCACTCGGAACTTGCGACCTTGCTCGGAGCGGCCGTGACGGAAGATGGCTGCATCAAGGTCGACAGCCACCAACGCACCAGCATTGCCGGACTATATGCAGCAGGAGACGTCGTGATCGGTCTCGATCAGATCAGTCACGCGATGGGAGAAGCCGGAGTGGCCGCCACAACCATCCGGAATGACCTCGCTTTGTCCAGTCCGAGATTTCGCTAGAGGCGCGACGCTTGAAGCGTCAACTCTGCGGGCCCCGCACGCTTCATAAACATGGCGTCGTTCGGGGAACTCGCCCTTTGGCTCCCGGATTGTAGGTGCAAGGCCCCTCTCTGCGGCCGACGCGGAAAGGAGAGCCAATGCGCTCGCAGGAATCCAGGCAGCATATTCTCCGCGATAACGGCCTGACCATCGTGCTGATGGCGCTGTTCATAGGCAGCCTTGCCGGGATGGCGTGGACAGGCTGGCACGCCCATAACCAAGAGCGCGCCGTTCACGGCGTAACCTCGACACCGTTCTTGGAGTATCTCACGGGTGGATCCTTCATATCTGCCCTGTTCGAGAACTGGGAGAGCGAGTTTCTCCAGATGGCGTCGTATGTCGTGTTGACCGCGGTGTTGGTGCAGCGCGGATCGGCCGAGTCGAAGGATCCAGATGAAAGGGAGGATGAGGTGCCGCTCGGGTCCGATAGTCCATGGCCCGCACGACAAGGAGGTTGGAAACGCGCACTTTACGCGCGGTCACTAGGCATTACCCTGATTCTGCTTTTTCTGATTTCGTTCGGGCTTCATTTTTGGGGAAGCCTGCACGCGGCGAATGCCGAAGCCCTCCAGCATGGCCAACCGCATCTGGCCGCGGCAGACTATCTTCTCGACAGTCGGTTCTGGTTCGAGTCCTTCCAAAACTGGCAATCAGAGTTCCTCTCGACGGCGGTGATCGTCGTCTTGTCGATCTTTCTACGTCAAAAGGGCTCGCCTGAGTCAAAGGCCGTCAACGTGTCTCACGCTACGACCGGCGCATAGTTTTGCCTCCAATCCGCGTCGGCTCTCGGACTAAGGCAGACCAGTTGCCTCATGGACTCTGGCCCGGCCTCGTCCGTTGCCGGCGCTCGAACGGTTTGCTGAGATGCGGGGACCTGGCAAGGCCAAAGCGCCAGGGTCGCTCCGCAGCCTTGGAAATGCCGATGCGCGGCCCACGCAGGATTTCCGGTTCACTGTCACGCGGAACGATGGCGAAAGGCGGCTCTGCCAGGCTCAAGCCGTTATGGCGCGAGGTTAACCCCAGCGCCCGCGCCAGGCGTCCTGGCCCCGCGCAGAGGTATGCGCTAGTGCCACGTCGCGCGATCATCCGCTCCACCCCCTGTTCTGGCGCCAGCGCCCTGATCAGCACCGCACCGTAATCAGCTGCGACGACGTTAAAACACCAGTGCAAGCCATATGACCGATAAACATAGGCACGCCAGGGCGGGCCGAACATCACCCTGTTGGCCTGCGTCGGGCCCCGAAAGCTGTGCGAGGCCGGATCGCTGCTCAGATAAGCCTCGGTCTCGACGATCGTTCCGCCAACACCGTCGACGAGAAGCACAGCTCCAATCAGATGTGGCGCCAGTTCGAGTGCGTCCAAATCAACCGCAAGGAATGCCATGTTGTCCAACTCCGCCGCAGGCCTGCATGGTGGCGAAGGAACGATCATGCAAAAAGGAGAATCTAGGCTCGGTCGCCCAATTTTCGACCAGGGGCGTAACAGAGACGGGAATCTGCACGACGATGATGACAATTGCGGATCGGGCGCGCGATTGGGCGATCTGGCTGACGCGATTTGCCAGCGTTACGGGAACGCAGGGCGAGCGTGATTTGCCAGCAGCGCTGGCGGAGAGATTGCGAGCCTCCCTCCTCTGGCGAGGTTGCGAGGTGTGGCTAATCCCGGCACCGGATGACGTGCTCGGCCGCAGCTGCCTTGCGGTACTCGCTCGTGGCAAGGGAGACAAAGCCCTATTGTTAACCGGGCACTTTGATACTGTGCCCGTCGACGATTATGGCGAGCTGCGCGAGCTTGCGACCGACCCAGAGCCGCTGCGGGAGGCGCTGCTTCGGCAGCTTCGATCGCCGGCGACGCCGGCAGAGGAACTTGCAAAACGCGATCTCGAAAGCGGCCTTTTTCTGCCTGGGCGCGGGCTCCTCGATATGAAGGCGGGCCTCGCTGCCGGACTGGCCGCGATCGAAGAATTCTTGCAAAGCTCCGAGCGGCTGGGAAATTTGCTTTTTGTCGCCGTACCGGACGAAGAGGTGAATTCGGTCGGCGCGCGCGCGCTGGCAACGGCGATGCCGCAGATCGTGCAGGAGCGCGGCATTCGCCTCGTCGGCGCGATCAACCTCGATTGCATAGGCGATAGGGGAGACGGGACACTGGGTCGCTCCGTGGCGCTCGGCAGCGTTGGCAAGCTCCTGCCGACGGCGCTGGTAATCGGGCAACCGACCCATGCCAGCCACCCGCTACAGGGGATCAACGCAGCAGCGATCGCCGGGGCGATCGCGTCGCGCCTGGAATGGGCGACGGAGTTGACTGACAGACCGGACGGCGAGCCTGGCATTCCACCGACGCTGCTCAGCCTCAAGGACAGCAAGCGTCATTACGACGTCACGACACCCGATGCTTGCTTCGCGAGCTGGAATATCCTGACCATGGGCCGCGCCGCGGCCGACGTGCTTGGCGCCTTCGAGGACCTGATCAGGGATGCCGTGGCGGCTTTTGCCCGAACCCTCGCCGAACGGCAGGCTTTCGCGACGACAACCAATTCGACGCCGCAGGACATTCCGATCTTCCGGGCCTCGGCGGTCGTCGCAGAAGCTAGCCGCGATCCTTCGAACGCTGATGGTCTGAAGCAGATGGCACGGCAGCTGTCATGCGATGGGCTCTCGCTGCCGGACCAGAACGAAAAACTAACGTTTAGAGCTTGGCAGCTCGCCGGCCGTAGCGGGCCGGCGGTGGTCATCGGCTTCGGCTCGCTGCCCTATCCGCATGTCGAGATGGACCAAAGCGACCAGGCCCAGGCAATGTTCGCGGCCATCGAGGTCGCGCGCGCTCAAACGATGGCGACCCGTGATACAGTGGTCGGATTGTGTCGGCATTTTCCCGGGATATCGGACATGAGTTTTCTCGGGCAGGCCGATACGCAGAGCCTTGGTCTCATCGCTGAAAACACGCCCGCCTGGGACAGTGGCGTGCGTTGGTCGGGCGCGGTGATCGGCGTTCCCACGGTAAACATCGGGCCCTGGGGCCGCGATTATCATACGGCGCTGGAGCGGGTGGAGACCAGATACGCTTTCGATCTTTTGCCGCGCCTTTTGCTGGACGTGGCGCGAGCGCGGTTCAGGACGATCACCCCGGACCCCGGCGCGGTGACCACAAAGTTTGCCGGTCGCCACTGGTCGGTATGACATGAACGGTCGCCCTGCTTTCGTTGGTGCGTCCCATCCGCGCGGCAGGCTGGTTTATGGTGGCCGCTGGGGGAGACTCGCCGGCGGCACCGCAGGCGCCCTGGTCGATGCTGGCGTGCCGGAAGCGGATGCCAACCGGCAAGCTCAGGATCTGACCGACGGTTCATCCCTTGTCGCCGTGCAAGTGGAACCGCAGGAGACGTCTTCCGTCGAACCGACCATGGATGCCGGGTTGCCGATCGCAGGTGCTGAGCCCAAATCGGGCACGCCAGCGGACGAAAGAGGGGCCAAGGTTCTGTAGCTTTGTCGGCCATCGTTCCTGATCAGATCGTATGCCGTCTTTATGGCGCTTAACTCAGGTTAATGCGCCAAATTCCGAACCGGGGTTGATTTCGATACCGATGCATGGAGCCTCTCATGGAAGCCGCGCTCGGGGGGAAAGAGACGTCACCGTGTTTATTGCCCGATTCGGGTGAGCAGCTGTCCGGCGCCGGCGAACTCGTCTGTCTGAACAAGGGGAGCTCGCTGCGGGACGAAGCCATTTATTTTCCGCTCGACTCGGCCGTTTCCTTGACGATGGTTCGCGGGCAGGCGCGCATTCCTGTGGGAATTGCGCGACGAGGAGATGTGGTTGGCGTCCACCAAGTCCTCTTGCCGAGCTTTCCTGTGCTAGATGCGGTCGTGCTCAGAAGCGGCAATGCGGTTCGCCTTGGTCTTGGATCATTGTCGCGTGCCTTGGCACGAGATCGCAGCCTTTACGACCGGTTGCTGCAATACGCTTATCGGACGTCTGCCGACTTCCTGTCAGAAGCGGGTGCGAGCCTCGCCCTGTCGCTGGAGAAGCGTGTCGCGCGCTGGCTCGCCAGCTGTTGCGATGCCCTGGGCAGCGAAGCACTTTCTGTCACACATCATGATCTCGCGGAGTTCCTTGGTGTCCGGCGCTCAGGTGTGACAGTCGCAATGCACGTTCTGGAAGGTGATCATGTCATCCGATCGAGCCGGGGCAAAGTTCAAATCCTTGATCGTCAGGCGCTCTCCCGGTTCGGAGGTGCGTTCATTCCGCGGCGTGCCCAGGCGTCCTGACGAAGAGCAGCCGCGCATATCCATGGGGTCGGGCTTGCCGTTCCCTTTGCTCTTTGACAAGAATGCCCCGGAGATTCGATTATCCGCACGAAGAACGTCAGGCTGAACGACCAAAGCCTCCCCAGCGTCCTGGCCGCGCGCCCACATTAATCCATGTTAATGCGCAGCTGCCAGCTGCATCCGACATGGACGCCATGCCATTCTCATCCCTTAGCGACCCCATTGAAATTGCTCGAGCCCAGGCGGCCCTGGATCAGGCCTGGAGCGAAATCGAGCGACTCGGCGTAACCTTCCACGGCGCGCCAGAAGGCGAGCGCGCCCGAGCGGCGCAGATCGTGGCGGGTCTCATGTCTCAGTCAGTCTCAGACGAGGAGCTGGTTCGACGCGTAGTGACCCGCTTCATCGACCTGCGTGGCTGAAGTCAGTCGCCGCCGCTCACCCGCGCTGCGAAATGCCGGCAGCCAGCGCATTCCGGTAATCTGAAAGTTTTCGTCGGGCTAGGCTTGGATGCCACCTGACGTAAGAGGCTCCGTTGCGTCGTGCGGGCACACCGAATGGGCCGCCCGGAACAGGGGTGAGCAGCTGGGCGTTTGCCGCGAGCATCTTCGATGAATTGCGTTGGCCGTTGCCCACGCCTGGATGAGGCCTGGCTATGAGCAAGCGAGCGAAACGCGTGTGTCAGCCACAGCCGGCGGCGATCCGCATCGGTGTGTCTGGGTGGACGTATTCGCCCTGGCGCGGACACTTCTATCCGAAAGGACTGGTGCAGAAAAACGAGCTTGCCTTCGCGGCTCGGCAGTTTCCGACCTTGGAGATCAACGGCACGTTCTACGGGCTTCAAAAACCGGGTGCCTTCGCGCGCTGGGCGCAGGCGGCGCCCGACGGGTTCGTCTTCGCCATCAAGGGATCGCGCTACATCACGCATATGCGCCGGCTTAGGGACATCGAAACGCCGCTCGCCAACTTCCTTGCGTCCGGCCTACTCCAGCTTGGGTCAAAGCTGGGCCCGCTGCTCTGGCAGTTTCCGCCGAATTTCCGCTTCGACTCAGCCTTGATGGAAGATTTCCTCGCATTGCTTCCGCAGGACACACAGGCGGCAGCTGCCCTGGCGGG